>JBAQGH010000047.1:0-12893 GCA_049287685.1 Solirubrobacteraceae bacterium | reverse complement strand
CGCACGCGCTGTTCACCAACAGCGCGATCACCTACATCATCGTGATACTCGGTGCGATCGCGATGACGGGCGAGTGGCGTCATCGCACGATCACAGGCGCCGTGCTCGCCGCCCCCAACCGACTGCGGCTGCTCGCGGCCAAGGCGATCTCCTACTCCGTGGCCGGCATCGCCCTCTCGATCCTCGTGACGGTGCCGACCATCATCGTCGGCGAGCTGGTCCTGTCAGGCCGCGGGCTAGCAACGCTGGGCGCCGGCGGCATCGCCGACGTGCTGTGGCGTAACCTGGCCGTCGCTGCCCTGCTCGGCCCCCTCGGCGTCTGCGTCGGTGCGCTGGTACGCAACCAGATCGTCACCGTCGTCGGGCTCGTCATCATGGCCGCGGCGCTTGAGCCGGCTGTCTTCCAGGCGGTCCCGGAAGTCGGTCGCTTCCTCCCGCTCGCCGGCGCTCCGGGCGGCGTCCTCGGCGGCACCCACGGGGCGCTGTCGCCCGGCCCCGCACTCGCGGTCATGGTCGCCTGGACACTCACCGTCTTCGCGGCAGCCGCCTGGCGCCTGCGTAGCCGCGACCTCGTGTGAGGCGAGGCGGACACGCAATACCGCTCACCTGCTTGCTCTGGTCCGAAACCGCCGATCCACCCTCCCGGTGGGTCGGCGGTGGACCATCCGCCAGCATCACACACCTATCGAGGAGGTCCCCAATGGAGACCGACGTGCGCATCCGCGGCCACAGCGCGAATCCGAACCAGCCGCCTTCATCGGGATCGCCCGCAAGGACGACGTCGACCGCTATCTGGCCGGCGTGGCGCACTCGGAGGTGGTGGACGTCAACGCGAACCCGTTCGGCACGACGTACCGGCCGAGCTACCGCGCCAAGCCCGGCGGAGCGCCTGCGATTCCTCCAACCCGCGCGACGTTCTGGGTGGCTCGCGTGGCGGGCCCGGGCAGCCAGTCGCTCACCTGGAGCGTCAAACAGGGACGCTGGGCGGTCGTCGTGATGCGGCCGGACGGCTTGCGCGGGGTTTCCGCCGACCTCGCCGCTGGCGCAAAGCTGCCCGCCCTCCTGTGGGCATCGATTGTCCTGCTCGTGTTCGGGATCCTGATCCTGGGTGGTGCGGCCGCGCTGATCTACTTCGTCGGCGGGCGCGAGCCGCGGGTTCCGGCGACGCCCGCCGCGTAGGGCGCCGGCTTCGAGACCGATGAGTGTTCGCGAGTTCGCTGAGCTAGCGCCCAGGTGCTCCGATCACTTCCGCTTTCGCGCACAAGAGGGACCCACCCCCCGCCCATCCTTCACTACCGCTCCGGACGACGACCGTGCCCCCGCGAGCGACCGGGTGGCGCACTTCCGCAACGCCTGGTCGGAGCGACCGTGAGCCGATGGTCACGTCGTCCGCTTGGAAATCGTCCAAGGCGCGAGCGAGCGGTTGCGGCGCGTGCGCTCTCGCAATTGCGCGGGAGCGGCGGCGGTCCACCGATGACTTCGGGCCGTCGGCGAGTCTATGAGAGATAATCCTCGTTTCAGCTAAAGGGAGATGGTATGGCGGTGAAGATGCCGGTGACGGAGCTACACACTGGTTTCAGCAGCCCGGGGGCGACCCCGGCAGGTTGGGCGGAGGGCCGACGGCACATCGACGAGGCGGAGGTGTTCTGGATCTCGACGGTGCGTCCCGATGGACGCCCACACGTGACGCCGCTGTTGGCTGTGTGGCACGACGACGCGATGTACTTTTGCACGGGTCCGGACGAGCGTAAGGCAAAGAACCTCCGGCAGAACCCACAGTGCATTCTCACCACCGGCCAGAACGGTCTCGACGGTCTCGATGTCGTGGTCGAAGGACACGCCGTCGAGGTCGGCGATGCAGCGGAGCTCGAACAGGTCGCCAATGCTTACGAGTCGAAGTATGGGGCGCACTTCACAGCACCCGAGGGCACGTGGTTTGGTCTCAGCGACGCGATCCGTGCGGGTAAGGCGCTCCTCTATAGGGTCGCGCCCACGACGATTCTCGGCTTCGGCAAGGGCGAGCAGTTCAGCCAGACACGATGGCGCTTTGCTTGAGTGGGCGAGGGCAGAGCGGCCGCGTACCGCGCTCGACGAAACCGAGAATGCCGTCAGTGCCATGGGGCATGGGGCGGACCCACTTCCGGAGCACCGAAGATGGGCGAGCTGGCGTGTGATCTCATCTCGGCTGGCCAGAGACACGCCAGAAGCGGGTCTCAACCTGCGAGGGATCCGCACTGCCCCAAATGACCGGTTCAGGGGTGACGTCCCAGGTCGCACCAGCCAATAGGTGCAGATCGTGGTTCCAAATGTTGGCGCCGGGAAGTTTGACGTGGGAGCCGTCCGCATAAGGCTCCGTGAGCACGCAACCGAGGCGCGCCACTCTGACGATTTCCCCTAGGACCCCTTCGATTTCACCTGGCGAGATGTAACACAGAGCGCCGCACGAAAAGACAACATCCCGTTGATCGACAAGCGGCAATAGGTCCTGGATGCGGCCGGCCTGCAGGCGCACGTCACGGTATCCGTGGGTCTCAAACAGGATTCGTGCTCGGTTGACGACGGCCTCCCCAACCTCGATCCCTTCGATCTCGGCCTCTAGCTTGCGGTCGGCCAGCAGGCGCAGGTTGGCGCCGCCGCTGCAGCCCAGCTCGAGGAAGCTCGTCGCAGTCGGATGCCAAGACATCAACCGATCAATCAGGGCATCCCGGTACGCATCGGTGGCGAAGAAGTAGTCGTCCGCGTAGCTTTCCGGCCGCGATGCCCACCAGCGCTCGAACTCACTTTCCCCCCGGAGACGCGAGCGCAGTCGGGACGCATTGCGCAGGAGGCCTTCCCCTAGTAGACGAATCGGTGGCATCCGTTGCCAGTTGAGCTGACTCGGGTTTCGACCATTGCGAATTATTCATATCATGCGATGCTCGAATGAGCAACGCGAGCAGCCCGGTAGTTCGACTCCTGGCGGGCATGGGGGCGGATCTTGCTCCCAAATGGGCAAATCCGACTCAGGCCCATCAGCGCACACCGTTCCCTCGTCGGTGCTCCTGACTTCGCTGAAACGGATCGCGGCTTTCCCGCCCGCTCCCGACGGGGCCTTTACACCGCGAGTGAAACTTGATCGCGACCGCTCGTCTTGGCCGCGTACAACGCCTGGTCGACGCGTGTCATCAATCCTTCGGCGGACTCTCCTGGTCCCCGCACGACGATGCCGGCCGAGCAAGTCTGCGCGTAGCGCACCCGTCTGCGCAGGCGATCGACGACCGTGAGGGCGTCTTCGGTTGCGCAGTGCGGTAGCAGCAGCGCGAACTCCTCGCCGCCGATGCGGGCCAGGAAGTCGCCGCTGCGCAGCTCCTCGCGCCAGGCCACCGCGGTCTCCTTAAGCAGGCGGTCGCCGGCCGGATGCCCGCGCGAGTCGTTGAAGTCCTTGAAGTGGTCGAGATCGAGCATCGCCAACACGAACTGCTCGCCCTCGAGCAGCGCACGGTCGAGGTTGGTCTCCCAGGCGCGCCGGTTGGGCAGTCCGGTGAGCGAGTCGGTGCTGGCCATATCGGTCAACTGCGAGAGCAGGTCGGCGCGCTTGATCGCGGTCGCGACCTCGTGCGCCAGCAATGTGATCAAAGTCGCACGCGTGCCGCCGGCACGGATCTTCTGAGGCCAGCCGACGACGAGCACGCCGACAGGCTCCTTACCGCTGAACACGGGCTCGAACAGCATCGAAGCTGGGCGGCCGAGCGTCTCCCACATGACACGATCGAAGCTGCAGGGCTCGCCGTCGTCGCTCCAAAGGAACGAACGTCGCGAGACGAAGGCCTGCCCGGTCGCTGAGCCTTTCCCGGGAGCGATCTCTAAAGGAGGCAGCTCGATGCCCGCCATCGCGGTCGTGCGCAAGGCCCCCGACTTGCCGCTGGACTCGTACAGGAGAGCAAAGCTGGCCTTGCCGATCGAACGTGCGGCCTCACACACCTCTGCCCGGGCATGCGGGCTGTTCGACATTCCTCGCATCACAGCCGCGACCTGCTCGAGCGCCTGCTCGCGGTGCTCGGCCTCGTTGGCCTGGTAGCGCACCTCGGACACCAGCCACTGGGTGGTGAAGCCGATGATCGTGCCCACCGCCAGGAACAGTACCGCCGCCCGGTATTGATTCGCCGGGTAGGCCGGGCCGCCGATGAAGACGAGCGGCGCAAGGAAGAAGACAGCCATCCCTACGGTGACAACGCACAGTTGGCGACGGTCGCCGTACAGGGCGGTCCAGAACACGGGAAGCAAGGCGACGACCGCGATTCCAGAGTTTGCCCCGCCAGCGGCGCTGCGCAGATAGGCAACGGCTGCGAGGAAGATCAGCGACGGCGGAATCTCTCTTGCCTTGGCGAGCGGTCCTCGCACTGGTATCAGCCGTACCAAGCCTGCGAGCACACCCAACGCGATGGCGATCGAATACTGGGCCCAATCGACTTTGGTCGCGATCAGCGCGACAATCGCCGCCAGTCCCGCCGCGGCGGCGAACGGGGCGAGGTTCAGCCGGGTGCGCTCCACGGGAGCTCTCTCTCGCGACTGATCGGCAGCCGTGGTGCTGCCGATAGGCGGTTCCGGAGAGAGTCTGTCATGCAACTGCTTGGTCGCACGATGGGTTCTACTTGGACGCTTGCCACGCTTGTCTTCCACCCTCAGCGTCGTCTCTTCGCCTGCCCGAGCGGCCGGCGCGGCGCTCATGCTTGGCCTAGCGATCCCTCCGGTGCCATCGCCCAGGTCTCGTTGATCGCGCATATAAGAGTTATTCGGCAAATCTTCGGCACCGCTTGATGCTGGCACCGATCTTGTCCCGCGCCTGCCGTGTTCTTGGATCGTGGAGATTCCAATTAGCGCTAAAACTGCCGCTGATCCGTGCCGATGAGAAGCTGCGCCGCGCCGCTTGGCGCCTGAGACGATGCCCTCTATTCCAGCCAAGAGATTACCCCGCTCGCTGACCACGCTATTTGCGGCGGTACTGTTGCCGGCGGTCCTGGCGGCGACGGCGCTTGCTCCGCCTGCCACGGCGATCATCGGCGGCGCGACGGCTCAGACCGGCACGTTTCCTTCGCTTGCCTACGTCGTCGACTTCCAAGGCCAGTTTGCCTACCAGTGCACCGGTACGGTCATCGCTCCCAGCCTTGTCCTGACGGCGGCCCACTGCGCCGAGAACATGCAAACCGGCACCCCTTTCAGCGCGTCCGGCTTTCGCGTCGTGACCGGCGCGCTCGATCCGTTGCAGGCGGGCGAGCCCGTCTCGACGGTGCTCGGTGTGATCTTGTATCCCGGGCTGGAGCGCAAGGTCGACAACGGCGACGTGGCCCTGCTGGTGCTCTCCACCCCCACCAGCGCCCCGCCGATCGCCCTGGCCGGCCCTAAGCAGGCCAAGCGACTTGCCGCGGGCATGCCGGCGACAATCGTCGGTTGGGGCAAGACCGTCTATGAACAGACTTCTTTGACCGAACAGCTGCAGTCGGCCTCCACGGTCGTGCAAGCCCGCAAATGGTGCCGGCGCAACGCCCCGCCCTTCTTTGCGCGCAGCGAGATCTGCACGATCACCCCGCCGAGCTACGCCACCGGCGTGTGCCAGGGAGACAGTGGTGGTCCCCTAATCGCCTCCGGCCCGAGTGGCGAACCAATCGAGATCGGCGTTGCCGACCACGTATATGGTCGCTGCTCGACGCGTCACCCCTCGGTGTTCGCGAGTGTCGGCTCGATCTACTCCTGGGTGCAAACCTGGATCGAGGCCTACAAGCGCCCGACGGCGCCACCGGCTCCGCCGACAACCTTGCCCACGGGACCCGCGCCTCAGCCCGCACCGTCCTGATCGGAAGTCAGGCGTGCCGCATAGGCGTCTGAGCAATAGGCAGACTGCAGGGTTGTGAGCCGAGCGCCCGCCCCTTTCTCCCGAGCCCAAGAGCTGTCACGCTCGCGTCGACGACTGGTGCTCGCGATCTGCTGCATGAGCCTCTTGATCGTGGGCTTGGACAACACGATCGTCAACGTCGCGCTGCCGTCGATCGGACGCGAACTGCACGCGTCGATCTCGGAGCTGCAATGGACCGTGGACGCCTACACGCTGGTGCTGGCCAGCCTGCTGATGCTGGGCGGCTCGATGGGCGACCGGCTGGGACGCCGCCGCGTGTTTCAAACAGGGCTGGCGCTGTTCACGCTCGGCTCGCTGCTGTGCAGCGCCGCCCCAAGCCTTGGCTGGCTGATCGTCTTTCGCATGCTGCAGGCGGTTGGCGGCTCGATGCTCAACCCGGTCGCGATGTCGATCATCCGCAACGTCTTTACCGACGCTCGCGAGCGGGCACAGGCGATTGGCATGTGGGGCGCCACGATCGGCATCAGCCTCGCGTTGGGACCGGTGCTGGGAGGTGCGCTCGTCGACGGCGTCGACTGGCGCGCGATCTTCTGGATAAACATCCCAGTCGGGCTGGTAGCACTGGGGCTGACGATGCGCTTCGTCCCAGAGTCGCGCGCGCCGAAGCCGCGACGCCTGGACCCGGTCGGCCAGCTGCTGGTGATCGTGCTGCTCGGCTCGCTCACTTACGGGATCATCGAGGCGCCCTCCGCCGGCTGGCTGTCGGCGCAGACGCTTGGACTGTTCGCCCTAGCCGCGGTTGCGCTCGCATCGCTCGTGCCATATGAGGTGCGCCGCTCTGAGCCGTTGATAGAGCCACGCTTCTTCCGCAGCGTCCCCTTCTCCAGCGCAAGCGTCATCGCGGTCTGCGCGTTCGCTGCGCTAGGCGCGTTCCTGTTCCTCAACACGCTGTACCTGCAGGAGGTCCGGGTCCCGCACCTCTCGGCCTTCACGGCCGGCCTCTGCACACTTCCAATCGCGGCGATGACGCTCTTCTTCGCTCCGCTCTCCGGTCGGATCGTGGGTCGCCGCGGGCCGCGCCTGGCGCTGCTGGTGGGAGGGCTCGGCATCGGCCTGGGCGGTCTGTTGCTGACAGGGACCGCCGCAACAACCTCGATCGCCGCACTGTTGCCCGCCTACTTCCTGTTCGGGATCGGTTTTGGCATGGTCAACCCGCCGATCACGAACACGGCGGTGCTCGGCATGCCGGAGGCACAGGCCGGAGTCGCGGCCGCCGTGGCCTCGACCTCGCGTCAGGTGGGCCAGACGTTGGGCGTGGCTGTCGCGGGAGCCATAGCCGCCGCGGGCGCGGCAAGCGTCGGCCCGGACTTCGTCGCCTCCAGCCACACGGTTTGGTGGCTGGTCGTCGGCTGTGGCGTGGCGATCATGGCGCTGGGTCTACTCAGCACCACCAGCCGCGCGAACGCAAGCGCCAGACGGGCGTTGGCCGGCCCGCGCCCGGCCGAGGCCGGCGCCGGCTCGTAAGAGTGGCTCAGGCCGCGCCCTGCGGAGGCTGGCTCGGGCTCGTTGCGGCGGACGACTTTGTCTTGCCGGCGAGCTCGTCCAAGCGATCGAGCACTTCCTTCAAGCCCCCTTGCGTGTGTGTGTCGAGCCGGTCGAGGATCTCCTCGGCGTCTTTGAAGGTGTTCGCCGAGCGCGCGTCGGCGGCAAGACTCTGCACATTCTGGCCGACCATGATCACCGACAGCAGGACGAGCTGCAGGAATGTCTGCGCGATCCAGGCGACGATGCCCTCCCCGCCCGGTTTGAGCGCTGGGGCGAGGCCGATCAACGCTATCGCCGCGAACAGGTAGGCACACCACATCGTGCCGACCAGCCTTGTTATGAGCACCGCGAACTTCGCGTTGAAGCCTTCGGCCTCGCCCATCGCCTCCTTGAGCACACGCGGGCTGGGGTGCAAGGCCTTCGCGAGGTGATGCTCCGTCTTCACAGGTCTACGCTCGGTCATGGGCTCTCCCCGGTGGTTGGTTGCTCCTCGTCGGCGTCGATCTCGGCGTTGGCCTCGTAGTCGTCGGCGGCGCCGGGCTCGGTATCGGCGCCGGGCTCGGTGTCAGCATCGGCGTCGGTATCCGCGTCGTCATACAGCGACTCGCAAGCAAGCTCCTGGCCTTTGCCGCCCCACAGCTTGATCTCGAGCAGGTCATAGAGATAGTCGTCAGGCGCGATTAGTGTGAAGCGCTGCTCGATCAGCTGGCACTGGTCGACGGTCGTGCGGCCGAGCTCCGCGGTCACAACCCGGCCGGCGCCCACCAAGGGCCGCCCCCACACGAGTGTCATCGCGGCGAGCGCACCGTTCTGCCCGTGCCAGGAGCCGATCACCTCGTCGCACACGTCCAGCTTCCAGTCTGGGTTGCGCTCGGCCGTCTCCTCGGTGAAGTCGCCGCGCGCGGTCAGCTCCATCGGCTCCCTTGCGCCCTCCAGGGTGTCGCCGTCGAGCCCGCTGACGAAGCGCACATAGCCGAACAGCTCATACCCGTTCGTCGTGATCGAGGTGGCTGGCACGTAGCGGCGCCCGTGCCAGCTCCTGTCGGGGTACCAGGCGATCTCGCCGGGCTCGCCCAGCTCGGCGCCGTCCGTGTCGAGCTGAGCCCAACAGGCAAGCAGCTCCTCTTCCAAGCGCTCGGCCCAGCGCCCGTAGGGCAGACCTTCCTGAGGTGGCTCGGCGACGAAGCTGGGGACGAGACGTTCGACGGGCGGCACGCAGGGAGCCTACCGGGCGTCTTCACGCATCTCGCAACACGGTCGCCGCATGCTCGGGCGCGACGATGTTCAGGTTCACGCCGGTCGAGAGCTCCAGACCGGCCAGGTGCGTCAGGCGGGGCGCCACGTCGATACGCCAGCAGAAGTGCTCGGCGCCGCGCGGAGCGGTGCGCACCCACATGTTCAGAGGCGGCGAGGAGCCGAAGTGGCGCGCCAACCGTGTGAGCCCGTCGTGCAACAGCGCCGAGCCGAGCGCCCCGTCGTCCTCGAAGCGCGCGCGCGGCAGCCGCGGCGCCAACATCAGCTGGAAGGGCAGTCGTGAGCCGTAGGGCGCCATCAGCACGGCTTCCTCGTCGATCGCGACGATCCGCTCGCCGCGGCGCACCTCTTCGGCAACAAGGTCCTCGAGCAGCCCGCGGCCCATCGTGCGGTTGGCGTAAGCACCGCAACGCTCGCGCTCACGCGCGACCTCGGCCGGCACGAAATCGAGCGCGTACAGCTGCGAGTGCGTGTGCTCCAGGGAGGCCCCGGCCTCGCGGCGCTCGTTGACGATCAGCTGCACGTAAGCGGCGTCGGCGTGCGCCCGCATGCGCAGCCGCCAAACCTCCATCGCGTCGGCCAGCCTTGAGGCGGGAAGCTCGGCCAACGAGACGACGGACTCGGGCGCGTTGACGATCACCTCGTGCGCGCCGCTGGCAGCCATCGCATAGAACAGGTCCGGCTGAGCGTCGGCGGGCGGGGTGGGACTATCGCCGTTAAGGGCCGGGTAGAGATTCGGAACCACCCTCACGCTCCACCCGGCAGTATCGGCAGTCGAGCCGCTGAGCCCATCCCCATCGCCGCCACTGACACCGTTGGCGGGGCGCAGCGAGTACAGCTCCGGGGGAGTGAGATCCTCGCGGCCGGCGGCGAAGGGGTCTTTCTCCACGTCGATCGGCGCGGGCGCCGGGCAGCGCGGCTCGCCGCCGGGTCGCTCCGAGCGCTCGCCGGCGACGATCACCTTGTGCCCGCTGAGCGGGTCCACCCTGATCTCAGGCATGCAGCGCGTAGCGTTCGACGTCGCGGCGCAACTTGGCCGCACTCGGGTACTCGCCCTCGCGGATGTAGGGCCGGCCGTAGGCGGGTATGAAGACGGTCGCGGGCCTGAAGGTCGAGTCGGTCAGCTGCAGGCCGAGCGCACCGCTCTTGTCGTAGTAGCTGGGGTAGCTCACGGGAAAGGACTTTAGGAAGGCGACCCCGTCGGCGCGGTGGGAATCTTCCGAGTCGATGCCGATGAAGGCCACACGCCGCCCGTATTCAGCGGATACGCGCTGGAAGGCGGCAGACTCTTCCTGGCAGGGTACGCACCAAGAGGCCCACTTGTTGATGACAACGGGATAGCCTTTGAGCGCGGCAAGGCGCGCGTGGAGTGCCGGCGAGCCGCCTTCGAGCAGCATGCCGGCCTGGGCGTGCAGCGCGGCGAGCGGGGCTGGCGAGCTGGCGAGTAGCGAACGCGTCTGGCCGGCGGTCAGGCGCGTGGCGGGCGATTCGCCGGAGGACCCGCGTGGGAGCTGCGTTACGCCGATCGCGATCAACACGATCAGGGCCAGGGCGGTAAGTCCCAGCAGTGCGCCGCGGGTAGTCATGTGCCCCGATTCACGCGATTCGCGGTTGCGGGGATCGGGGAGTGGGATCGAGCGCGTCCGTCCATCTCGGATAAGACTGCCAGATGGGGCCGGGATTCAGGCCAGCCGGCCGACGCCTTCAAATCCCCCGGGTTGTGCTGTATCCTGAGCGAAGCGGAGGGACGGGAGTCCAAGCGATGCCCGCCTTCTGTGAGCCTCACCGGCGCGAGCGCCGGTTTTTCATGAGCGAAGTGGACGAGTGTCCGCGACCGCTCCATCTCGAAGCCCAGAGCCTCCATGGCCGAGTCCCCCGCAGTGGCCCCAGCGGCCGCGTCCATTCCCGGTTCCGCCGAAATCAAGCGAGCGGAGAAGCTGGTGCGCGAGCGTTTCCTGCACGAGGGCGAGGACGCGGCGGTAGCGCTGGCTCAGGGTTCGCCACGGCGCCGCGCGCTGGATATGGCGCTTGCCGAGTTGAAGGAAGGGGCAAAGCACCCGTCGACCGCGTGGCGGCGTGAGTTCTCGCTGCTGCTCGGCCTGGAACGTGTCCTCTCCGAGGACGAGCCGAAGCTGGTCGACGGCACCGTGCTCTCGGCCCACCAGGTCGACGCCCTGTCGGGCACGCTGACAGCTTTGTTGGCCGAGGCGCAGCGCTCGGGCGCCAACGGCAACGGCCGCGCCGCCGCCGCGGCTTCGCCGGAGCTGCTGGCCTCGGCGGCGATCCTTGGGCCAGACGACGCCAAGCAGGAGCAAGCGGAGGGCGGGCCGGGTGCCCGCGATGGGGACGGGGCGGGCACCCGTGACGGGGACGGGTCAAGTGCGCGCGCCGAGGCCGCGGACGACGCTGACGACGACGGCGATGACCCCCCATGGCGGGAGGCAGGCGAGCTGGACGACGAGGATGACGACGACGAGGACCTCGGACCGGTCGAGCGTGCCGCCCCCGAGGCGCCGGAAGAGGACGATGACTTCGACGACCCCCCATGGCGGGGGGCAGGCGAGCTGGACGATGCCGAGCCGGAGCCCGAGCCCGAGGAGGACGTCGAGGAGGAGTCCGAGGAGGAGCCTCGAGACTGGGTGGACGAGGACGAGGAGGACGTCCCAGACCAGCCGGAGGACCCAAACGCGGCCAAGCGCTTCTGGTTCGAGCACGCCACCGGTGCAGGCAAGACGGTGGCCGCGCTCGGCTTCGTGGAGGCCTCTCAGACCGGCGGCGTCTTGATCCTCACGCACCGCCGCAACCTGGTCGACCAGTTCCACGGCGAGCTGCGCGACCGCGGCTACCAAAAGCGCATCTCGCGCCCCCTGTACACGGGCGAGGACTCGCCCAAGGGCCCGGTAACGGTAGAGACCTACCAGTGGTTCGTACGCAACGCCGGCAGGATCTCCAGTGCCTACACGATCGTGATCTGCGACGAGGCGCACACGGCATTGGGCGAGAAGACCAGTGGCGCGATCAGAGCATGGACGGGCCCGATCTTCATCGGCATGACGGCCACGGGCGCCTTGATCGCGCGCCACGTTACCGACCTGTTCCCGACGCAGACTTCGCGCTTCGACCTCGCCCAGGCGGCAAGGCGGGGAGTGATCGCGCCGCTGCGCTGCGTGCGCATCTCCCCGGGTGTGGGCGTGCGCACGATCGCCAACGTGCCGTTGCGTCGCGGCGAGGTGGACACCGAGTTCGACCAGGAGGAGCTGGCCGCGCTGCTGGACCAACAGCCCTTCAATATGGCGGCGGCAAATCTCTACAAGACGCGCTTCAACGGCGTCCCCGGCGTCGTCTACGCGGCCGGTGTCAAACACGCCTACAGCCTCGCGGAGGCGTTCCGCGCCGAAGGCATCAAGGCGATGGGCGTCTCCGGGGAGACGCCAAAGCGCGAGCTGGCAGAGGTGCTGGCCCGCTACGAGCGCGGCGACATCGACGTCCTGATCAACGCGCAACTATTGGCCGAGGGCTGGAACAGCCCGCGCGCAACCGTCTGCGTGCACCTGGCGCCAACGGCTTCCAAGCGCATCTACCAGCAGCGGGTAGGACGAGTCACGCGCCGCCACCCGGGTAAGGAGGCTGGCCTCGTAGTCGATTTCGTGCATCCGGCCACCAAGAACGACGACCCGGTCGTGACGCTGCATTCGCTGCTGGACCGCGACGTCTATAGGGGCGGAGCGATCGTCGTCGGCCCGGTACGCCGTGGGCGTGGACGCCGGATGCGAGTGGAGCGCCGTGTGCTGCCCGTCTGTGCCGAGGAGGAGCGTCGTTTCGAGGTCTTCGAGCGCGAGCTGTGGCGTATAGCGGTAGAGCACTTGGACTACGGCGAGCAACACGTGTGGGCGGCCTTGGCCGGTGCGCGAGTGACGCCGAACGGCTGGCGCCGTGCGCGCGCGATGTTGCACTTCGACCGTACGGGCGAGCTGAAGGCCCGCTTCCTGATCACCGCGGTGCAGCGCAACAAGAGCCCGCAGCTGCGCTTGAAGGCGCTGTCGGAGATCGCCGCGCTGCGCGACCCCGACGCGTTCGACACGGCGATCGACATAGCGGGCAGTTGGCCGCGCGACGAGCGCCGCGAGGCGGCCAAGATCATGCTGCGCGCGCTGGTCGAGCGGCGCATCGGCCGCCGCGACCAGGCCAACGCCTGGATCTGGCGTCTGGCCGAGTACACGCGCGACGTGCACGAGGAGTACGCGGTGCAGCGCTGGCCGGAGAC
>JBAQGH010000046.1:0-35375 GCA_049287685.1 Solirubrobacteraceae bacterium | reverse complement strand
GCCTCGGGTCGTGCCGCGTCGAGCCCGAGCGAATGGCGCTCGCGCACGGCGGCAAGGTCGGCGCGCACCGCATTGCCCTTCACGCGAGCCCCATCGGACCCATGCGCCGCCCGGGCCGCTTTCAGCTCGTCCCCAGCGGGTGCCATATCGGGCTTGGTCTCAGCGCGAGGCGCGCCGTCGGGTGCACCCTCAAACCCCGTGTCCACAAAAGCCCCCCCTTTGCGTGCACCCCCAAACTCAGCATCCACAACAGGCCCCCCTTTACGGGCATCTCCAAATTCAGCATCCACTCCAGGCCCCCCTTGACGCGCACCTTCAAACTCGCCATACCCAGAGGAACCTTCCTCGCGCGCTCCGTTGGCAGCGCGATCGTCAACTCTCAATACGACAAGCAGGTCTCCCGCCTCGATCGCATCTCCGGTAGCCACCTCGACCCGCCGCACGACCCCATCGCACTCGGCAAGGACCTCATGCTCCATCTTCATCGCCTCCAGCACGACAAGCACCGCCCCGGCTTGCACCGAGGTGCCGGGCGCGTGTTCGATCGTCACGACCACTCCGGCAAACGGAGCGCTGACCTCTAGCTCGACAGGGGGAGGCACCGCGCCATCATTGCGCACAGACGCCCATTCTCGAGGGACCGCCGTCATTTCGTCATGGAGAACATTGTCGGGGACCGCCGACGAACGATTGGGAGTTGTCGCCCGCTTTCGTTCAGATACCGCTCGTTGAGACGGAAGTCCCGTTAGGGTTGGGCCAGAGATGTCCGAGCAACACACGCCATCACCACACAGCCAGCGCTCGCGATCACGCTCGTGGCTGGCGCCGGCGCGCGACGTTCGCGAGCTCTACTACAAGCACTTCGGCAACCGTCGCAAGGAGCGCCAGCTCTTTTCGACCGGCGCCTTCTTCTTGACCTTCGCGAGCGTGCGCGGCATCACGCACGCGATCCGTGCCGAACGCGGCCCTTTCAAGAACATCACTCCCGGCGGCCGCCACATCCACCACATGACCTTCGGCATAACGGGCCTGCTGACAGTCGGCTACCTGTGGATGCTCGAGATCGGCATCGCCGAGGACCGGCGCTCCTCGCGCATCACGGCAGCCGCATACGGCAGCGGCGCGGCACTCACGCTCGACGAGTTCGCCCTGTGGCTCAACCTCGAAGACCTCTACTGGGCAAAGCAGGGCCGCGAGAGCATCGACGCCGTGGCCTTGTTCGGATCGCTCTTGATCCTCAGCGTGCTGAGCAAGGGTTTCGTCAAGGAGCTGCCGCAGGCGCTGCCTACGCCTGGGACGGGCTCGAGCGCCGGACCGCTTCGCGCTTAGCGAGATCTGGCCTCGCGAAACTGGCTTCACCGCGCCAGGCGCCCCGTTCTCCGAGCCCACGCCCAGACGAAGCTAAGGTGAGGCGGATGGCCGCCGGCTGGGACGAGACCACCAGGGAGCGCACCCACCCCAACTTGATCCTTGCTGTGCTCGCGCTCGGTGGGCTTGCCTACGCGATGCTCAGCTCGGCCGTGCTGCCGGCGCTACCGACCTTCCAGCACGCGCTGCACACGAGCGAGACCGGGGTCACCTGGCTGCTGACCGCCTACCTGCTTGCGGCGTCGGTCGGCACCGCGATCCTGGGGCGGCTGGGCGACATGTATGGCAAGGAGAAGGTGCTCCTTTGGACGCTGGTGATCCTCGCCGCGGGAACGCTGCTGTCCGCCGTGTCGAGCTCATTGGCGGTGATCGTCGTGGGCAGGTTCATCCAGGGCGCCGCCGGGGGCATCTTCCCGCTCGCTTTCGGGATCGTGCGCGACGAGTTCCCGCGCGAGAAGGTGGCGGGAAGCATCGGCCTGCTGTCGGCGATCCTCGGCGTGGGCGGTGGCGCCGGGATCGTGCTCGCGGGCGTGATCATCGAGCACCTCGACTACCACTGGCTGTTCTGGCTTCCCTTGATCCCCACAGTCTTCGCCGCGATCGCGACCTGGCGCTTCATCCCGGAGTCACCGGTGCGGGTTCCCGGGCGCGTGAACTGGCTCGCCGCGACTTTGATGACGATCGGCATGTCGATCGTGCTGATCTCGATCAGCCAGACCACCACCTGGGGCTGGGGGTCCCCCAAGACGCTCGGTCTGCTCGCCGCGGGCATCGCCGTCTCAGCCGCCTGGATCGCCGTCGAGGTGCGCAGCAAGAACCCCCTGATCGACATGACGATGATGCGCATCAGGGGCGTTTGGACGACCAACACGTCCGCGTTCCTGCTCGGTGCGGGCATGTACGCGTCGTTCATCGTGATTCCGCAGATCGCCCAACTGCCAAAGAGCACAGGATTCGGCTTTGGCGCCTCGGTGGTCGTGTCGGGCCTCTACCTGCTGCCGTTGACGATCGGGATGACGATCCTGGGCCTGTCGGCCGGACGGATCTCGGGTCGCTACGGCTCGCGCAGCGCGCTACTGGTGGGGACGGCCTTTACCACCGCGTCCTTCGCGTTGCTCGCGCTCGCACACAGCCATCCCTACGACCTGCTGATCGCCTCTGGACTGCTCGGTGTGGGGGTCGGCCTTGCCTTCGCGGCACTCGGCAACCTGATCGTGCAGGCGGTCTCACCTGAGCAGACCGGAGTGGCGAGCGGCATGAACACCGTCATGCGCACACTCGGCGGCGCGCTCGGCGGCCAGCTGTCGGCAACCTTCATCGCCGCCAACACAGCCAATGGCCTGCCGACGGTCACCGGCTTCACCGACACCTTCCTGATGGCAACTGGTTTCCTGCTCGTCTGCCTGTTGGCGGGCTTTCTCGTCCCCAAGCAACTGGGCGCACGGACGGGAACGGACTTCACCCACGAAGAGGCGGCCGCCGGCACCCCCGCGGCCGAGGGCGCCGCCGGCTAAAACGCTCGAGCGCCAGGTGCGAGCGGCATGACACGGCGGTCGCAGCCATGGCACCCGAAGGCAAGTGCGGCTGCCACTCCAACGCGCAGCGAGTCCGGCTACTCGGCGTCAGGCCAGTTCGCGCTGCCCATCACGCCGTCCCCGTCCTCAGGCTTGGGCCCGCCAATCGCGACGATGTCCAATCCATCCGGGCCGGCCTCGAAAGCGCGCACGACCTCGGGTGCCACGCGCACCACGTCCCACTGGCGCAGCTCGAGAAGCTCGTCATCGAGCAGCACACGCCCGGACCCGGCGACGACGAGATAGGCCTCCTCCTGCTCGCGATGGCTGTGGGCCATCGGGCTGCGCAGGTTCGCCGCATAGCGGAAGAGGCTCACGCCAAGATCGCGTG
This sequence comes from Solirubrobacteraceae bacterium, assembly GCA_049287685.1. Lineage (GTDB taxonomy): Bacteria > Actinomycetota > Thermoleophilia > Solirubrobacterales > Solirubrobacteraceae > Palsa-744. The sequence goes on along the minus strand of JBAQGH010000046.1, from coordinate 32,102 downwards.
AGTCGAGGTGTTTGCGCCCGAAACGACCTTCGATTCCTGGAGCCCGCTCGCCGACAGAGTCCTCGATCTCCAACAGGTTCACGGTGGCGTAACGGGACATTTGTTCTCCTTGGTCGGATGGGATCGCGAGCTTCAGCTCCACCATAGCTCGCGCGCGTGGCGGGCCGCGGCAGCCCATCCAACCCTCCGCGACGCGCCCCGACTACTCGTCAGCGACGGCCGTCTGCTTCGGGCAGCCAGCACCAGCAAAGGTGCACGAAAGACTCACGATGTCCTGACTGGGGTTGTTCACAGGACGGCTGGAATGCTCACAAGTCTGCTCGCCCATGTTGCCTGAAGGGCATAGCCACCCGCCGTAGAGCGTGTAGGAGTCAGCGGAAAAGCCGTTGTTCACATACTTCCCCTTGCCCTCGGCAATCGCCTTCAGAACCTCCTTGGCAACGCCACACTTGACATGCCCCGTGCCGATGTAGACGCCGTACTCACTGCCTCTGGCGCGGAACGTCGCGCAGCGGTCCGATAGGTGAGTGTCGGAGGCTGTAGCCACTTGCGTCATGGTCAGGCAGCACGCCGCGAGACAGAGAGCGATACACAGCCACGACACGAGAGCGTGACGAGGACTGCCACCATCGGAGATGCGAGGTCGAGTCATCCGCGTCCCCAGAGCACGAATTGCGTCGTCCTGCGCACAGCACACTCCTATGAGAACTCCGTCACCGAGTACACCGGACGGCCGACCCGCACCGCACGGGCAACGACCTCGCTGCCGTCGCCGCTGCTGTCGGTGTGCACGACAAACGCCTCCTCGCGACCGTGGTCGAGGATCGCCGCCACGATGTCGCTGCCGCTCGAGAGTCGCCTGCCGACCTCGATCTCTGTGTCGCTCCCATCGAAGCGACAGCTGAGCTTGAAGATCCTGCGCGACCTTGCGGGAGAGCCGACGACCGCCAGCGAGCGCTCGCGCAGCTCGCTGTAGGCGGCCTCCACCTGCTTGCCCTGCCCCTCGATGCCGGCGATGAAGAAGGCGGTCATTTGCGGCGGCCGCGTGACGGTCGCGGCGGTCGTTGCGGATAGCGCTCGCGCTCGGCCGGCGTCATCTTGCGGATCGTCAACGAGCCGTCCTTGACCTGCGAGCGGATCTCCTCCAGCTTCGTGCGACGACGCTCAGCCGCACGATCTGCCTGCGTAAGCATCCCTCTACGTTAGCGGGTTGGTGCTCGTCGAGGGTGAACGCATCCTCACGGCTGGACACCGACCAGCCTGGTTGACGCTTTCGAGCCTAGCGACGCCGCGATTCACAAGGCCGAGGACAGGTGGGTGCAAACTTGGCTAGGCTTTCGCTGAGACGTCTCTCGCGCTGGGCGGGTACAGTCCCGGGGTGGGAAGGAAGCACATCAAGCGGCGCGGCGGCCTCGCAATCTTGGCGCTGATGACGCTGCTGGCACTCAGCGGCATGGCCGGTCAGGCCACCGCGTATTCGCCCGGCTGCGGGCAGATCCCGATCGTCGGCGGGATTCCGCCATGGGGCTTCCACACCGGCCCCCCGATCGGAGAAACAGGCAGCTTCGCCCGCGGGCACGGCCAAATCAATCTGGAAGCGAACACCGTCTCTGGGATCCTGTGTCAGGAAGACCGCGCTCGAAATCAACCAACCCGTGCGATCACTATGACGGTCGGACATCACCTCGTCTACCACTCGCACTACGCGGTGATGTGGGGTTTCCCCGGGAACATCATGAAGATAATCATCCAAGTGCAGGCCAGCAACGATCCGAAATGCAAGGTCGGAACCGTCGGGCGCGCGACCCTGTTCGGAAGCTACAACGGCGTCCGTAGCGACAGTGTCCAATTCTTCTTCCCAGCCGCGTGCAGGGATCACGACCACCTGTACCACGGACCGCAGGTCAATAACCAGGTGCCGCCGCTTTAGCCACGACTAGGTCTTGGCAAGCCGTCGAACCGCTGAACTGGAACGCGCTGCCTTCGCGATCCCGACGGCAACGAACTGGGATTCGGCGGCGCACCGCTCGGCACCTGAGGGTTAGTAGGATCTTGGTGCGTGGCCGATATACCCACACCCATCACAGGCCGCTGCCTGTGCGGTGGCGTGACCTATAGCGCCGACGCTGAGCCGGTCTGGCAAGGGGTCTGCTACTGCTCGAACTGCCAGCGCCAGACCGCGACGGCGTTCTCGACCATCGTGGGCGTACCGAGCAAGGCGCTCACTGTTGAGGGCGACACCCTCGCTTCGTTCAAGACCGCCAGCGAGGACTACAAAAGCACAACAGAGCGGCGGTTCTGCTCGGCCTGCGGGTCGCCGATATTCAGCACGATCGAGTCGATGCCGGAAGTCGCCTTCCTGAAGGCAGGGACGATCGACGATACGTCTTGGTTTGAGCCGACAGCCGAGATCTGGACACGTTCGGCACAGCCGTGGGCGCCACACTTCGAGGGCGTCACGCGGTACGCGCGCACCCCGAGCTAGCTGTCAATCGTCAAGCTCGGCCGTCCGCTCACAACGAGAATATCTAGTGGATGATGCTGCCCCTCGCCGTTGATTGGCCGACGATTGCCTCGTTGGCAACCGCGGGCGGAACGCTCGTGTTGGCCCTCGCGACATTCTCTTCGGTGCGCTTTGGACAGCGCTCGACACGTATCGCGGAGCGCTCGACGGCGATCGCCGAGCGAGCGCTGTTGCTCGGGTTGCGGCCGGTTATCGCCCCCTCTCGTGTGACCGATCCGCCCGAGACGGTCCGCTTCGGCGAGGGACGAATGGTGACCGTCGATGGCGGTATGGCCGCGGTCGAGCACGAGGCCGAGAACTACTACTTTGTGATCCCGCTTCGGAATGTCGGTAACGGCCTCGCAGTCCTTCAAGCCTGGCGCTTGAAGGCGGGGCGTCCTGAGTTGGACGCCTCGCACGCCGAGCCAGCGGAGCACCGCCGGCAGTCACGTGACCTGTACGTGCCCGCCGGTGATGTTGGTTTTTGGCAGGGGGCGATACGCGAGCCCGACGACCCTTTTCGTAAGGGTCTGAGCGAGGCGTTCCTCACAGGTGAAACGCTGACCGTCGATCTGCTCTACGGGGACCACGAGGGTGGTCAGCAAACAATCAGCCGCTTCATCCTGACGCGCGAGGAGAACGACCAATGGCGCCCCGGCGTCGTTCGCCACTGGCCACTCGAAAGCACCGACCCACGCGGGCGCTAGCAGCGGCGCTCACGCAAACAAAGCGCAACCGCGCCTCCGATACGGTCGCGTCAGGCGCGTGCGTAGCGTCTCCGGCTTACCGCGGCAGGTGGAATGGGACCGTGGTAATGACTATGCCCTCGTAGGCGATCAGGGCAGCCCGCAGGCGTGCGGCGGTGCGGTTGTGGAGGATCCGCTGCCAGCCCTTGGCCACGACGATCTCGGGCACGACGAGCGTGAGGGTCACGTCGGGGCGTTGGCGGTGCAGCGCGGCGATGTAGTTAGCGAGCGGCGCGACGGTAGAGCGGTATGGGGACACGACCACCTCGAGCGGCAAGTGGTCGCCCCAGGCGTGCCACGCGCGGTGGAAGCGCTCGGCCTCCTCCTCGGTGGGGCTGACGTGCAGCGCGAGCACCGGCTGGGCGAGCGAGACGGCGTAGGCAAGCGCGTGCAACGCCGCGAGGTCGAGCACCGCGACGGGGACGACGGCAAAGCTGTGCACCTCGGATGGGTCGTCCTGCGTCTCGGCCAGGTGTGCGGAGACCTCCGGGCGCAGCCGGGGTGGTGCCACGCGCGTCGTGCGCGCGTGCCCATCGGACTCGGGTCGTGGCACATCGGGTCGTGGCGTGAGCGCCTCGCGGGCGCTCACGTAGTGCGCGTGGATGCGCCCGCATGCGAACACGATCAGCGGCACCAGCACCACCACGACCCAGGCGCCCTCGGTGAGCTTGGTGGCAGTGGCGATCAGCACGACCAGTGCGGAGAGGACAGCGCCGAGCAGATTGGTGGCAAGCGCCGAGTGCCACTTCGGCTCGCGGTGGCGCCACCAGTACGCGACCATCCCGCTCTGGGCGAGTGTGAAAGCGAGGAACACACCGATCGCGAACAGTGGGATCAGCGGAGCGGTCCGACCGCCGAAGGCCGCGTAGATCACGGCCGCGGGGACGGCGAGCACGAGGATGCCGTTGCTGAACGCGAGGCGATCGCCCATGCGCAGGAATAGTCGTGGTACGTAGCCGTCGCGGGCCATGAAGTACAAGAGCCGTGGAAAGCCGTTGAACGCCGAGTTGGCGGCTACCAGCAGCACCAATGTCGTTGCCAGCTGCACGAAGCCGTAGGGGATGCCGTTGCCAACGCTGTCATGCGCTATCTGGGAGAGCACCGTCTCGCTCCCACTCGGCGCGGCTCCGTCGAAATGAGCGACGAGCACAACGCCGATGAACATCGAGATCAGAAGCCCCATCATCACCGTGAGCGTCTGGCGGGCGTGCCTGGCTTGTGGAGGGCGGAAGACAGGGACCGCGTTTGAGATCACCTCGATCCCGGTCATCGCCGTCGCCCCGGAGGCAAACGCGCGCAGCACAAGCAGCACGCCGAGCGCCTCGGTGGCGCGGTGCGGTGCCGCGGCGGTGGGGTGAAAGCCGTGGGAGCCCGCCTTGATGAGACCGGCGATCACGACTAGTGCGATCGCGCCCACGAACAGGTAGGTGGGGGCGGCGAAGGCCGCACCGGCGTCGCGCACACCGCGCAGGTTGCCGGCCACCAGCAGCACGATCACCACCAGGCCGATCGCCACCCGCGCCGAGGAGAGCGACGGTATCGCCGAAGTCACGGCTTCTACGCCGGAGGCGACCGACACGGCGACCGTGAGGATGTAATCGAGGATCAGCCCGGCGCCCGCGAGCAGGCCCCACTGGCGGCCGAGGCTGTCGCTCGCGACGATGTAGGAGCCGCCGCCGTGCGGATAGGCACGGATCACCTGGCGGTAGCCGAGGCCGACAGACAACATCAGTACCGCGAGGGCGGCTCCGATCGGCAGCGAAAGCTTCAGCTCGGCCGAGCCGGCGAGCACGAGGATCGCCATCATCGCTTCCGGCCCGTAGGCCACCGACGAGAGCGCGTCAGGCGAGAGCACGGCGAGGGCGAGCAGGCGCCCCATGCGCTCCTCCGCGATCGCCGTGCTGCGCAGCGCCGGGCCGATCAGGGTCTGGCGCAGCGTGTGGGCGACACGGCCCGAGCGGGAGTCTGTCTCCCCCGCCTCGACCGTCGCTTCGAGCTCGTCGTCATCCGCCTCGCGTGGCGCGCTGCGGATGTGCACGAAACGTCCGCTGCGCGATTGCTGTGGATCGGCGAAATCGAGATGGCGATCGACGGGCAGCGCACGCTCCCAAACCTGTCGGGGCGGCATGCACCCCGTCCAATCGCGTCCGACCTCGCTCAGCGCCGCAAGCGCACGTTGGTCGAGCTCGGGCAGCTGTGCGCTTGCCGTGACCGTTGAATCGGACGCGCCCACCTTGTGCTCTTCTGGACCGTCGTTTGAGCTACCACGCGGCCTGTCGCGGTCGCCCGTGCTATCGGCGCCCAGTCTAGGCATCCATCAAGGAACCGTCAGACGGACTTGGCCAACGCGCCCGCCGGCAGCACGAAGCGAAGCGGTGTCCTTGATTCCGCGCCGCCGCTGTTACCCAGCCGCGAGCCGTGCAGGCCGTGCCTGGGAGATGTCGCGACCGCGGCCTCGGGTATCCCGGCGTGGGCGGTGATCCACTCAATCACCGCCGCCGAGTCGGCGCCCTCGGCGAGGATCGCCGCACGCTCGATCACCTCGCCACCGGAGAGGTGTGGACGCGCCAAACGAGTCACCAAAGCACGGATATCGTCGTCCTCCACAGCACTCACACTAGTCTTTCCGCGAGTGCAGCGCGACGCGCCCGATGCCGTACGGGACCTCGACCTCCGCGTCGGTGCGCCCCGGGCGAAGGTCGAGCAGCGTACTCAGCAACAACAATGGAGTTCCCGCTGCCCAAGCCTGGGGACGCGAAGCCGTCGGGAACGCCACGGGGACCGACGTCACCGACGCGGGGTAGCCGGCAAAGACCTCGGGCAGGCGATGCTCGAAGTACGGCGCCGCGCGCAGCATCGCAGCGGCAATGGTGCTCGCTGCCTCGTTGTGGCCGTAGCGCGCCAGGCCGGCGGCGATCAGCGAGTTCTCGTGGGGCCAGACTGTGCCCGTGTGGTAGCCGAGTGGGTTGTAGCCCGCCTCGCTGATACCGAGGGTTCGCACCCCCCAGCCAGAGTAGAGCTGCTCCTCTAGCAGACGCTCGGCGGTCGTGGCCGCCTCGCTGTCGTCCAGCATTCCCGACCACAGCAGATGGCCGATGTTGGATGTCAGACTGTCCACCTGGCGCTTCCCGCCGTCAAGCGCGAGGGCGTGGCAGCCACGCTCTGGCATCCAGAAATCGCGGCGGAAGCACTCGCGTAGGTCGGCGGCTTGACGCTCCAGGCGCCCCGCGAGCGCCTCATCGCCCCACACCTCACGGGCCAGGCGGGCCGAGCGCCGCCGCGCGTCGTACACGTAGCCCTGGATCTCGCAGGTAGCGATCGGCCCCTGAGCCAACGTGCCGTCAGCGAACTGGATCGCGTCCCAACTGTCCTTCCAGCACTGGTTGGCCAGTCCAGTGGCCGGGTTGCGGCGCGCGTACTCGACGTATCCGTCGCCATCGGCGTCCCCGCTGTCCTCGATCCAGTCAAGCGCCGCACGAGCGTGGAGCTCGAGCGCGCGGACGAGCTCATCGTCGCCCGACCAGCGGTGGTACTCGTCAAGCAGAATGAGGAACATCGGCGTCGCGTCGGCGCTCCCATAGTAGGGAGAGTGAGGGCGCTCTCCGCGCGCGGTGAGCTCGCCGAAGCGCAGCTCGTGCAGGATCTTGCCGGGCTCCTGTTCGTGGAAGTCGTCGCGCACCTCGGCCTGGCGGGCCGCGAGCACGTGCAGGGTGGTAGCGGCCAGCTCTGGCAGGTAAGGCAGGGCCTGGAAGCTCGTGATCAGGCTGTCACGACCGAAGAGCGCCATGAACCACGGCAGCCCGGCCGCCGGGAGGGTGGCACCCTCCAAGAGATCGGGATGCAGTCGCAGCGCGCCGAGATCGCTGAGGCTGGCGCGGTAGGTGTGTGCCAGTGACGTGTCCCGCGTCCGCAACACCGGCGCCCGGGCCAGCCACTCCTCGAGCTCGGCCGACTTGGATGCGCTCAATCGGGGCAGGGTGCCCCGTGACTCGCGCTGCGCGAACGAGACGCCCGATTGCGCGGCATAGGGGGTAATGGTGAAAGTGGTGGACCACCGCTCTCCGGGCGCGAGCCGCAGCGAGTAGAGGAAGCCCTCGCGGGTCACCACCGCGGGGCTGCTGGCAGAGATCGCGATCGAGCGCCGGAAGCCGGCACGCTCATAGGCAAGTGTGAGAGTGCGATCGTCGTGGTGACATATCACCTCGCGCTTTGAAGCCGTGCCGTCCTTGACCTCGAACAGATCGGCGAAATCGGTGTCAACCTCGAGTGTCACCCGCATCTCACTGCTCTCATGACGGTGGTTGGTCACTGAGATCTCCTCCATCCACACGTGATCGATGAGCCGCCGGCGCATGATCGAGCACGGCGCCTCCTCGTCCGGCCCCACGCGCGGAGTCAGGAAGAACTGAGCGGAGAAGTGCGCACCCTGGTCCAGGCCCAGGAGCTCCAGCGGCACCTCGCCCATACGCAAGACCCAGCGCGAGAGAAAGCGGGTGTCCTCGCAGTAGAAGCCGTGCTCGCGACCGGCCTCCTCACGCACGTCGCCGAGGCGGTCGCCGACGACGAAGGTGCTGCCGTCCAACACGCTCAGAGTGCGCTCAGACAAGCTCGAGGGTCTCTGACGGCTGGCGCATCGCCGATCGGTAAGCAGACTCATAGGCAGCGGCAACCACATCGACATCGCAGTGTGCGGCGACCCAGGCACGGCAGTCCCGCGCGGCGATACGGGGAAGCTGGGCGACCGCCGCGCCCATCGCCTGCTCGTCCTCGACGAGAAATCCGGTCTGCCCGTCGAGCACGAGCTCGCGGGCGGCACCCTCGGGGAAGGCGATCACCGGGGTTCCGCAAGCAAGCGCCTCCACCATCACCATCCCGAAGGGCTCCTCCCAGCGGATCGGCATCAGCAGCGCGCGGGCACCGGCAAAGAGCGAGTGCTTGACCGAGCCACCAACCTCCCCCACGAAGCGAACACGCTCGCCATCGACGTGTGGCGCTATCTCGCGGTCGAAGAACGCCTGCTGACCAGGCTGTATGACCCCCGCCAGGACGAGTGGCACACCGGCGATGCGGGCGGCGGCGATCGCGCGATGGGGGCCCTTCTCGACGGTCATGCGCCCGATCCACAGCAGGTAGTCGTCCTTGTGCTCGCGCAACGGCCACGCCCGCACGTCGATGGGGTTCGGGATCGCGCCGATTGAGCGAAGCCCCGTCGGCGCCGATTCGAGTTGCGCACGGCTGATGCCCACGAGCGCCGCCTTGTGGCCGTGGCGAGCATAGAAGGCCGCGGTACTGGCGGTGAACTGCCCGTGCAGGGTATGCACGATCGGCGTGTCGATGCGATCGGCCATCGCCAGGGCCGTGAAGCCGCAGTGATCGTGAACCACGTCAAAACGGCGATCGTAGGAGGCGAGGTCGATCTCCTCGAACGCCCGCGCGACGTGATCGACCTCGTAGAGCGAGCGCTCGATCTCATCGGGGTGGGACTCCTCGAGCAGAGTCACAACACGCGCGCTCGACACCGAGCCCGGGGCGCAAAACAGCGTGACCGAATTCCCTCGCCGGACAAGCGCCTCGGTAAGTGCATCGACCACCGACTCCACACCCCCATATCCCGGTGGAGGAACTGAGATCCAAGGTGGAGCAAGCATCGCGACGTGCAGTGGCGCCCCCGTTGGTCGGGACGACGTCGCGGCAACTGAATATTTCGGCGGGCTCCCCGAGGACCAGCGAGGGGACGTACGGTCAAACCCAGCAGCCACGGCATTCACAGACGCTCCTCACGAGCCTCTCAAGGGCTGCGATCGCGAGGCAGAGAGGTCAGGAAGGACCCGGCGAGCGCACGATCACAGCCTGTTCAGGGCGCGATGGACCTCTCCACCGTACCAGTAGCATGCAGCACGCTGGAGCCGCTCCGTCAAGCGCCGGGAAGGAGAGCCTCGTGAAGATGCGTGCCGCTGTGCTCGAGCAGTTTGACCAGCCCTTGGTGGTTCAGGAGGTCGATCTTGCCGATCCCCGTCGTGGAGAGGTCCTTGTGCGCCTGGTGGCTTGCGGCGTCTGCCATACCGACATGTACACCGCGTCGGGCGTCGATCCGTCCGGGTACGCGCCGACGGTGCTCGGCCATGAGGGAGCCGGGGTCGTCGAAGCGGTCGGAGAGGGGGTGACCTCGGTCAAGCGTGGAGACCACGTGGTGACCCTCTTCTCCCCACAATGCCGCGAGTGCGAGCATTGCCTCAGCCCCAAGACCAACCTCTGCCTGGCGATCCGCGAGCAGCAGAACAAGGGCTACCTGCCCGACGGCACGGCGCGTCTCTCGCGCTCGGGCGAGCCGATCCGCCATTTCATGGGTACCTCTACCTTTGCCGAGTACGCGGTCCTGCCTGAGATCGCGCTCGCGTGTGTGAACCGGGAGGCGCCACTGGATCGAGCGTGCCTGTTCGCGTGCGGTTTGACGACGGGCCTCGGCGCCGCGATGTACACAGCCGCCGTGGAGCCCGGATCGACATGTGTCGTCTTCGGCGCCGGCATGGTCGGCCTCGGGGCGGTTGCCGGCTGCAGGCTCCAGGGCGTCGAGCGGATCGTGTGCGTGGACCTCTCGCCCGAGCGCCTGGACTTGGCACGAGGACAGGGGGCGACCGACTGCTGGCAGGCCGACGAGCACACGGTGGAACGAGTCTTGGGGATGACGGAAGGCTTCGGCGCCGACTACACCTTCGAGGCGACCGGACTGGTCTCGGTAATGGCTCAAGCCGTGGAGGCAGCTCGAATGGGCTGGGGCCTGTGCACCGTGGCTGGCGTCGCCGGAAAGGGCGAGACCTTGGAGATCGTGCCTCGGATGCTGATCACAGGACGACGAGTGTGCGGTTCCTCGTTCGGTGGGGTCAAGGGCCGCGACCAGGTGCCTCAACTGGTCGATCGCTACCTGGAAGGCGACATCGACGTCGACCCGTTCATCTCCCATCGCATGGGCCTAGGGGAAGTCAACCGTGCATTTGAGTTGATGGAGCGCCAGGACGGGATTCGCTCGGTGTTGGAGCTCGATCGCTGAGCGTCTGCATTCTCTGAGTAGTCGATCCAGCCAAATACGACCGGTGTTGACAGCGATACTCTCCGGGGCGGGCCCTGACCGCGCCCGCCCCGGGAAGCCGGTCACGAGAGGATTGGAGCTTCGGATGCCGCCTCGAACAAAACGCAGCCGCGAAGGCGTCAGGCACACGACGTTGCACGGTCACGGCGTGGCCTATCGTCAAGCCGGTAGCGGTCCCGTCGTGGTGCTCGTCCATGGGATCACGTCCAGCTCGGCGACCTGGGAGCGGGTGATGCCCTACCTCGCCGAGCGCTTTACCGTGATAGCCCCCGACCTGGCGGGTCATGGCGAGTCGGCCAAGCCCAGAGGCGATTATTCACTCGGCGCTCACGCGAGCAGCCTGCGCGATCTGCTGCTCGCGCTCGGACACGAGCGGGCAACCTTTGTAGGGCACTCACTCGGCGGAGGGATCGCGATGCAGTTCTCTTACCAGTTCCCCGAGCGCTGCGAGCGACTCGTCCTGGTCGACAGCGGCGGCCTTGGCCGCGACGTCAACTGGCTGCTTCGAGCCGCAACACTGCCCGGCTCCGAGCTCGTTCTCCCCGTCCTCGCGGCAACCCGCCTGCTCGACGCCGGCGCGCGCGCCGGCGGCTTGCTCAACCGGCTGGGTCTGGGCCTCGGGACGGATCTCGAGGAGATCGCGCGCGGGCACTCGACGCTGTCCGACAGCGCCGCCCGTGCCGCCTTCGTCCATACGCTTCGCTCGGTCGTCGAGCCCGGCGGCCAGCGGGTCGACGCCTCAAACCGGCTCTATCTGGCCGAACAGCTCCCATTCCTGCTGATCTGGGGCGAGCGCGACTCGATCATCCCCGTCTCCCACGGACACGCGACCCACGAACGGATGCCCAACAGCCGTCTGGAGGTGTTCCCGCACTCAGGCCACTTTCCCCAGCTCGACGAGCCCGAGCGCTTCCTCGACGTGCTCGTCCAGTTCATCGACTCGACTGAGCCAGCCGCACCAGACCCGGACGGCTGGGTCGAGCGCCTCCGTTGAGATGATCGATCTGCCTGCCAGACGGTTTCGAAGCCCGATGTGGGGTGGCGGTGGCGCGCGATTTGACGCCGAGGTGCTTGTAAGAGCTGTTACGGCTTGACGCTATGGCTCGGACGCCTTGACTAACTTCCCTCTAGCGAAGCCTTGACCGTGACACCGATCCCCTCGGTGCGCATGCCCAGCCTCTCCATGCACTGGGTCATCGCCGCTCGCGCCACCGCCTCCAGATGTGTCTCCTCGACGCCCGCTACGCGTCCCGACACTCGGCAGGTAATCCCGCTCAGCACCGCGTCCGTGAGGTCGTCGGCCTCACCTGAGAGTGTCAGCGTTACGTAACTAACAAGCTCGCGAGCCTGGGTACCTTCCTGGACGAGCTGCTCGGCAACCAGCCAAGTGAAGACACTGCCGATCGCTCCGGCGAGGAGCTCGCCTGGCAATGTCGCCAGCGGATCTGTGACCTCGGGATCCACGTGAAACGACAGCCGAGGCGCGATCGAATGGCTTCCGACAGTTAGGCGCGGAGCGCCGTCAGGCGGATGGCTGAGCCACCTGATCGAGGCCTCCCGTTTCAGTGCGGTCATGGACCCTCCTCAGCGCTCCGGCGCGATCAGAACAGGGCGACCGGCGTGCGCCAGCACCACATGCGAGACGCTGCCGAGCAGCGCCGAGGCAACCGCACCGAGTCCGCGCCGACCACACACGATCAGCCGCGCGTCGTAGCAGAACAACACCGGTCCAGGCATGGAGTCTCCTCAGAAATCGACTACACGTACATAGGCTCGACATCCTAGGCGCTACAGCCAGACAGAGCGAGACGGGCACCGTTGCTCTCGGACCGCACACTTCGCGTGGCTATGTGACGGCGAATGTCGCTTGCAGGGCAAAAGCGCAGGCAAATCGAGCGACTACGGGAGCGACGGGGGTCGAACCCGCGATTGTCACCCCGCAGATCGCGATACGGCTCTAGCCCGGTCGTCCAGAGTTCTTAACGGTGGCTTCCGTCACGACGGTCACACAGGCGCGCTAACCGTTTGAGCTGTTGCTCGGGCGGCGTCACGGCGGACCGTCGCAGACGGGTGATCCGCCAGGATCGTCGAGGGTGGCCAGTATCCACTGGAGTACTCGCTGTGCAGTGGCAGCGTCAAGCAGATCCGCACCGTTTCGTAGAAGACTGAGGCTCGTCGACGCGGTCGTCCGGGTGACACAATCAAGGTCTATGTCGGCAGCAGCCAGAGTGACGGCTAACGCGGGGCCGTCCAGGGAGAGCTTGCGCACTGCCAGCTCGAGGCTCTTCTCGTCTCCTGAGAGTCGAAGCGTCGTTAGCCCTCCCGCAGCTTCCTTGGCGTCGGCGTGTCGATCAAGACGAAGGAAAGTGTCGCGTCCCAGTAGTGAGAGCATATGTCTGAATGCTCCGTGATCGGCGGCGTGACTGGGGGCGCTGGTTCGAACAGCCTGCACCAAGGCAGCCTCGACCCGCGCCTCCTTAAGGCGCCCAATCTCAACGCATGCACGTGCGTGCTGAGCCTGCAGCCACGCATGGTCTACGGGCCGCGCTTCATCCCGGTCGATTGCCTCCTTGAGTAGGTCGATCGCCTCCTCCGGGCGGGCAGGCAGTGATCGGCTCCTCTCGTCCCGCGTTTGGATGAGGAGCGACGAGCCGGGGCACAAGTAGCGCATGGCGCAGCCGATCTCGTGGCGGCAGCGAGATAGTTCCAACCCATGCCGTTCCTTCCCATCCACCAATCGAGCGCTGGGTCGCCGCCACAGCAAGCAGCTCATCGCGATGCGCGGCGTCGACCGTATTCGACTTCGGAACGAGGATCTTGGCGCCTTCGCCTGTTGAGACAATGGCGTCGGCTGTTACGTGCTGCCAATAGGAGGTCCGACTCTCGACATGATGGAGGACGATCAGATGTGGCAGACCGTGCTGAGCCCAGTCATCGACGTGCGAACGATCAGTGTCCCGATACCACCAGCCGACAATATTGCCCACGTCGTCCTTCTCGGGCTCTTCGAAGTAACTTGGCGGACCAGCCTTGACCTGTGCGCCTACGACATCCAGCGTGTCGAAATCGCGCGCGTCGCGAGCGGCGAGGAACAAGTCCGTCCCCAGATCATGACGGTCGTTCGAGGCCACACCCCATCCGATTCGCTCGAATGCGGCGGACACTTCGCTCGTACCGAGGTTGCCCTTCTGTGTCTGTTTGCTCGCTCTCATACGGTTACAACAACTCAATGACCGCCCATGGATGGCCAACTGTTGGGCAGCGGAAACCCGTATTGAGCAGCGACGTAGTAGTCACTTAGAGGACGGTCCCATTCGGTCTTCCCGGTCCCGTCAAGCGGCGTATAGACGCCGTTGGGCGCCCTCATGATGAGACCAGCCTTCCAGGCAACTCTCAGTGTTGTTGCAAGCGCACCAGCATCCTTTGGAACCTCCATCCCGCGCTCGACCATGAACTTGAAGAGAGAAGCCGAGCCAACTGCAGTACCACCCATTGCTTGAGCCGCCTGTTCGAGTGCTGCGACCACGTGAGCTAGATCACGGCTCGCTGAACTGCCGATGACCGGCACGTCCCCAATGCGAGCATTGAGGCTGTCCTCGACTGTGCCCCAAAGTCGCAAGTCGTCCAGAGCATTTCGCAGAGCGCGTGCGAGTCGCGCCGGGTTTTGCTCGCTAGGGAATGCAGCACGGAAGTCCGCGAGACGCCGATTGACTGTGGCAATCGATAGCCCAGTGGATGCAGCCAGACAGGAAATGGTGGGCTCATGCCCAAGCTGGTCAGCCACCGTGCCGTACTCGTCGATGAACCCCACCAAACGATGAGTACGGTCATAGTCGAGATCCAGTTCGTCCGCAAGCCAATCACCAAATCGCAGGCCGCCATCGACCACTTCGATCGGGAGCGGGCGGGCGCTCGTGGCTAGGCGCTGGTCGATCAATGCCCGCGCCCGGAGCAACTCAGGCGGCGATATCGCCTTCAACCGGCCGACGATCTCCGACGTCGGCCTATCGGCCGCGAGATCGGACAACATCTCATCGACGAGGCCATGTGCCCGGACGAGCAGAGCTTGATATGTCATGAGACAGATCATATCACGTCAAACTTTTTAGTCCCACGACCCCATGAGGGAACCCAATGGATGCAGCCAGACTAGGCGCGCAGGCGGGCGATATCTGAGCAAGGACGACAGCCAGCCCACCTGCCATCATGGAGTCATGCCCGAGCAAGCGCATGTCCAGCTAAGCGGCGACATCAACGGTCGCTATGTCGTCACCGAGCGACGGCCCGGTGGTGAACTGACGCTCGCGCCTGACACCTCTTGGTCGGCGATCGTGGAGCGCTCGGGTGGCCGGGAGCTGACGCCGGAGGAGTCCGCCGAGTTCCAGCGCGAATATGCGCCGCTCATGCTCCCACCCGACGACGAGCCGTAGGAAGTGGCCGACTCAGCGGCGCGCGGGTTCCCCGCGCATTTCGATCCCGACGGATGGGAGGAAGACCTCGCGCGAACGACGACGGCTGGGCGTGAGGCCGCCGAGGCTGCCCGACGAACCTACGAACAGGATGGGATTCCCTTCGACCATCTGCGCAGAGTCGAGGACGAAGGACGTGATGGCACCGTGCTACCGGACTGCGCGAAGGTCTACCTGCCTCAACCGGCGGGGCGCTTCGGCATGGTGTTCAGGGCCATCAAGATCGACGGACGCCTGCATATGGCCTATCTCGCCTTTGGGGTGCGTCACCCACCAAAGGATTCGCGTCGTCCGACCGTCTACCAGCTCGCGCATCAGCGCATCCACGGCCAGCCTCCGTCACGTTCGCCGTCTTAGCCAGCGACTACGGCGCGCCGTTCAACTCCGCAGAGCGGCGTAAGTTGATCGCGACGCTATTCGAACACGTCTGGCAGAAGGACGGCGCGATCGTCGCCGTCAAGCCACAAGCGGCCTTCGCGAAGTACTTCGTCGCCGCCAACGGAGCGCGCGCCAAACACCCCAAAGCAGACCGGAAAAGCGGGGTGACAAAAGCGGGAGCGACGGGACTCGAACCCGCGACCTCTGCCGTGACAGGGCAGCGCTCTAACCAACTGAGCTACGCCCCCGTGCTTGCTGCACGGGTACCGCTACGTGCGTAGCGCAGAGTATCGCAGGGCGATTGCCGAGCACCGACTCCCAAGCAAAACTGGCCGGCCGGCCAAACCGCTCCCGGGTCCTCTACGCTTACGCCATGCCAATCCTCGAGCCCCCTCGGCTGCGCCACGAAAACCCGTTTCGCATCCTCACTCAGGACATCGCTGACGAGCGCGCCAGAACTGTCCCCTACCCGCCTGGCGACACCGGCTTCTCGCTGGCAAGGACGAAGCGCTTCATCGAGGAGCCGCTTCCCCTGCTGCTCGAAGGCTACGAGCGCTACGGGCCGATCTTCACGATGCGCGTGCTGCACAGCAACGTCGTGTTCATGCTCGGGCCGGCGGCCAACCACTACATCACCGTCTCTCACGCCAACAACTTTCTCTGGCGCGAATCGCACTTTCGCGACCTCATCTCAGTGCTCGGCGATGGGCTGCTGACGACGGACGACCCCTACCACAAGCGCTCGCGCCAGATCATGCTGCCGGCGTTTCATCGCGAGCGGATCGCGGCCTCGCTCGACGTCATGACCACGGAGACCGAAAGGGCGCTCACGCAGTGGCAAGACGGCGAGCGGATCGACCTGTATGCCTGGACACGCAAACTGGCGACCCGCGTGGCGATGCGTGCCTTGTTCGGGATCGAGCCAGACGGACCGTCCGCACGCGAGATCGATGCGGCCGCGATGTTCGAGCGGGCACTCGGTTTCTTCTCATCCGGCCCCGAGCTCCGCTTCATCCGCATGCCAGGCACACCTTGGGCGCGCTTGCAGGACGCAACGAGCAAGCTCAACAAAATGCTCTACAGCGAGATCAAAGCGAAGCGGGCAAGCGGAGAGCGCGGCGAGGACGTGCTCAGTCTCTTGCTCGATGCACAGGGCGAGGACGGCGAGCAGCTCTCGGACAGCCAGATCCGCGACGAGATGATGACTTTGCTGTTCGCCGGCCACGACACGACCACATCGACCGTCGCTTTCATGTTCTACGAGCTGGCCAAGGCGCCGCAGTTGGCCGAGCGGCTCAGAGCAGAGCAGGCCACGCTGCCGCACGACGGCACGCCCAACGCGGAGCAGCTGATGAGCGGCGAGCTGACTGAGCTGGAGATGGTCTTGGAGGAGACCTTGCGCAAGTACCCGCCGGCTTGGATCGGGCCGCGCAAGTCGGTCGAGGCGTTCGAGTTCGAAGGGCACACCGTTCCTGCCAACGCATATGTCAACTACAGCTCGTGGGCCTCGCACCACCTGCCCGACGTCTTTCCCGAACCCGAGGCCTTCCGTCCCGAGCGCTTTGCCCCTGAGGCCAAGGCAGAGATCCCCAAGGGCGCTTACATCCCCTTCGGCGGCGGCTCGCGCACCTGCATCGGGATGCGTTTCGGCCAGCTGGAGGTGCGCACGATCGCCACGCTGATCGCGCGCGACTTCACGCTCGAGCTGCCCAGCGACTTCAAGTTGTCCTACCGTCAGATGCCGACGATCAGCCCCCGTGAGGGCATGCCGATGACTGTGCATGTGCGCTCGGGCGGTTCGCGTTCGGCGACGGCCCGCGGCTAGGCCTAGAGCCTCACTCAGGCGGGGGCGGCGGCGCGGCGAAGGGCGCCGGCTCAAGCAGAGCCATCGGCGCGACAAAGGGCGCCGGCTCAAACCAGCCTGGCGGCCAAGGACAGGCCGTAAGTTAGCGGCTTAGCTCGCAGCACTCGCACGCCAACTGAGCCCACCTTCAAACGCGTGTCGCTGAAGAGCGTGACCGTGCCGAGGCTTGCCAACGGGAAGCCCCGCGGTTCGGCCACCAGCCTGCCTTCCAGCGGCTTGACTAGTGCTGTGATCGACGCCTGCACGCCGAACAGACCGCCAGACGCGCGGGCTTCGATCTGACCGCCGCCGCTGGCCGTCGGTTCGATGTGAAAGCCGCTTGGCAAGGCTTCGTCGAGCTGCTGCTGGGTCAAGGTCGCACTTGCTCTGATCGCCGAGCCGTGCTTTTCCATGCGCAGGTCGTCGACCGTCAAGCCGTCGGGCAAGTCGGGCACTGCCGTCAGCGTCACCGCCGCGGCGGTGACGGTCATCGAGCTCGCCTCGCGCGCTTCCCACAAGAGCGCGGCGATCTGCGAGAGCTGCACCGACAACGCTCCGGCGCTGACATTGACCGTGTCGGCTTTACCCCACAGCAGCTTGACGGCCGGGAAGGCGCTGACGCTGACGCTGCGCACCGTCCCGTAGCGGGCCACGCGGTCGCGCACGCGCCTGGCTGCCAGCGTCGGTAGGAAGACTTGCGCCAGCACGACGAGCAGCAACAGGGACCCCACGACGAACGCCCCGAGGTACACCACTCGCCTCCGCTGCATCTCCCGCCCCACGTATACAGCTTCGCACGCAACAAGTCCCTACTCTTAAGCGCACCCTATAAGTCCTCGCCAAGAGGAATCCGGGGGCGCGTAGCTCAGTTGGCTAGAGCACCTCGTTTACACCGAGGGGGTCGCCCGTTCGAGTCGGGCCGTGCCCATGAATAGCGGAGCCATGATCCGCGGAGCGGAGCACGAGCCGGCTGACGCCGGCCATGCTCCTGCCCATGAAATGGTTGGGCGAGCGCGCCACAGTCGCTAGAACATCTCCATGACCCCTATCCGCATCGCAGTCATCGGCTCAGGGCCCGCCGGCTTCTACACCGCTGGGCATCTGCTCAAGGACGGGGTGGGCGGGCACTCCATCGATCTCGAGGTCGACATGATCGAGCGACTGCCAACGCCTTGGGGGCTCGTTCGCTCCGGCGTCGCGCCCGACCATCCGAAGATCAAGTCGGTCACGCGCATCTACGAGAAGACCGCTGCGCATCCGCGTTTCAGGTTCTTCGGCAACGTTGAGCTCGGCCGCGACGTCTCGCGCGACGAGCTGATCGAGCACTACCACTGCGTCGTCTACGCCACCGGCTCGCCGGCCGACCGCCCGCTCGGCATCCCCGGCGAGGAGCTCGAGGGCAGCCATCCCGCCACCGACTTCGTCGGCTGGTACAACGGCCATCCCGACTACTGCGACCACGACTTCGACCTGTCGGCTGAGCGCGCCGTGGTGATCGGCAACGGCAACGTCGCGCTCGACGTCGCGCGCATGCTGACGCTGACGCACGACGAGCTGGCCGTGACCGACATCGCCGACCACGCGCTGGAAGTCCTCGACGCGAGCAGCGTGCGCGAGATCGTCGTCGTCGGCCGCCGCGGCCCCGCCCAGGCCGCCTTCACGAATCCGGAGCTGCTGGAGCTGGGCGAGCTCGCCGACGCCGACGTGATCGTCGATGCCGAGGAGCTCGAGCGGGCGCTGGCCGTCGAGGACCCCAACATGGACCCTACTTCTGTGCGCAACGTCTCCGTCTTGCGCGACTACGCTGCACGCCCCCCGACCGGCAAGGGCAAGCGGGTCGTACTGCGCTTTCTGCTCTCCCCAACGGAATTGATTGGGGATGGAAATGGCGTGCGTACAGTCGTAATGGCGCGCAACGCACTTCAGGCCGGCAAGGACGGCCGGCTGCGAGCCGAGCCCACCGGTGAGACCGAGGAGCTCGACGCGGGCCTCGTGATGAGGGCGATCGGCTATCGCGGTATCGCGCTGCCTGGCGTGCCTTTCGATGAACGCAGCGCGACGATCCCCAACGAGGGGGGCCGTGTCGTGACCTTCGACGGGGCGCTTGCCGGCGCCCGGGCGGCCGCGTCCTCCCGGGTGCCTGTGCCCTCCAGGGTGCTCCCCGGCGAGTACGCCGTCGGCTGGATCAAGCGCGGGCCCTCCGGCGTGATCGGCACGAACAAGAAGGATGCGCAGCAGACGGTCGACGCACTGCTCGAGGACCTGGCCGCGGACAAGCACCTCGAGCCCGCCGAGCCTGATCCCGACGCGATCGAGCGGCTGCTGGCCGAGCGCGTGCCGGCGCTTGTCACATACGAGGGGTGGTCGGAGATAGACCGCCACGAGCAGTCCCTCGGCGAGCCGCACGGCCGCCCGCGCGTAAAGCTGACGCGCATCGAGCAGCTGCTGCGCGTCGCCGCCGGCGAGACCCCGGACGCCAAGCCGCTGGACACGCTCGGCCTGCGCTGACGCACCGCCCACCCATCTGGCACACTGACTAGCTCGCGCGCCGTTAGCTCATCGGGTAGAGCTCCGGACTTTTAATCCGGCGGGGCGGGTTCGAGTCCCGCACGGCGCATTTCGATCTAGGACGGGAAGATTCTCACGATCCTGAGTGCCTGCACGGCGTATATGACCGGTCCAGTCGTGCTGCACTCACTTTCAATGTCCTCACGGTTCCGATCGAAGCGCTCAGCCTGCTCGGCCGCTAACAGACTGCCGCCGGTGAGCAGGAACGCGCGCACACTGAAACGACGGATCGCCTCGATCTCAGCTGGCCGGTAGCGAAGCCGCCTATCCTTGCTGAGTACGGGCAGCCCACGCCGTCCGCATAGCTCGAGCCACTCGATATCCGGTACTTGCTCGTCGCGCTCACCATAGACCTCGTGATGGGTACGCAGCGTCCAGCCGGCCAAGCGCAGAGCTCCCGGGACGCGATGACGACCAAGGCTGCGATCGACGAAGAATTCAGGCGGCCGCCGGGAGCGCGACACGTAGGATGTCCTCGACATCCTTAGGAGGGACACCGAAGTCCTCGGCCACCTCGCTCAGCGGTTCGCCCGCACGCCATCGGTCGAGCACATCCTCGACCCTGACCGCGCCGTGAATGAAGATGGGCTGGCCGAACGACCGCTCGGGATCGACGATGACAACGGGCTGGTCGGTGGCCGGCGAAACCAGACGCACGGCCCAGCCATCTCCCCCGTACTCGATCCGCTTGAGATAGTCCTCGATGACGGGGGCGAATACTCGCTGGCGCGAGACGACCTCGGTCAGGCCACCCAACTCGCGGTCGTGTTCGTTTTCGGCGTAGTCAAAGAGGATGACCGCGCCATCGGCATATAGACGCTCAGAGGCAAGTGCGTGATCGAGGCCAATCTCCCGCTGGATGATTCCGACCGCTCGACGGATGTGCTGCAAACTGACTCCTGCTCGACGGAACGCGGCGATGATCATCGCCTCTGCGAGACCCACGAAGGGCACCGTCGGGTAGCCACGCTCTGCGCGCATACTGGTCACGATCGGCTCGCCGATCACTACCGGATGTCCCGGCGGACGACGTATGTAGCCCTTCGCCCATGTAGCGAATGTGGAGGTGGGCACGCCGAGGAAACGAGCCGCCTCGGCGGTCGTATACAGGGGGATGTCGAAGCGTCCGTTGGTCATGATGCTCACCCGAGCCTACTGTCGTCCCACGATCGTAGACGTTGGCAGAGTCGCGCCAGCGCATCCTGTCGGGGTCGTCCGACGCTAGTGTGCCTAACGTGTCAGACAGGTCGGCATGGGCTCTAAGACGGCTGGCGAAGGGATGCGCGGGCCCGCGCCAGCGGGAGGCAGGTAGCTAACTGATCGTCGCTATGCCTCCCGTCGAATCGCTCTAAAGCCCGCCTCCGGACTTGCCGAGCCACCGGCTCCATGATTGTCCCCGGCTCCGCGGTGAGCAGGACGGACCTAGCTTCATGTATCCAGCAGTGCGATCACCTTCTGCCGCTGCCTCCGCCCCACAGGCTCCAGCAGCAGCCGCACCAGAGCCTCGACCTGTTCTTGACCGTTTCTTTGAGACCCCACCTGCCGCATCCCGCGAGGACCGTCTGCTCTTTATTCAAACCTGGAGCAGGGCTCAGCGGTTAGCCTCATTTATCTTGGTGCGGCAGCCGATGGGTCACGCGTATGACTTCGAACGGCGTCCTGGTCCTCGTCATCCTGGCGGTAGAGCTTCTAGTAGTGCTGTTTGTGCCGAACCTGCCAGTTTGGATGACGACCAGCCGATGGACACATCACCAGATATCGCGTCCACGCCTCGCGGCGATAACGACGATCGTGCTGATAGCCGCGCTTTTCCGAGACTTTGCCTGACGTCCTCGGGGCTGCACGCTTTTCAATGATCGGGCGAGGGAGGCCACTGAAGCTGCGCTCATCGCGCGTCACAGAGCAGCTTGCTAGCCCCTCCTCCTCCTCCTCGTATCAGATTTATCTGATACGATGGTTGGGATGGTGCGCATGACCGCCACGGAGGTATCCCGTCACTTCTCTGAGGTCATCAACCGTGTCGATTCAGGCGAAGAGATCGAGATCGTCCGCAACGGCAAGGCGATCGCTGAGCTGCGCCCTTCCCAACCTGTTGGCATCTCCGGAGCAGCTCTCAGAGCGCTCATAGATGGCCTTCCGCCGCTCGACGCGGACTTCGCACGCGAGGTTGAGCGCGAGCGCGAGATCTTGGGCGCTGAGGCTGGCGCGTGGCCGGAGTCCTGATCGATACATCGGTCCTGGTCGACGCCGAGCGCAACAGCCGCGTTCTCGAGCAGCTACCGGAGGACTCTAGGCACGCGATCAGCGTAATCACGGTCAGCGAGCTGCTGCACGGAGTTCATCGCGCAGCTCCCGACCACGTGAGGATCCGCCGCCAGGTCGTCGTCGAAGCGTTGCTAGGGGCTATCGAGCAACTGCCGATCACGTCACGCATCGCGCGCTTGCACGCGCGGATCTGGGCCGAGCTGCAGGCAAAGGGGGAAATCATCGGCGCACACGACCTGTGGATAGCCGCCACAGCGCTTGCGCACGGCCTCACGCTTGCGACCGCCAACGCCAGCGAGTTCAAACGCGTGCCCGCGCTCGAGATCTTGCCGATAAAGAGCTAGGCCTGACGAGTATCGTCCAGCAGCTTCTGTCGCAGCTTGCGATCGCCCGAGTGCAGCATCTCCACCAAATCCTCGATACCGGTCTGACCGTTTGAATACGGTCCCGACTGCCGCATCCGGGGTCGCTCTTGCCGGATCGGTGGGACGGTTCGATCACGATATGACCGCTTTGAGTTCGTGAGCGTTCCAAGCGCGGAGCGACCCGCTGCACGAGGTTGTTAGGGCGGTAGCGAAGAGCTAATATCGGCGAGCGTCTACATGCCGATATCCGAGGCGCGCGGAGATGTCGTCGGCGGCGGCCAGGAGGTGTGGCAGGAACCGATCGACCATCTCCTCCGAGGAGATCATGGACGTGTGGGCCGCCAGGTTGATCGCGGCGATGACCTCGCGACTGTCGTTGCGTACAGGGCAGGCGATCGATACCAGGCCCTTTGCCAGCTCTTCGTTGTTGACCGCGATGCCCTCGTCAAGTACGAGTTCCAACTCGACGAGCAGAGCCTTCTTGCTGGCGATCGAGTTTGGACCACGACGCTTGAGCGTCATAGCCGCGATCAGATCATGCAGCTCCGGCTCGGGTAGGTTGGCAAGTAGGACCTTGCCCATCGAGGTGCAGTAGGCGGGCAGACGCGAGCCAGGACGCACGTTCAGGTCGATCTTGTACTGCCCACGCCGGAAGCTTCTAGCGCGTTCGACGTACAGGATCTCCGGACCGTCGAGCACCGACAGGTTCGCGGTATAGGAGGTACGCTGGCGCAGATTCTCCAAGTAAGGCCGTGAGGACTCACGCAAACCCGTTGAGTTCAACGCCGACATGCCCAGATCGGTGACACGCAACCCCAGGCGATACTTACGCGACGCACCCTGCTCCAGAAACCCGAGCGCGACGAGCGTGATCACATACCGGTGAGTGGTCGAGCGGCTCATCCCAAGGTCATCGGCGATCTCAGCGATCCCGAGCACGGACCGCTGCGCCGTGAAGCACCCAAGGATCGCCAGGCCCCGCTCCAATGATTGCGAATACTGGGGATCACGTAGAGTCGGCAGCTGCCCTGGCTTGGGCGCGGTCATCCTGGTTCTGGCGGTGTCGCGATCCCCGGAGCCATCTCCTTGGCTAACGGTGGCGTCTCGGCGGGTCGAACGTCAGGCCCCACGGAAGCCTCCCTGACGCTCGACCCGCCGCAGGACACGGACAACGAGCGAGAAGAGCGCGGCGCCAACCCGCCGCGGACCTGAACCCTCTCCTCTCTGCTGCGGGTGCGTGGGCGGGTCGCACCCGTTGCGCAATCGGGTGACGACGAGCGGCCGCTGCTCGTGGTCACCGCCCGCAGTCACAGAGCCCGGACGACGCCAGCTCGCTGAGCCCTCGACCGTCGCTCCCCATTGTGTATCCATAGACGCCACAGCCGGCATGATCGGACTCTTCGTGCTGTTTAGCTAGACATTGTTTTAAGGTCCAAAGTTTGGAACACCCAAACAGGCCCGGAAATAGGGCTTTTCTGCGGGACCGAACTTCCAGTATGCTGGACAGTTCAATGCCTAAGACATCGTCGAGAAAGACCCCCGGTCGGGCGATGACCTCGGTTGTCTATTGGGCGGTCCTTGGTCTGGTCATCGAACGTCCCAGCTACGGTCTGGAGCTATACAACCGATACCAGCGGCTCTATGCGGATCTGCTCCCCGTCAGCGGTAGCTCGCATATCTACACGGCGCTCGACGAACTGGAAAGCCGAGGGTTCATTGAGACCATCTCCGAAGTCGGGACGGGCCGCCAGCCCAAGCCGCACTACCGAGTCACCCTCCTTGGAGCCAACAGCTTTGACGACTGGTATGTAGAGCAGATGGACGCACAGCGCCGCAGCCTGGAGCTATGGGCTAGGCAACTGGCGATCTTTGCTCACGACCCGGTGGCTGCCATCGGTCTAATCGGTCGTTTTCGGCGCGACTACCTGGAGAAGGCGGGCAAGATCGGACGCGGATCTGAGGGCTCGGTGAGCAACTCCCGCGGTGCATTGATCGACGAGCTCGTCGCTGAGCAGCAACGTATCGCGGCCGGGGGGATGCTTTCCTGGCTGCGGTTCGCCAACGCCAGATTCGAGGAGCGCGCAAGGAGCGTCGCCGGCGATGGCTCTCCTTGAGCTCGAGCGCGTAGGCAAGCGCTACAAGCGCGGGGCCAGCGTCGCCCTCGACGACGTTTCGATGGAGATCCACGCGGGCGAAATGATCGTCGTTTGGGGCGAGCGCCAATCCGGCCGCTCCACATTGCTGCGGATCGTCGCCGGGATCGAAACGCCAGACACAGGCACAGTGCGTTTCGAGGGCGGCGACCTCAGCACACGGGATCGGAAGAAGCTCGGCCAGGGCGTCGGCTACTGTCGACGGGAGTTTCGCCGCCGGCAAGGACCAACCGTCCTCGACCAGCTGATTGCGGGCCAGCTCGGCCGTAGGGTTCCACAACCCGTGGCGCTTGCTCATGCCTGGAGAGCGTTGGAGCGCGTACAGGTCAGCTCGTATGCCGAGCTCCCGGCGACTGAGCTGAAGGCCGATGAAACGGTACGTGTAGCAATCGCTCGCGCGCTCACCTGCAACCCGCGTCTGCTCGTTATCGATGAGCCGACGCTCGGCGTCGAGCCGCTCGATCGAGACGGCATCCTCGAGCTGTTGCGTTCGCTCGCCGACGACGGCATGGCGATCCTCTCCAGCACGGGCGAAGGCACTGGCTTCTTGGGAGCCAACCGTGTACTCGCGCTCGACAAAGGCAAGCTAGAGGGCGATCTGGCACCGGACCTCGCGCCCGTGTCGGACCTTACCCGCCACCGGCAGGCACGCGGATAGCGGAGACAGGCGCCGCAGGAAATGCTGGAGCTCGAGGGCGTAATCAAGCACTACCCAAGCGCGGATGAGGAGGTCCGCGCGGTCGATGGCGTGAGCTTCACGATCACTCCCGGGGAAATGCTCGCCCTACTCGGCCCCAGCGGCTCCGGGAAGACAACGCTCTTGTTGCTGATCGCAGCGCTGCTGAAACCCGACGCGGGCACGATCCGCTACCAGGGGCGCAACATTGCCTCGTTCTCCGAGCATCAGGCAGGCGAATACCTGTTGCGGGATGTCGGGTTCATTTTTCAGAACTTCCGTCTGATGCCCCGTGTCCCGGCCTTGGAGAACGCGGCCCGCAAGCTGCTCATCGGCGGCGTGGGGGTGCGCCAGTCCCAGGCCCGTGCGCTCCCTTGGCTCGAGCGCGTCGGGCTCGCCGGACGCTTGCAGCACACCCCCGAGAAGTTGTCCGGTGGTGAGCGCCAGCGCGTCGCGATCGCTCGCGCACTCGCCCCCGAACCCGGACTCATCCTCGCTGACGAGCCCACTGGGAATCTCGACAGCGCCCGGAGCCGAGAGATAGTAGAGCTGTTGCGATTGGTTGCGCGCGAGCGCGACGCGTGCGTGCTGCTCGTCACTCACGACACCGAAATTGCTGGTATTGCCGACCGTTGTTGCACGCTGCACGACGGCAAGCTCACCGACGGCGAGCACATCGGCGACACCAGTGCGCCCCTATGCGCACCGACACGATCCGCGTCAGCGCAAGGGTGAGCAGCCTTGGACAGCGTCGAGTACTCGGAGTGGCACGGCTTGATGCGGATGCGTGCTCTCGTCTACTTCTACGGCCGACGGCTACGGGTACATGCTATGCAGGAGCTGCTTGCGGGTGTTGGGGTAGCCGTCGCTGTGGCGCTCGTTTTCGCGGTCACTGTCGCTAACAGCAGCGTCACGAGCTCCGCGAGCAATGTGGTGCGTGCGGTGATCGGCCCGGCGGATCTGCAGCTGCGCGCGCGTGGACCGAATGGCTTTGACGAACATCTAATTACCCAGGTGGAACGTCTCCCTGGCGTCGAGCATGCCGGACTATTCCTTGAACAGGCAGCTACCATCGTCGGCCCAGGCGATCGTCGGGTAGCGGTCACTGTCGCGGGTGCCAGCGTCCGCCTCGCGGTGATGGACGGCCTCTCCCACACCCTACCCAGCGGCGTACTCTCAGAAGGCATCAGCCTCAGCGAGGCGAGCGCCAGCGCACTGGAGATCGCCAGGCCGTCCGCGGTGACGGTGGATCTTCGTGGGCGGGCAATCCGGCTGGACGTATCCGCGATTCTGGGACGCGAAACCGCGGGAGCACTGTCCACCGCCAAGATCGCGATCACGCCGTTCTTCCGTCTGCAGGAGCTCGCTGGTCTACCTCACCGCGTCAGCCGCATCCTCGTCCAGAGCCAGCCCGGACACGGAGCTGCGGTGCGCGTCGAGTTGGACAGACTCGCCGGCGGACACCTGACCGTCGCCGCGGCCGACCAGGACGTCTCGCTGCTGAGCGAGGCGCTACGCCCAAGCAATCAGGCAAGCGAGCTGTTCGCCGGTCTAAGCGCCCTGCTGGGTTTCCTGTTCGCGTTCAACGCGATGCTGCTCACGGTCCCCGAGCGACGCGAAGCGATCGCCGATCTACGCCTCGACGGCACGCCGCGCACCGCGATCGTGCAGATGGTCCTCTTTGAAGCGCTGTGCTTGGGGCTCGCTGCCTGCCTAATCGGACTGCTCGGCGGCTATGCCCTGTCGGTGGGGCTCTTCCATCCGTCGGTGGCATATCTCGCGCAAACTTTCACGCTCGGAACGAGCACGAAGATAGGGGCTCAGCCTGTCGTGCTCTCGGTTGCGGGAGGAGTGCTGGCGACGTGCCTTGCCTCGCTGGTGCTACTACAAGATCTGCGCCGCGGACGCCCCCTGGATGCCGTTTTCGCCCAAGACGATGACGCGAGCGGACCATCCGCAAATGCCAGACGATGGTTGGCGATGACTACGGCTGGTCTTGTAGTGCTCGCCAGCGGCCTGTTTGTCCTGGTGCCAAGCGCGGCACTCATCGCGTGTGTCGTACTCGCGCTGGCGACCATACTCGCGGTTCCCTTGGTATTCGGGATCGTCCTATGGGGAGGTGATGCCCTTGCGTCCGGCAATCCAAAATTTACAGTTCTACCGCTGGCGCTCTCGTCACTAAAAAGCACAACACTGCAGTCCTTGGCGCTTGCCGCGACAGGAGCGGTCGCACTTTTTGGCAGCATCGCACTGGGCGGCGCCCGCGACGATCTACTTCGTGGACTGCATAGCTTTGCGAGTGCCGATGCGGCCGACGCGGCTATCTGGGTGATGAATCCAGAGGACACCGCGGCAGCCAACAATTTTCGGCCCGACCATTACGCAGCCCGCATCAGCAGGATACCCGGAGTCGCCGGCGTCCATGTATTCCAAAGTGAGTTCATGACAATTGGTCATCGGCGCGTATGGATCATCGCGAGACCGACCGGCGCAAGCGTTGGATTGCTAAACAGCCAGATAGTCGAAGGCGATGCTGCCATTGCTGCCCAGCGTCTGCGACAAGGAGGCTGGATCGCGGTGTCCAAGCAGATTGCGGAAGAACGTCACGTCGGGCTCGGGGAAGTGTTGGACCTTCCCACTCCGACGGGTACCGTCGGCTTCAAGCTGGCCGCCACAACGACCAACTTTGGTTGGACTTCTGGGGTAGTCCTGATGAGCGTCAACGATTACACCCGGTTCTGGGCGACTTCGGAGCCCTCGGCCCTTGGGATTGACCTAACTCGAGGCACGCCTATCGGGCTCGCGCTGCGCGAGGTCGGCATCGCACTCGGCTCGAGGAGTGGCTTGGAAATCGTCACTGCGCATACTCGAGCAGACCGATTCGACGCCATCGCCGGCGAAGGACTCCAGCAACTTGACGAGATATCGACTCTACTGGTGGCCACGGCGATCCTGGCTATGGCCGCGGCACTCGGATCGAGCATCTGGCAAAGACGGCAGTCGCTCGCCGAACTCCGGCTCGAAGGCGCCCCGCGCCTTCGGCTTCAACTTGTGGTTCTCGTCGAATCGGTGCTGATGCTCAGCGCAGGATGCTTGAGTGGTGCGGTAGCCGGTATCTATGGTCAGGTGGTGATCGACGGCTACCTAAAGGACGTGACTGGTTTCCCAGTCGCAGGCGCGGCCACAGGTCAGCGCCCGATCGAAATATTCGCGCTTGTCATCGCCGCTGTGCTCTTGATCGTGTCTCTACCCGGCTGGTTCGCCTCAGGCGTACCTGCAACGCTCGCCCTCAATGAGTAAAGGGCGCACCCGCCTTCTCGACAGGGCGCCGCGCGAACACGAGCACCAATGGGCTTGATTCGAGCCCCAAATGTCTGCATTTGGTGATCGCCGACTCCTGGCCCGAGCCGGCGTAGCCCTGGTGATCGCGAACGCCCGCTTCTGGCCTTCCGTCGCCCCGGTGGTTGGCAAGCAGCTCAGGCGATGGGAGCTGCGCGCCCGCGCTATCGAGGACCCAGCCCTGCGGGCGCTGGCGCGCGAGAAGCTACTCGAGGAGCGGTTCAACGCCGAGGTCGCCGCTACGCTGGCCACGCTCGCGCCGCGAGAGCACCGCCAGACCGTTATCGAAGCGATTGTGGCCTACGAGGTCATGTACGACTATCTCGACGGGCTGACCGAGCAACCCACAATTGACCCGCTCCGCGACGGGCGCAATCTCTACCGAGCCTTCACTGACGCAATCACGCTCCACACGGAGCCCACCTGCGACTACTACTCCTCCCGGCCGGCGAACGACGGTGGCTACCTGGAAGAGTTGGTCGATGTCGTACGACGATCGCTGGCAGGGCTGCCCTCCGCGACCACCGTCGCTCATGCGGCTAGACGGGCCGCGGAGCGCTGCACGGAGGCACAGATCCGGGCCCATGCCGTCTCGCGACTTGGGACGAGCCAACTTGAACAGTGGGCCAGAGAGGATGTCCACGAAACACCGCTCGGATGGCAGGAATTCCTCGCGGGAGCGGCTTCCTCGGTGCTTACCATCCACGCACTGATCGCCACTGCCGCCGATGAGCACATCACACCCGAGCAGGCCGCGGCGATCGACACCGTCTACCTCTCGATCGCCGTGCTGAGCACGATGCTCGACAGCCTCGTCGACCATGAACGCGACATGCAGACAGGCCAGGTCGGCTACATCCGCTACTACCCCGACCACGACCTCCTCGCCAGAGACCTCGCCGGCGCGGCCCGGCGCGGCGTCGAGTGCGCTTCACCTTTGCCTAACGGCGCACACCATGTGATGACTCTCGTCGGTGTCGCCGCCTACTACATCTCCGCACCAACAGCCAACGGCGACTTCGCACGACCCGTTACCCGCCAAGTTCGCCAGGAGCTCGAGCCGCTCATCACCCCCACCCTTGGAGTCATGCGCACATGGCGGGCCGCAAAGCGAGCCCGCCAGGCGATCCGATGCGAAGGCCATCAGTAATGACCGCTACTCCGTCGGGTGCTCGGGATCGAGAGCATTAGGGTCGAGAGCCGCCCTGCGCTCATCGCGTTCTCATTTTGCCAGCGGGCAGGGCACCTTCTCGTTGACGATGACTGTTTCGCCGCTGAGGAATTTCATTTCCATCTTCACCGGGAAGCCTCCCCGCGGGCATTTCTTTGGTTGCGTGAAATAGGAGACGGTCTTCTTGCCGTGCTTGTAGGCCGCGCCGACCTTGACCGTGAACGATGTGACCGACGCGTCGTTGCCTCCAGGGTCAGTTTCGACCAAAGGCACTTCGACCAGCACCTCCTGCCCGTAGGGCGGGCTCGCGTCGATCCAGTGCGCCTTTTCCAGGACTTGAAAATAGGAGGGGGTGGTGCCTTCCACGAGGAACGTCAACCCGCCCGCGGGAGCGAAGAACGATTCGATCGTGACTTTCTCAGGGACGGGCTGACCGCCGAAAGCCACCACGCCGAGGCCGACGCCGACCGGCCCGGCACGCGAGTGCCGCGGGCAGCCTTTGCCTCCCTGGTTTTCAAGCACGGAGTCAGCGCACGTCACGAACCCCGTCGGGGTGATCTTCGACCCGGCCGGCGAGTACAGGTTCAGCTCCGTCAAGGGCGAGGGGTAGCCGCCGTATTCGGTACCGCTGATCGTGGACTGCACTTCGACCTCGGCGCCGGCGCCCAGCACGTTGCCCGTCCCTGGGAACCCTGGGATCGGAAGCGCTTTGACCTTCAGCGTGACCGCGGGAGCCGCCGCTACGCCGCCCGCGAGCACGAGCGTCGCGAACATGACCGAGGCCAGGGCGACGAATCCCCGGCATATCGGCGACACTCTCCGGCGACGCCGCGACGGCCTCCCGGTCCTCTCTGCCCTCTGCGACCCCTCCGATCCCATGGTCCGTAACATACCATCCGAACTAGACCGTTGTCAAGGCTTTTGCGCATGACCGACGAGATCGAGCTGACACCCACCTCCTACATCGTTCTTGGCCTGCTCTCGATGTTCGTCGGAGAGGCGACCCCATACGACCTCAAGCGGATGGCATCGGTCTCGGTTGGGCAATTCTGGACGCTGCCGCACTCCCAGCTCTACTCCGAGCCCGCACGCCTCGCCCGCGCGAGCTACGTGACCGAGACCCGCGAGCAGCACGGCCGCCGCCGCAAGCTCTACAGCCTCACCGACACCGGCCGCGAGGCGCTCAACAGCTGGCTACACGTCTTTACCCCCGAGCCCTACGTGCTACGCGACCCGGCGCTGCTCAAGCTGTTCTTCGGCGCCGACGCCCACAACCTCGCCGAGGGCCAGCTAGCCACCCACCGCCAGAAGCTCGCCGAATACGAAGCCTACGCCGCCAACGACCCCGGCACGGGTCCCCGCGGACTATGGCAAGCACTCGACCTCGGGATCAGGCACGAGCGCGAGACAATCCAATTCTGGGAAGACGCAAGCTAGACGGCTAGTTTGCGGATGTCCCGCACCCGGCTCGCCTGGGCTGTGCTCGCCGGGCAGGCGGGAGCTAAGTACAAACTACTGACGCGAAATGCGGCGCCCTCGCGTTGACAGCGCGCCGCGTCACCGTCAAGCTCTTGGCGACAACGGGCCACGCGTCTCCCCTTATACGCGGGAGACGGCAACTTGCCCCCAATCGATAAGGACGGTCCCGATGGTTGTTGCAGCAAGTTACCCGTTCCTGGAAGTTTTCTGGACGATGTTGATCTTCTTTGCCTTCGTCGTTTGGCTATGGATTCTGTTCACGGTGATCACCGATCTCTTCCGTCGCCACGACACCTCGGGCTTCATGAAGGTGCTGTGGATGATCTTCATCATCGTGCTGCCGTATTTCGGCG
Source organism: Solirubrobacteraceae bacterium (assembly GCA_049287685.1). Taxonomy (GTDB): domain Bacteria; phylum Actinomycetota; class Thermoleophilia; order Solirubrobacterales; family Solirubrobacteraceae; genus Palsa-744. The sequence continues at coordinate 707 of JBAQGH010000046.1, read as the reverse complement.
TATTCGTCTACCTAATCGTCGAGCACAAGGGCATGACCGAGCGCGCGATCGCCTCGCAGAAGGCGGCGCAGTCGCAGTTCGACGACTACGTGCAGTCGGTCGCCGCCAAGAGCGACCCGACCGAGCAGATCAACAAGGCCAAGAGCCTGCTCGACAGCGGTTCGATCACGCAGGCCGAGTTCGAGCGCCTCAAGGCGAACGCCCTCGGCGCCGCCTGAGCGAAGGGCCGCCGGCGTGCACGGATGTGCGCCGGCACCCTCCGCGGTCCGGCGTCGGCATGCACAGATGTAGGCCGACGAGCGCCCGCCCGCGCCGCTGTGCCCGAGCGTCTTACTCTCTAAAGAGTCGATCCCGGGAAAGGGGGTGCATCTTGGGATCGCAACAATCGTTTAGGTGCCAAACTTGAAGATCCTCATCCAGATTTACTAACATTTTCCGGAGCCCCCTCTCGGTGAGCCCCCTCTCGGTGAGCCCCCTCTGTGAGCCCTCTCGGGGAACCCCCTTCTCGGAATACTCCGACCCCCCTCGAGCTCCCCATGGACGATCTCGGAATCGCCCTTGAACGACCCCCCGAGGAGCTCCCCTTGGAATTACCGAGGGCCGAGCCCTCCTCCTCGCGGCGGAATACGTAGAGTTACCACCAGTGGCGCGCAACCAGACACCATTTGACGTAGGCGGCCGCACTGTGTTCATCACCGGCGCCGCGC
>JBAQGH010000045.1:0-2103 GCA_049287685.1 Solirubrobacteraceae bacterium | reverse complement strand
ATGACCCCGAGGGCTGGGATGTCTACCGGCAGGTCTCAGACGCCGCCAACCACGATCCGCTGATCCACGTCTACACCAACCTCACCGGCGTCGGCAACGTCGAGGTCAACGCCTTCCAGCGGCTCTCGGAGGTGGTCGTGCAGAAGTCGATCCGCGAGGGCTTCGGGCTGGTCGTCTCGGAGTCGCTGTGGAAGGGCACGCCCGTGGTGGCCGGTCATGCCGGTGGTATCCCGCTGCAGGTCCCCGAGGGCGTCGGCGGGCTGCTCGTCGGGAGTACCGAGGAGTGCGCGCAGGCGCTACTCAAGCTACTGGACGATCAACAGCTGCGCGATCGCCTAGGCCAGAGCGGACGCGAGCACGTGCGCGAGCACTTCCTGCTGCCACGACTGCTGATGGAGGAGCTGCGGCTGCTCGCAACGCTCGACTCCGCGGGCGGCGGCCCGCCCTGACCGGGGGAGAAGAACCAGTGCCCCTGCCTGCTGATACGGCCGATCGCGGGTCCCCCGAGCCCTCGGTCGAGTTCGATGCGACCGAGAGCGCCGAGCTGCTGCTGCGCGACCTGCGCAGCTCACGCACGGGCCTCTCCACGAGCGAGGCGCAGCGACGGCTGCTGCAGTACGGCCCCAACCAACTGCGCCGCCGCGGCGGGGTGAAGTGGCCGGGCGAGCTCGCGCGTCAGCTGACCCATCCATTGGCGCTTTTGCTGTGGCTGGCCGCGGCCCTGTCATTCGCGGTGGGCAGCCAAACGATCGCGGTCGCAGTGCTACTCGTGATCCTGCTCAACGCGCTGTTCGCGTTCATCCAGGAGATGCAGGCAGAGCGCGCCGTGGAGGCCCTCGCGCAGTTCCTACCCCAGCACGTCACCGTCCTGCGCGACGGAGCACCAGCCTCCATCCTGGCCGCCGACCTTGTGCCGGGCGACATCGTGCTGGTCGAGGAGGGCGACCGCATCGCCGCCGACATGCGCCTGATCTCCGGTGGCGTGGAGGTCGACATCTCGACGCTCACAGGCGAGTCCGCGCCGGTGCTGCGCTCCGCCGAGCTGATCGACACCGGCGTCCCGCGGATCGAGGCGCGGGACCTGCTGTTCAGCGGCACGAGCGCCACCGGCGGAGAGGCCCAGGGCCTCGTGTTCGCCACCGGGATGCACACCGAGCTGGGGCGCATCGCCGCGCTCTCAGAGCGAGTCAAGGAGGAGCCGAGCCCGCTCGAGCGCCAGGTTCGCAAGGTCGCCTGGCTGATTGCCGCAATCGCCATTGCGATGGCCGTCGCTTTCGTCCCGGTCGCAATCTTCGGAGCCGGCCTGTCCTTCACCAACAGCGTCGTTTTCGCGGTCGGCCTGCTGGCCGGCAACGTACCCGAGGGACTGCTGCCGGTCATCACGCTGGCGCTGGCGGTCGCGGTGCGCCTGCTTGCCCGCCGCGGCGCGCTCGTCAAGCGCCTCAGCGCCGTGGAGACCCTCGGCTCCACCGACGTGATCTGCACCGATAAGACCGGCACCCTGACCCAGAACCAGATGCGGCCCGTCGCGGCCTGGACGCTCGCAAACGAAATCCCGCTCGACCCCGACCGGACATCAGGCCAGCCGCCGAGTCGCAGCGATGCCGCTCTCAGCGCCCTGGCCGAGACCGCCGCCGCCTGCAACAACGCTCACCTGAACGCCGACGGCAATAGCAGCGGAGACCCAACCGAGATCGCGCTGCTCATCGCGGCGCAGACGCTCAGCGCCGGCGTCGACGCGGCCAGCCGCGAGCACACACGCGCTCACCAGTACAACTTCGACGCGCAACGCAAGCTGATGTCCACCATCGACACCGGCGAAGACCACGACTGGCTGCACACCAAGGGCGCCCCCGAGTCAGTGCTGCCAAGGTGCACCACCGTGCTCCAGCCCGATGGTGAGCAGCACCCGATGCAGCCCACTGAGCGTGAGCGCGTAACCCGCCAGGTAGAGAGCTTCGCCCGGCAGGGCCTGCGCGTGCTTGCGCTCGCACACAGGCGCCTGGAGCATTGTGAGCCGCCACTCCGCCGAGAGGACGCCGAGCGCGAGCTGTGCCTGCTCGGCCTGATCACGATGCGCGACCCACCCCGCCCCGAGGTCGC
>JBAQGH010000044.1:0-14633 GCA_049287685.1 Solirubrobacteraceae bacterium | reverse complement strand
GCTCTGCCGGTTAGCCCGATCGCGCCGCTGCGGGGCGAGCACATGTTGGAGGAGATGCGCGAACGTGTGCTGTGGTCCGCCTCGTCGCTTGAGAGCTGGACAGCCTGTCCTGTGAAGTGGTTTGTGGAGCGCCTGCTGCGCGCCGATGACATCGAGCCCGACCCCGAGCCGCTCAAGCGCGGTGGATTGGCCCATGCCGCGCTGAAGGACACGCTGGAGCGTCTGCGCGAGCGCAGCGGCTCGGCACGATTGACCCCCGCGAGCGTGGGCCTCGCCAAGCGCCTGTTGGCAGAGGTCTTGCTCGAGTTGGAACCCAGCTACCCGTTGTCGGTCGCGCCCGAGCGTCTGCCGGGGGCGCGTCGGCGCCTGCGGGTGGACCTGGAGCGCTACCTGGAGTGCGCGGCCGAGCAGGCCAGTCCGCTGGAGCCGACGTACCTGGAGCTGGAGTTCGGGTTTGCACAGGAGCCGGGCGAGGAGGCGGGCGGCAGCTCTGCGGGGAGCGGCGGAGCAGGTGGGGTGGAGGCACTGCCGCCGCTCCAGCTAGGCGACGGAGTGCTCTTGCGCGGGCGCATCGACCGCGTCGATCTTGGCCCGGCGGGGGAGGCGGTGCTCTACGACTACAAGGGCCGCAATGCGCCCCCGGCCGCGAGGTGGCTCGGCGACGGCGCCTTCCAGCTGGCGCTGTACATGCGCGCCGTGGAGGCGTTGCTCGACCGCACCGCCGTGGGCGGCTTCTATCAGCCGCTGGCGGGCAGGGACATACGCGCGCGCGGCGTGCTCGACGGCGACAGTGCTGTGGAGCTCGAGTGCGTGCGCACCGATCGCCTGGAGCACGAGCAGATGCGCGAGCTGCTCGACCAGTGTCTGGCTGCCGCCTTGCGTGCCGCCGGCGAGGCGCGCTCGGGAGCGCTGGAGCCGCGCCCTGACACCTGCGCATACAACGGCGGCTGTGCATATCCGACGATCTGTCGTTGCGAGCGATGACGGCCGCTGGGCTGCGCGAGGCTTTGTCCTCGGTCGCTCGCGTACCGATTGGCAATCGACGGGATTTCCAATCGGTACGCACGCCACGCGGGGTGGGCGGGCCTTCCTATCTTGCCTCGCTTGCTCAGCGACCGTCATCGCGGCTGTCTCCTCATAGGAAGCAATGATGCCCTGATGGCGACTATCCCAACTACTCAACAACAGCTGGCGCTCGACTACGAGCAGCAGCCTGTGCACGGCGGCGTGCCAGAGCGGCAGCTCACCGACGAGCAGGAGCGTGCGGTCGCAAGTCGCCAGGCTTCGCTGCTGCTCGCCGCCGGGGCCGGCAGCGGCAAGACATCGGTGCTCGTCGAGCGCTTCGTGCGCGCGGTGCGCGAGGACGGCGTTGCTCCTGGGCAGATCCTCGCGATCACATTCACCGAGCGCGCGGCGGGCGAGTTGCGCCAGCGGGTGCGCGCGCGCATGTTGGAGCTGGGCGAGCGTGAGGCCGCGCGTGAGACCGAGGCCGCGAATGTGTGCACCTTCCACAGCTTCTGTGCGCGGCTGTTGCGCATTCATCCCGTGCAGGCCGGAGTGGAACCGGGCTTTGAGATCCTCGAGGAGGGAATCGCCACGCGGCTGCGGACGCTTGCTTTCAGCGACGCGCTGGGCGGCTTCTTGGTCGGTGAGCGCCAAGAGGCGGTCGATCTCGCGGCGGCCTACGGCGCCGATCCGCTGCGCGCGATGGTGCTGGGCGCCTACGCCCAGCTGCGCAGTCAGGGACAGGCACAGCCGCGACTGCCCTCAGAGCCTCGCCAGATACGTCTGAACCTCTCGGACGCAGATGTCGATGCGCTTGTTGCTTGCGAGCTGATAGGGGAGTTGCTGGAGCGCTTTGGGGCAAGCTATGCCGAGCGCAAGCACGCGCGTGGGGCACTTGACTTCGACGATCTCGAGCTGAGCGCGCGGGCACTGCTCGAAGCGCATGTGGACGTGCGCGAATCCTGGGCAGAGCGCTTCCAGCTGTTGATGGTGGATGAGTTCCAGGACTCGAACCCGCGCCAACTCCAGGTGCTGGCAGCGCTCGATCGGGACAACCTCTTCACCGTCGGCGATGAGCTGCAGTCGATCTACGGCTTTCGTCATGCCGACGTCGGTCTCTTTCGCGAGCGCCGCGCTAGGCTGGCCCGCGACGCCGCCAGTCTGGAGCTGACCCGCAACTTTCGCAGCCTGCCCCCGATTCTCGCGGCCGTCAAGCGGATCTTCCGCGAGCGGATCGGGGAGCACTTCACAGCGCTGGCTCCCATGCGTTCTCAAGGTGAAGGGCCTGGGTCGGCTAACGAGCCGATCGTGGAGCTGCTGCTCTGCGACAAGTACGGCTGGGAGCAGCTTCCAAGCGACGAGGGACTTGCGGGCCTGCCCCAAGCCACGCTGTGGCGTCAGGCCGAAGCAGCTCTGCTCGCCGAGCGCATCGCGCAGCTGATCGCAAGCGGCGAGACGCAAGCGGGGGAGATCGTGGTGCTGTTGCGCGCACTTGGCGACCTACCTGTGTACGAGAGCGCGTTGCGCCGGCACGGCTTGCGCACGCTCGCCGGGGTCGGCGGCTTCTGGAGCCATCAACAGATCGGCGATCTGCTCGCTTGGCTGCGGACTCTGGCGAACCCGTTGGACGAGCTCGCGCTGTACTCGACGCTCGCCTCGCCGCTCGTAGGTCTCTCAAGCGACGGGCTCGCGCTGCTCGCACGCACCGCCCGCGAGCACGGACGTGGCGTGTGGCAGGCGATCCTCGAGCGCTCCGCGGAGCTGGACGCTCTGCTGCCGGCCGAGGACCGCGAGCGACTCGGTGCCTTCCGCGAGCTGTTTGCCGCCGAGCGCTCAGGTGCTCCGTTGCATCCCATCTCCGAGCTGTTGCGCCGTGTTATTCGCGCCACCGGCTACGACACCCACGTGCTCTCGCTCGGCTGGGGCGAGCGGCGGCTTGCCAACGTGCACAAGCTCATCGGCGTGGCACGGCGCTTCGAGGCGCAGGAGGGCCGCGACCTGCGCGGCTTCCTCGATCACGTCGCCCACCTCGAGGTCGCGCTCGCCGGGCGCGAGGCCGAAGCGCCGGTGGGCGACCCCCCATGGCGGGGGGCGGGCGCGCAGCTCGACGCCGTGCGCCTGATGAGCATTCATGCGGCCAAGGGACTCGAGTTTCCGGTCGTATGCGTCGCCGACCTGGGTCGCGAGGCGAATCTGCGTGTGCCCGACCTCTTGTTCGACGAGGCTGGCGGGCGCTTGGGACTGCGCCTGCAGCAGCTGGGAAGCCCGGAGTCGGTCAGCGCGCTCGCCTACGAGCAGTTGCGCGACGAGCGTCGCCTCGCACAGGAAGAGGAGGAGGACCGTGTCCTGTACGTCGCCTGCACACGAGCGCAGGACAGGCTGCTGCTGAGCGGCTCCGTGGCATTCGAGCGCTGGCCGGCTGTGAGGCCTGGCGTCGCCCCGATCGCATGGATGGCACCGGCGCTCGTGCCCGATGCGCCCACGCTCGCCGCCTCTGGGCAGCCACCCACGGAGGCTTTGACGGTGGATCTGGGTAGCGGGTTGAGGGTACGTTGCATGTTTCGCTCTTCGAGCACGGTCGAGCCGCGGAGCGGGGAGGGCTCTCACACGGACATCGATCTCGATCGTGCCTCAGCGGTTCTCCTACCGACGCCAGATGCTCTCGCGTCGATGTCCTATGCCTCCGCGAGGGCGTCGGATGCTGCCCCCCGTGCGTCGGATGGCTCCACACTTGCGCCTCTCCCTGAATCGGTCGAGAAACCCGCCACATTCCATCCGCTGCCGCTCAGCGACCCCGACGCGACGATGAGCTACACGTCGCTTGCCGAGCTGGAGCGCTGCGGCTACCGCTTCTATGTCGAGAGAGTTCTGCGTCTCCCCGAGAATCGCGCTGCCGCCCGCACAGGCAGGGACGATGGTGGGACGCAGGCGCGCCGGCGCGGCACGATCGTGCACGGGCTGCTTCAGTCGATCGATTTCGCGCGTCCCAAGCAACCGTCGCTGGAGGACGTCGCTGGAGTGGCACGGCGAATCGGTGCCACGCTGAGCACGGGCGAGCGCGAGGAGATCGCCGCCCTGATCGCCGCGGCGCTTGCCTCCGAGCCAGCCAGGCTGTTGGGCACAGCACGCCGGGCGCGCCGCGAGTATCCGTTCGCGTTCTCGCTCGGTGGGGGAGAGCCGCTGGTGACAGGCGTGCTCGACCTGCTTGTCGAGCAGCCCGACGGCAGCGCCCTGATCGTGGACTACAAGAGCGATCGGGTCGCTGGTGGTGAGGACTTGGAGCTACTCGTGCAACGCGACTACGGCTTCCAGCGGCTGCTCTACGCGCTGGCCGCGATCGAGGACGGCGCCTCGCACGTGCAGATCGTCCACTGGTTCTTGGAACGTCCGAGCGAGTGGGTCGCGGCCAGTTTCGATTCCAATGAGCGGGATGGCCTGCGCGAGCTGCTGCTGGAGCGGATCGCGCGCGCGAGGGCGAAGGGCTTCGCGGTCACAGAGACGCCTCACCGCACAGTCTGCCTGACGTGTCCGGCTCGCGGGGGATTGTGCTCATGGGGGGAAACCCGCACCATGAGTGAGCGGTCCACCACATTGGAATCCAGCGGTTGAAGGGGTAGCCTCAAAGGCGAGAATCGCAAGTCTTGCAATTTGGGCGAGGCCGAGAGGGAACTTATGGCAACCGACAGGTCAGCGGCTACGGTCATCCAGATCCCGTCGAACCTGGCCGATCTCGAGCTCTTTGCCCGCATGCGCGTCGATGGCGATCCGCACGCTCGTGAGCTCCTCGTGGAGCGCTACCTGCCGCTCGCGCGCCGTCTGGCGCGCCGCTACCAGCACACCGACGAGCCGATCGAGGATCTCATCCAGGTCGCGTCGATCGGGCTGTTGAAGGCCGTCGACCGCTTCGATTGCTCGCGCGAGGTGATGTTCTCCAGCTACGCGGTGCCCACCATCCTCGGCGAGCTCAAGCGCCATTTTCGCGATCGCACCTGGTCGGTGCGAGTGCCGCGCGATTTGCAGGAGCTGGCGTTGCGGGTCGACCAAACGGTCACGCGACTATCGCTTGGCCAGCGTCACTCACCGTCGGTTGGCGAGATCGCACGGGCAGTCGGAACCTCCGAGGAGCAGGTGCTCGAGGCGCTCGAGGCGATGGGCGCCTACAGGGCCGGCTCACTCGATGCGCCACGCTCCGCTCGGGACGAGGAGACCGAGACGGTAGCCGAGGGTCTCGGCTCGGATGACGATGGCTTTACCAGAGCGGAGGAACGGGCGACGCTTCAGCCGCTGATGGGGCAGATCGGCGAGCGCGAGCGCATCGTGCTGAAGCTTCGCTTCAGCGACGATCTCACGCAGGCGGAGATCGGTGAGCGGATAGGCGTCTCCCAGATGCAGGTCTCGCGTTTGATCCGCCAAGCGTTGGGACGCCTGCGCGCGGGCGTCGACGCATCTGTCCGATAGGGATCGGGGGGATCGCTCCTACGGGCTGCGGGGTGAGCGCGCACGGAGTGCGATAACCAGTTGTGAGCCCTCTCCACACGCCCCAGGCTCTACGGATACGCGCTCGGCGATCCACTCGAGGACGTTGCCCACGACCGGCAACATCGCGTCTCGGACGAGGCCGCTTGCGCCATCGTCCGTGAGATCGAGCACACGCAGCTCGGCCTCGTGCTCGCCGCATCGGATACTGAACGTCACGGTGGCGTCGCTCGAGTGTGCGAAGGCGTGCGCCGACAGCGCGTCGCACACGAGCTGTGTGTCGTCGAGCCGGTCGAGCGGCCAGTTGGCGCGCGCGAGCATCATCGACACCACCCGCGACAGCACAGGACCGACGAGCGGGCCGTAGGCGAGGCGCACACGCACGAAGTTGCCGTCGGCCGGCTCGGGCTCGTCGGGGAGCGACTCGGTCACGATCGATCCATTCAGCGAGACGGCGCCCAGCGAATCGACCGGGTCGGCGTGGCCAACCGGCTCGATCGTCATGGCCCGTGGCCGCCTGTGCCCGGCAGGGTGTTCATGCTCGTTTGGGAGTCGCCCAGCGAGAACGTCATCCGCACCTCTGTGTGCTCTATGTCGCCGTGGGCTAGTTGCACACTGTCGGCGAGCGCCGCGATCAGCGACAGTCCAAGGCCGAGCCCCGGGCTGTCTGGACGTGGCCCGATGCCGCGTCCCCAATCGCGCACGAGCACCGTCAGGGTGTCCTCGTCCTTGCTCGCGATGACCTCCATCGGCCCATAATGGCCATCCGGATAGGCGTGCACGACCACATTTGCGCACGCCTCGGTGACCGCGAGACGGATATCCGAGAGCTTGTGCTCAGGTACCGCGAAGGCCTCGCCGAGGCCACCGAGGGCATACCGAACTACTGCGATGTTCTCAGCTCGCGCCGTTAGCGCAAGCTCCATGTCCGGCGTCATTGCCTCTCCTGGCGCTTTGCCGTGCCTAGCGTGCCTTGCTGTCTCGCCCATAATGATCCCCGTCGAGGACGGATTTCACACGTCCAATGCCCATCTGAGGGCGATCTCGATGCTACGCTTTCAAGCTCCGCCTCAGGTGCCGACCCCCCATGTCCGCGAGTGCGCCGCAGCCCATAGGGGCGCGTCGCCTCAAGGCAGCACTCATATGACTTCGCAAACATTGCCATCACAGGCCGCTGGACTCTACGACCCCCGCTATGAGCACGACGCGTGCGGGGTCGGCATGGTCGCGCGCCTGGACAACACCACCACGCACGAGGTGGTCACGCGTGCGCTCGCCGCCTTGGAGAACCTCGAGCACCGTGGAGCCTCCGGGGCCGACCCGCTGACTGGCGACGGCGCCGGGATCCTGATGCAGATGCCCGACGAGCTGCTGCGCGCGGTGGCGGGCTTCGAGTTGCCCGCGCCTGGCGCCTATGGAGTATTCGTGTGCTTCCTGCCGACCGATGACTCCGCGCGCGCCCGGATCGAGGCTCTGCTCGATCGCACCGTGGGCGAGGAGGGCCAGCGTGTGCTCGGCTGGCGCGACGTGCCCATCTGCCCTGAGCACACCGGTGCCACCGCCGCAGCCTCTCGCCCGGTGATCCGCCAGCTGTTCGTCGGCAGCGCCGACGGCCTCGACCAGGACAGCTTCGAGCGCAAGCTGTATGTGATCCGGCGCATCTGCGAACAGGCCGTTGCCGGCTGGCCGCCGCGGCAGCGCAAGGGCTTCTACGTCACCTCCAGCTCCTCGCGCACGATCAACTACAAGGGCATGCTCATCAGCTACCAGCTCGGCGCCTTCTATCCCGACCTGCGCGACGAGCGCTGCAAGAGCGCGCTGGGACTCGTGCACTCGCGCTTCTCCACGAACACGTTCCCAAGCTGGGAGCTTGCCCATCCCTACCGTGTGATCTGCCACAACGGCGAGATCAACACGGTGATGGGCAACGTCAACTGGATGCGCGCGAGAGAGTCAGAGCTAGCGTCTGAGCTGTTTGGCGAGGATCTGGCGAAGATCCTGCCGGTCGTGACGCAGGGCAATTCGGACTCGGCCACATTCGACAACGTGCTCGAGCTGTTGATGCTCGCCGGGCGTTCGCTGCCGCACGCGGTGATGATGATGATCCCCGAGGCCTACCGCAATCGCACCGACATCTCCGATGAGCTGAAGGGCTTCTACGCCTTCCACTCGTGCCTGATGGAGCCGTGGGACGGACCCGCGGCGGTCGCTTTCACCGACGGGCGCGTGGTCGGCGCCACACTCGACCGCAATGGCCTGCGCCCCGGGCGCTGGGTCGTAACCAAGGACGGCCATGTCGTGCTCGGCTCAGAGGCCGGGCTGCTCGACGTGCCCGCTGATCAGGTCGTGCGCCTTGGCCGACTACAGCCGGGCAAGCTGTTTCTAGTGGACCTCGAGCAAGGGCGCGTGGTGGACGACGGTGAGGTCAAGCACCGGATTGCCACGCAGAAGCCATACGGCGAGTGGTATGCGCGCAACGCGGTGCGCTTTGCCGAGATCGAGCCCTCCGAGCAGGTAACGCTCTCCGATCAGCCGCTGCGCCGCCGCCAGCGTGCCTTCGGCTACTCACAGGAGGATCTGCGCGTATTGCTCGAGCCGATGGCGCGCGACGCTCAGGAGCCGCTCGGGTCGATGGGCAACGACTTGTCGTTGGCTGTGCTCTCAGATCAGGCGCCGCCGCTGTTCTCCTATTTCAAGCAGCTGTTCGCGCAGGTCACGAATCCGCCGATCGACCCGATCCGCGAGGAAATCGTGATGAGCCTCTCGACCAGCCTCGGCACCGAGCGCAACCTGTTCGACGAGACCCCTGAGCACGCCCACAAGCTGGAGCTGGACCAGCCGATCTTGCTCAACCGCGAGCTCGAGACCCTGCGTCACATCTCAAACGACGTGTTCTCCTCGCGCACGCTGGACATCACCTGGAAGGTCGCCGAGGGTCCCGAGGGGCTGGCCAGTGCGCTCACGCGTGTGTGCGGGCAGGCGCACGAGGCAATCGCCGAGGGCGTCAACATCATCATCCTCTCCGACCGCCTGCTGGGGCCAGCGCGTGCGGCGATTCCCTCGTTGCTTGCTGTCTCCTCGGTCCACCACCATCTGGTGCGCGAGGGCACGCGTCTGCGCGCCGGCATCGTGCTCGAGTCCGGCGAGCCGCGCGAGGTCCACCACTTCGCCACGCTGATCGGCTACGGGGCCAGCGCGATCAACCCGTACGTGATGCTCGAGACGCTCGACGAACTTGTCGTGCAGGGGCGTATCGTCCGAGCGGAGAACGGCTCCAGCGTTTCACTCTCTCCCGAGCAGGTCGCGCAAAACACGATCAAGGCGATCGGCAAGGGTCTGCTCAAGACGATCTCCAAGATGGGGATCTCCACAATTCAGTCCTACCGTGGCGCGCAGATATTCGAGGCCGTCGGCCTAGAGCCCGACTTGATCGAGCGCCATTTTACCGGCACCGCCTCGCGTATCGGCGGTATCGGCCTGGAGGTGTTGGCCGTCGAGGCGCTGGAGCGCCACGCACGTGCCTATCCGGCTCCGCAGGACGATCTGCTTCCGGTCGGCGGCGTCTACGCATGGCGCCGCGACGGCGAGCACCACATGTGGAACCCAGAGACGATCGCTTTGGTTCAACATGCGGTGCGCTCTGCCAACGGCAACGTCGCCGCTGCGCTCGCGGGCGATGTGAGCGCGCACGCCGAGGCGCGTGACTCGCCCGCCTTCCAGAAGTACCGTGAGTACGCGGCCGCCGTCAACGAGGACGCCGCGCGCAAGGCCACCTTGCGTGGCCTGTTGCGGATCGGGGCGGAGCGCGACGGTAGGCCAGGGGCGGCCGGCGAGCCCGGCTCGACTGCCATCCCGCTCTCCGATGTCGAGTCCGCCAAGGAGATCGTCAGGCGCTTTTGCACCGGCGCGATGAGCCTCGGCTCGATATCCCGCGAGGCCCACGAGACGCTTGCGATCGCCATGAATCGTCTGGGCGGGCGCTCCAACACCGGCGAGGGTGGGGAGGATCCTGCGCGCTTCACGCCCGACTCAAACGGGGACAGACGGCGCTCGGCGATCAAGCAGGTCGCCTCGGGGCGCTTTGGCGTGACGATTCACTACCTGGTCAACGCCGATGAGCTGCAGATCAAGATGGCCCAGGGCGCCAAGCCTGGCGAGGGCGGCCAGCTGCCCGGGCACAAGGTGGACGCCTACATCGGCTCGATCCGCCACACCACTCCCGGCGTCGGCCTGATCTCCCCGCCGCCCCACCACGACATCTACTCGATCGAGGATCTCAAGCAGCTGATCTACGACCTGCGCTGCTCCAATCCCGAGGCCCAGGTTTCGGTCAAGCTCGTCTCCGAGGTCGGCGTCGGCACTGTTGCCGCCGGCGTCTCCAAGGCCAACGCCGACCGCGTGCTGATCGCCGGTCACGACGGCGGCACCGGTGCCTCGCCGCTCTCCTCGATCCAGGCGGCCGGCATACCCTGGGAGATCGGCCTGGCCGAGACCCAGCAGACCTTGCTGCTCAACGACCTGCGCTCGCGCATCGTCGTACAGACCGATGGCCAGCTGAAGACCGGCCGCGACGTCGTCATCGCCGCGATGCTCGGCGCCGATGAGATGGGCTTCTCCACGGCGCCGCTGATCGCGACGGGCTGCATCATGATGCGCGCCTGCCACCTGAACACCTGTCCTGTGGGCATCGCCACGCAGGACCCGGAGCTGCGCAAGCGCTTCAAAGGCACGCCCGAGCACGTCGTCAACTTCTTCTTCTTCGTCGCCGAGGAAGTCCGCGAGATCCTTGCCTCGCTGGGCTTGCGTACTTTGGATGAGGCGATCGGGCGCGTCGATCTGCTTGGCGCCGAGACCGCGATCGAGCACTGGAAGGCGCGTGGCGTGGACCTTACGCACATCCTCGCCCACGTCGAGCTTGATGAGGATCCCACCCGCCCCGTGGCGCGCCACCGCGTCAAGCCGCCTCCGAGCGTGCTTGACGACGCACTTGACTGGGAGCTTGTGGAGCGCGCGCGTGCGGTCATCGACGCGCCCGCGTCGGCTCCTGACGGACACTCAAACGGTGAGGTGCAGGGCATGGCTGTGCAGGCCATCGCCCGCGATGGCTCGAGGCGCGCGCGAGTGGAGATCGAGCTGCCGATTCGCAACGTCAATCGTTGCGTCGGCGGCATCCTCTCCAGCCACATCGCACGCGCGCGCGGAGCCGAGGGCCTGCCGCCCGATTCGATCGTCGTGCGCTTCAAAGGATCGGCCGGACAGAGCTTTGGCGGCTGGCTCGCGCCTGGTGTCACCTTCGAGCTCGAAGGCGACACCAACGACTACACCGGCAAGGGGCTCTCCGGCGGTGTCGTCTCGGTGCGCCCGTCGCGCGACATGGGCGAGCACTTCCTCGCCCAGGAGAACGTGATCGTCGGCAACACGGTGCTCTACGGCGCCACATCAGGCCGAGCTTTCTTCAGGGGTCTTGCGGGCGAGCGTTTTGCCGTGCGCAACTCGGGTGCATGGGCGGTCGTCGAGGGCGTGGGCGATCACGGTTGCGAGTACATGACCGGCGGTCGCGTCGTCGTGCTCGGCCCGACCGGTCGCAACTTCGCTGCGGGCATGAGTGGCGGGGTCGCCTACGTGCTCGACGAGGACGGCAGCTTTCCCGCTCGCTGCAACATGGGCATGGTCGGCTTCGACGAGATATCGGCGGCCGACGCGATCGAGCTGCGGGCGATGATCGAGGAGCATGCACGGCACACCGACTCGCCGGTGGCGCGCGATGTGCTCGCGCGTTTCGAGCAGTTGCTCGGGAGCGGCTCGCTCGTGAAGGTGATGCCTCACGACTACAAGCGCGTGCTGCGCGAGCTGGCGCAAACCGAAGAGGGCACGCCCGAGGGCGTGATGGCGTAATGGGCAAGCTTGGCGGTTTCCTGCAAATCGAGCGTCATGGGATGACCTATCGCAATCCCGGCGAGCGAACGCACGACTACCAGGAGTTCGTCGTGGAGCGGCCTGTGCAGGAGCTGCGCGATCAGGGCGCACGTTGCATGGAATGCGGCGTGCCCTTCTGTCACAACGGCTGTCCGCTCGGCAACCTGATTCCCGACTGGAACGACCTTGTGTATCGCGATCGCTGGCAGGAGGCGATCGCCCAGCTGCACGCCACCAACAACTTCCCCGATTTCACTGGGCGCCTGTGCCCGGCGCCGTGCGAGGCGGCCTGCGTGCTCGAGATTCGCGAGGGCGACTCGGTCACGATCAAGCAGATCGAGCTTGCGATCGTCGACCGGGCCTTCGAGGAAGGCTGGATCAGGCCCGAGCCGCCCAAGTCCAAGTACGAGACAGGCCAGTCGGTCGCGGTCGTCGGCTCGGGTCCCGCCGGCATGGCCGCCGCACAGCAGCTGCGCCGTATAGGCCACAACGTCACGCTGTTCGAGCGCGACGAGGCCGCCGGCGGGCTGGTGCGTTTCGGCGTGCCCGACTTCAAGATCGAGAAGCGGGTCGTGCAGCGGCGCGTCGAGCAGTTGATCGCCGAGGGCGTGGACCTGCGCTGCGGCGTGGATGTCGGCATAGACGTCACCGTGGGCGAGCTGCGTGAGCGCTTCGACGCGGTCGTGCTTGCGACAGGCTCGCGCGTTCCCCGCGACCTGCCGGTGCCCGGTCGCGAGCTTGCAGGCATCCATTTTGCGATGGATTACCTCTATCAGCGCAATCGCTTCGTGGCCAGCGAGTACGGCCCCGAGCCGACCGTGCCGCAGCCGCCTGCGGTCGAGCCGATCAGCGCGGCCGGCAAGCACGTGGTGGTGATCGGCGGCGGCGACACCGGCGCCGACTGCGTCGGCAATTCGTTGCGGGAGGGCGCCCTCTCGATCGTCCAGCTCGAGCTTCTGCCCGAGCCCCCCGAGCACAGGCCCGACGAGCGCACGCCGTGGCCCGAGTGGCCGCTGAAGTATCGCCTCTCATATGCGATGGAGGAGGCGAAGACGGCGGCGGTGGGCGAGCAGGACTATTCGGTCACCACCGCCCGCTTCTGCGGCGACGAGCACGGCAACGTCGCCGCGCTGCACATCTCCCAGGCCGAGTCGGCGCCGCCGTTTGGACCGGTGCCCGGCACGGAGCGTGAGCTGTCGACTCAGCTTGTGCTGCTGGCGATGGGCTTTCTGCATCCCGAGCAGCCGCTGCTGGACCAGCTCGGCGTGGAGAAGGATCCCCGCGGCAACGTCAAGGCGCTCAAACCCTATACGACCTCGGTGGACGGCGTCTTCGCTGCCGGCGACGCGCGCCGCGGGCAGTCGCTGATCGTGTGGGCAATCAACGAGGGACGTCAGTGCGCGCGGATGGTCGATCGCTATCTGGCCGGTTTGCGGGTTGAATCGGCCGGCGGCGCCGCACCCAACGGCGCTGCGCCCGAAGACGGCGGCATCGCCGGCCACGGAGAAGCCGACGAAGGCCCCGAGGGGCCGCCGCAGCATGTTGGCCCTGGCGTGCCGGCCGAATAGCCTTCCAGCCGCGGCGCTAGACTGGCTGCGTGGCCAGCGCTCCTGAGAACGGACACTCCGCTTTGCGTAACAGCGATGGCGCTGCAAGCGGCCTGCCGCGCACCTGCATCATCGGCGCCGGCTCCTCAGGCATTGCCGCCGTCAAGGCGCTGCTCGACCGAGGCATCCCCTTCGACTGCTTCGAGAAGTCAGACCAGGTCGGCGGCAACTGGGTGTTTGGCAACCGCAACGGGATGTCGGCCGCCTACAGGGACCTGTTCATCAACGTCTCGCGCGAGCGCATGGCCTATGCCGACTTTCCGATGCCGAGCAGCTACCCGGACTTTCCGCATCACACCCACATCAAGGAGTACTTCGACAACTACGTCGACCACTTCGGCTTGCGCGAGCACATCACGTTCGAGACGGGCGTCGAGCACGCGCGCAAGCGCGAGGACGGCGTGTGGGAGATCAGGCTCGACACTGGGGAGACGCTCGAGTATGACGCCCTGATCGTGGCCAACGGCCACCACTGGGACCCGCGCTGGCCCGAACCGGCCTTCCCCGGAGCGGACACGTTCGAGGGCACGCAACTGCATGCACACTCCTACGAGGAGAACTCGATCTTCGCCGGTAAGGACGTCGTGGTGTTGGGCATGGGCAACTCGGCGATGGACATCGCGGTCGAGTCTTCCTATGTGGCAGCCAATACGTATCTGGCGGCGCGCAAAGGCGCTTGGATCATCCCCAAGTACGTGTTCGGCAAGCCGGTCGACCAGCTCCCCAACAATCCTCGCATCCCCTTTGCGATCCGCCAGCGCATGATCCACCAGACGATCAAGACGCTGACCGGTCCGCCCGAGCGCTATGGACTTCCCAAGCCCGACCACAAGTTCGGCGAGGCCCATCCCACCGTCTCGGGACGCATCCTCGATCGCATCGCCCACGGCACGATCGCGCCGAAGCCGAACATCGTCTCCTTGGAGGGCGAGCGGGTGCGGTTCACCGATGGCAGCGAGGTCCACGCCGACGTGGTCGTGTACTGCACCGGCTACAAGATCAGCTTCCCGTTCTTTGAGGCAGATTTCCTTGCGGCGCCCGAGAACCACATCGAGCTCTTTCGACGCGTCTTTCATCCGGAGATCGCCGGCCTCTACTTCATCGGACTCCTGCAGCCGCTCGGCGCGATCATGCCGCTGGCCGAGACCCAAGGCGCCTGGGTGGGCGACTACCTGCGTGGCGAGTACGCGCTGCCCTCGCCGGCCGGGTTGCACCGCGACATCGCCTCCGACCAGGCGGCGATGCGCAAGCGCTACGTGGCCTCCAAGCGCCACACGATCCAGGTGGACTTCGACGATTACATCTACGCGCTGGACGCCGAGCGCCGGGCCGGGGCTGAGCGGGCGCGAACACGGGGTTTTGCCGTGCCGATGCCGGCGCGTGCGAGCATTCCGGCGCATAGCGCTTGAGCGCCTCCGTCTCGCTAGCGTTACCGACGTGAGCCCTACCTTCTGTCGTCATAACCGCTTTGTCGATCGCTGCCCGATCTGCCGCGAGAGCGCCCCGGGGCAGACCTCGACACGTCGTGCGACCAAGCCCACGCGCGGGACGGGGAGCGATGCACGAACAGGCGGGGGCCGAGCGGCGGCGACGCGCGCCGGTGGCGCGCGCGTCCAGGCGGGGCGAACC
>JBAQGH010000043.1:0-2416 GCA_049287685.1 Solirubrobacteraceae bacterium | reverse complement strand
TCTCCGAGAGGCGCACGTCGCCGTCCGGCGTGCGCCCCACGCCGGCGCTGCCCATCGCGTAGTCGTGCACCATCGAATGCGCGATGTCCGCCACGCGCTTCAAGTCGTCGGATGCGCCGGTGGTGATCGAGCCGAACACAACCTGCTCCGCCACACGCCCCCCCAGCAGGACCGTCATGTAGTCGAGCAGCTCCTCGCGAGTCTTCAAGTAACGATCCTCGGCCGGCAAGTTGAGCGTGTAGCCGAGCGCGCGCCCACGCGGCACGATTGAGATGCGGTGCACCCGGTCGACTGACGGCAAGAGCTCACCACAGAGCGCGTGGCCTGCCTCGTGAAAGGCGACGACCCGCTTCTCGTGAGCGTTGAGAACACGGTGCGACTGCACTCCGGCGATCACGCGCTCTAGGGCTTGGTCGAAGTCCCCGCCGGTGATGTTCTTGCCGCCGCGTCGCGCGGCGAAGATCGCCGCCTCGTTGCAGATATTGGCCAGGTCGGCGCCCGTCAGCCCGCTCGTCTGCTGGGCCACGAGACCAAGGTCCACATCCCCCAGCGGCTTGTCGCGCGTGTGCACCCCGAGCACGCCCTTGCGCCCCTTCACGTCGGGAGGTGTGACGAAGATCTGGCGGTCGAAGCGTCCGGGGCGCAGCAGCGCTGGATCGAGCTTGTCGAGCAGGTTGGAGGCGGCGATCACGACCAGTCGTCCGCTCGTGGCAAAGCCATCCATCTCGACCAACAGCTGGTTGAGCGTCTGGTCCTTCTCCCCGGAGAAGTCCGCGCCGCGGCGCCCGCCGACGGCGTCGAGCTCGTCGATGAAGATGATCGCCGGCTCCTGCTTGCGTGCGATCGCAAATAGGCGCCTGATGCGAGCCGCGCCGAGGCCCGCGAACATCTCCACGAACGCAGCGGCGGACTGGGCGAAGAACTGCGCACCGGACTCGTGCGCAACCGCCTTGGCCAGCAATGTCTTGCCGGTCCCTGGCGGGCCGTGCAAGAGGATGCCCTTGGGCACCTTCGCGCCAAGCGCCGCGAACTGCTTGGGGTCTCGTAGAAACTCGACGATCTCCTGCAGCTCGGCCTTGGCCTCGTCGGCGCCGGCAATGTCCTTCCATGCGACCGACTGGTTGGAGGAGGGCTTGATCTGCTGCGGCTTGACGCGCGGCATCACTTTCAAGGTGCGCCACATCAGATAGATCAGCGCCGCGAAGAACAGGATCATCACGACGCTGGACCACTGGTAGGACCAGTTCTGGATGTCCGTCACGAACGAGGTCGCGAGAACCATCACGACCTACACGCTCCGTCGAACAACGTTTTCCGCGACCGCATCTCACCTTCCGTGGCTCGTTTGCTTACCCATTATGGGCACCTCCGCTCAATCAACGCATCTAACCGAGCAGTCCTAGCGCGAGGTCTCGGTAAAAATCCGTAGCCCACCGCAGATCGCGCACGTCGATACGCTCGTCGGGGGCGTGAAT
The DNA here is from genome assembly GCA_049287685.1 of Solirubrobacteraceae bacterium. Lineage (GTDB taxonomy): Bacteria > Actinomycetota > Thermoleophilia > Solirubrobacterales > Solirubrobacteraceae > Palsa-744. Next base: position 941 of record JBAQGH010000043.1, on the reverse strand, counting down.
CAGCGCCTGAGTTTCCAGCAGCGACTGATGGCGCTGCGGGAAGAAGCCGTAGGCGACGCACTCGGGGAAGGCAGCACGGAAGTGGCGCGAGTCGGTGAAGCCGGGCAGGATCGTCGGCACCGTCTTGGCGCCGGGGTCGTGCGCTGAGACCCAATCGCTGAGCGCGTCCATCAAGGACGAGGCGATCGGCGAGCGGTTGCCGGTTATGCGCTCAGTGAAGTCGATGCGCAGCACCCCCTGCGCGCGCGGGGCGTCGCCCGCCGGACCGCTTGCCGCCGGACCGCCTGCCGCGCCACCGCTCACCGCCTGACCGGCCGCCGCGCCACCGTTCGTGTCACCGAACCCCAGCGCCAGACCCTCGATCCCGCCGAGCACCTGCTCGATCGCCTGCCTGGTCTCCGCTTCGCCGAGGCCGGGCGGGACGCGGCAGTCCACACGCAGCTCGGCTTTGGAAGGGATCACGTTGATCTTCTCCGACGCCGAGACCTTCGTCGGCGCGAAGCTGACGCCGAACATCGGCTCCAACAGCTGCAGCAGGCGGGCGTCGATCTGCTCTAGACGCGCCAGCGCGGCGGCAGGATCGGACTCGTCCTCTCCCACGCCGCGCAGGAAGGCAAGCGGCTCGGCCGTCGGCGCGAGCGCGGGCTGGCGGGTCGCAAAGCGCTCGAGCACCGGCCCCAGCTTCAGCAGCGCGTTGTCGCCGAGCTTCGGCATCGAAGCGTGCCCGGCGCTCCCGTCGGTGGTGACGGTGAAGCGAAATACCCCCTTCTCGGCGCAGCACACGCCGTAGTAGCGCTGGCCGTCCAGCTCGAAATAGGGCCCGCCGCCCTCGTTGAGCAGCATGTCGCAGCGCACCTTCTCCGGGTGCGTCTCGGTCAGCCACTTGGCGCCCAGCTCGCCGCCGGTCTCCTCGTCGGCGACGGCGACGATCAGCAGCTCGC
>JBAQGH010000042.1:0-1986 GCA_049287685.1 Solirubrobacteraceae bacterium | reverse complement strand
CGCCTCAGCGAACCCGCGGCGCTGGCCGCGGTGACGGTGCTCGGCGCGGCTCCGGCGCCGCTTGCTCGAAACGTGGCGCGCGTCTACGAGGGTCCCGAAGGGCTAACCGTGGCGATGCGCAGCGGGCTGCTCGTCTACTTCGGCAACGACACGCGCCCGCACGCCAAGTGGCTGTCGCTCGCGCGCGTGCTCGTCTCGCCCAGCTCGGCCGGTGCTATGTACATCGACGTGCGCCTGCCTGAGCGCCCGGCGGCCGGGTTCTCCACGAGCTCGGGTTCGACCACGAGCTCGTCGACGAGCGGCGCGCCTCTGCAGACCAGCCTGTGCCCTTCAGGGTGCACATCCGAACCCACCGCGGCCGCACTCGCGGCAAGCCTCGCCAACGCCGTCGGCGGTGGCAGCACTCCTTCCTCAGGATCGACCACCGCCGAAAGCGAAAGCACCTCAACCGGTGCCGGCGCCTCGACCTCGAGCGGCGAAGCCAGCTCGTCCTCGTCTGCCGCCGGCGTCAGCTCGAGCGTGGCTCCCGGCGCGAGCGAAGCCTCGACATCGCCCGGCACAGAAGCGTCAGCGGGCGCCAGCGGAAGCGGCTGAGGCAGTATCAACCTCGACTCGAGGGTTACTATGGTGAGAGCCCAATTCTCAAGCGGTGGTCGAGGGTTGGCGGTTCTGCAACGAATGTTGCGAGAGTGAGGGTTGCCGTTGACAGGGCGAAGTTCCCTGCATAACTTGCGTATTCTGAAGGCTCGCCTCGCCACGCGGGGCAAACCTTAAACACCTACTGAAGGCTTCGGACATCATGGAGAGCGGCGGCAGTTACCTGGCGGTCATAAAGGTCGTGGGAGTCGGCGGAGGCGGGACCAACGCGGTCAGCCGGATGGTCGACGCAGGGCTTCGCGGCGTCGAGTTCATCGCCGCCAACACCGACAACCAGGCGCTCGCGATGTGCGACGCCGACATCAAGCTCAACATCGGCCACGAGTCCACCAAGGGTCTTGGCGCAGGCGCCAACCCTGACGTGGGCTCCGCCGCGGCGGCGGAGTCGCGCGATGACATCAAGGAGGCGCTGAAGGGCGCCGACATGGTGTTCGTCACCGCGGGCGAGGGTGGCGGCACCGGCACCGGCGCGGCCCCCGTGATCGCGGAGATCGCCAAGAACGAGATCGGCGCGCTGACCGTGGGCGTGGTGACACGACCCTTCGACTTCGAGGGCTCTCAGCGCGGGCGACAGGCGGTCGACGGCATCGAGCGGCTGCGCGAGGTGGTGGACACGTTGATCGTGATCCCCAACGAGAAGCTGCTCGCGGTAGTGGAGCGGCGCACCTCGATGCTCGACGCTTTCCGCGAGGCCGACAACGTGCTGCGCCAGGGCGTGCAAGGCATCACCGACCTGATCACGATCCCGGGCCTCATCAACCTCGACTTCGCCGACGTGCGCACGATCATGCACGACGCTGGCTCCGCGCTAATGGGGATCGGCACGGCCGGCGGGGAGGCCCGTTGCGCCGACGCCGCGCGCGCTGCCATCTCCTCGCCGTTGCTCGAAGAGTCCGTCGACGGGGCTACCGGCATCCTCCTGAACATCACCGGCGGGAAGGACCTCGGCCTGTTCGAGGTGAACGACGCCGCGGAGATCATCCAGAGTGCCGCCGACCCCAACGCGAACATCATCTTCGGCGCCGTGATCGACGAGGCGATGGGCGACGAGGTGCGTGTCACGGTGATCGGCACGGGCTTCGACCATCGTCCCGGACGGGCTGTGCGCGGCGACCGCAAGCGCCGCGAGGGCGGACGCCCAGATCGCGGTCCGCGCATCGACGATCGACAGCGCTCGGCGCTCGAGATCTCCGACGACGACATCGACGTTCCGCCGTTCTTGAGGTAGTCGCCCCTTGCGCGGAAGCGCCGGCGCATGCTTTGAATCAACGTGAAGCGCCGAGCGCATGCTTTTGAATTTATGACCGAGTCGGGCCGCACATGTGCGGC
>JBAQGH010000041.1:0-92151 GCA_049287685.1 Solirubrobacteraceae bacterium | reverse complement strand
CCGACCTTGCCGCATGCGGCAAGGTTCTCAAAGAGACTGCAACTGAGCTACACCTTGCGGTGTTCTGGCACCCACGCGCCATCCTCTTGGCGCGTGAAGTCCTGGAACAGCCCAGGCGCCTCGGCCTGCATGATGCGTGCGATCGTGTCGAACACGAGCCGCAGCTCCTCCTCGGCGCCCTCGGCAGTGCGCATCTCGATCACGTGGCGCAGGGTGCGGGCGTTGGCGGTCCACAGGATGTCGGTTGAGAGCCCAATCGGCGCGAGGCGGCGCAGCGCCGAGGTGACCTCCTTCTTGACGTGGAAGGGCACCCCGTCTTTGTCGATGCCGAGCTGCTCGGCGGCGTTCACCTGGAACTCCTCGAGCTGCTCGACGATGCTCAACACCTGCTCGCGCACGGGCTCGAGGGCGGGCGGCACGCGGAAGCCGATGTCGGTCAAACGCACGTAGCGCAGGCTCTCCTGGCTGAAGGCCGAGCCGGCGCGATGCCGAACAAGCTCGTGCGTAAATACGCGGCTCACGTCGCGAAGCGCAAACGACCAGTTGGCATGCTCCAGCACGCTGCCGTGCGCGCTGCGCAGGATGTTGGCGAAGTATTCGCGCTGATCGGTGCGCACGCGGGTGACGTTCGGGTTGAGTCCGGGCTCCCAGCTGCGGTAGCAGGCCCTGCCGCCGAACTCGACGATCAGCTCGCCGCCGTTGGGCTTCCCATCCGACTCCTCCAGGCGGCGCTCGAGCCACGACTCGCCGCCGACATCGCTCAGGTAGCCGCGCATCCCCTCGACCTCAATCGAGGGTCGTGCGATCAGGAATACCTTGGGCGTCGTCTCGTGCACGGGTCGGCGATGCTACCGTCCGCCACGGATGTGCCCGTCAACCTCAAACCCGAGCGACCCCGAGCTCGAGCAAACAGCCTGGAATCTCGAACCGCTCGTCGACAATCAAGGCCAGGACGGCGCGCGCGCGCAGCTGGCCGAGGCGCTCGATCGCGCCCGCCTGTTCGCCGAGCGCTATGCGGGCGAGGTGGACGAATTCGATAGTCCGGAATTGGCCCAGGCGATGCGCGAGCTGGGCGCGATCCAAGAACTGGTCGGTCGCGCCGGCACGTATGCAGGCCTGCGTTTCTCGGTCGACACGGCTGACCCGGCCGCCGGCGCGCTGATGCAAGAGGTGCAGGAGCGCGGCACCGAGATCGAGACGACGCTGCTGTTCTTCGAGCTGGAGTGGGCCGCCTTGGTGGACGCCCAAGCCCACGATTTGCTCTGTGACGAGCAGCTGTCGTTTTGCGAGCACCACTTGCGCAACGTGCGTCGCTACCGGGAGCATTTGCTCTCCGAAGCCGAGGAGAAGATCCTCGCGGAGAAGTCTGTGACGGGGGCGGCGGCCTGGTCGCGCCTGTTCGACGAGCTGACCTCGGCGATCGAGGTGCGTCTGCCGGGCGACGCGAGCGATGCTGCAACCGCGAGTGCGAGCGAAAGCGAGCAACAGGGGGGTGTTCAGCAACAGGGGGGTGTCGAGCAACAGGGGGGTGTCGAGCAACAGGGGGGTGTCGAGCAACAGGGGGGTGTCGAGCAACAAGGGGGTGTCGAGCGAGACGGGGGAGGTGCCGCGGCGGAGAAGGTGGCACTTGACGTCGCGCTCAGCCGGCTGGTGCTTGCCGATCGTGAGCTGCGGCGCTCGACGGCCGAGGCGGTGACCGAAGCGTTGGCGCCGGGCTTGCGTACGCGTGCCTTCCTGTTCAACACCCTCTTGGCCGACAAGGCCACCGACGATCGCCTGCGCCGCTACCCGAACTGGTTGGCGGCGCGCAATTTGTCTAACGAGGCCAGCGACGAGTCGGTGGCGGCGCTGATCGAGGCGGTCCGCGCGCGCTATGAGCTGCCGCGGCGCTGGTATCGCCTGAAGGCGAAGCTGCTGGGCATCGAGCGGCTGGCCGACTACGACCGCATGGCGGCCGTCACCGAGGATGAAGTCAGCTATTCGTATGCCGACGCGCGCGAGCTGGTGCTCGACTGTTACTCCTCGTTCTCCCCGAAGCTCGGCGAGGTCGCCAGGGGTTTCTTCGACGGGCATTACATAGACGCGCCGGTGCGGCCCGCCAAGCGAGGCGGAGCCTTCTGTGCCTCAGCGGTGCCCTCAGTGCACCCGTATGTGATGCTCAACTACACCTCGCGTCGTCGCGACGTCCTGACGCTGGCCCACGAGCTGGGCCACGGCGTCCACTTCGCGCTGGCGGCGGAGCAGGGCGTTTTCCATCAGGGCACGCCGCTGACGCTTGCCGAGACCGCGTCGGTGTTTGGTGAGACGATCGTCTTCGGGCGGCTGCTAGAGGAGGACTCCTCGCCGTCCTCGCGTCTGGCGCTGCTGGCCGAGAACATCGAGGGCGCGCTCGCAACGGTCTTCCGTCAGGTGGCGATGAACCGCTTCGAGGAGCTGGTCCACACGGCTCGCCGCGAACAGGGGGAGCTGTCGGTCGAGCGCTTTGGCGAGCTGTGGGTCGAGAGCCAGGAGGAGATGTTCGGCGACTCGGTCGAGATCACCGAAGGCTACCGGAGCTGGTGGTCCTACATCCCGCACTTCATCGGCTCGCCGGGCTATGTCTATGCCTACGCCTACGGGCAGTTGCTGGCGCTGTCGGTCTATCAGCGCTACGAGCAGCGCGGCGACGAGCTCGTGCCACGCTATCTGGAGCTGCTTGCCGCCGGCGGTTCGCGCTCGCCAGAGGAGCTGGGCAGGATCGTGGACATCGATCTGGCCGATCCAGGCTTCTGGGATGCGGGTCTTGACTTGGTCGAGCGCCAGCTACAGGCAGCCGAAGAGGCTGCTCGCGACGCCGGCCGCGCGTAGACGCTACCTACGCCGCCAAGGGTCCATCAACGCGTCCTCGGCGCCCGTGCAAGGACGAAAGGACCGCGCCTTGCGTGTAGGGCGAAACGAGCGCACCTGGGTACCCGCGGGGCGTGCGTCGTTTCGGAAGGTCGTGCCGATCACCGCGCGCCGCGCCATCGCACGCGCGACGATCGCGTCGGCCACCGCCTCAGAATCGACCGCATACTGCGAATCGCGTATGAGCTCTCCGAGGAGTTGTATCTGTCGGTGCATCGAGGTCACCACCGTTTCTATCGGCAGCGTGTGCGTCAGGTTCAGGGTGGAGGGCTCGAGCCGACGAGTGTTCGATCGGCATGGCCGTTCTTGTTTGATGCTCAGCCCTGCTCGGGCAGCGCGACGGGTTTGATCTTCTCAATCTTGGCTACCGCAAGCACATGAGGATCTGCGGTGGCAATGCTGTCGTCTTGCTTGGCTGAGGCGATCAGTACGGCGTCAGCGAGCGATAGCGGGGAAGAAGTGCGATGGTAGTGCTTGGCACGAATCTCGGCGGCTTTCTGTGCGACGCTCAGGTCGAGCGGAATTGGCCTGAGGGGCCCGTCGAACAAAGGCTCGAGCACGTCCATTGCACGCGCGATCGGCAGGCCGTAGAGGCGCTGTGAGACGTCGAGTGTCTCGGCGAGATTCGTAGTTGCGAATGCCGCATCGCCCTCGCGCAAGATCGCGCGAACCTGCGTCGCGGCCGGATCGCCGACCATGAACGCGATCAGTGCGTACGCGTCGAGAAGGATCACCGACTGCTGCGCCGGGTCTCGGCGATCCGCTCGTCTTCGCGTGCAGTGCGCCTGAGGCGCTTGATGTCGAGCGCGCCCATCTCGTCGGCGAGTGCTCCCTCGGCTGCGGCGATTGGGTCGTCCGGTGCAGGTTCGAGCACGATCCGATTACCCTCGTCCCTGAGGGAGAGCGTCGAGGTGTCCCACCGATGCCTGATCGGCGCCGGAATTGAGATCTGGCCTCCCTTGGAAATGTTCATGCGTGTCTTCATGGTCATGAATTTTACCATGAGGTGTCGAGCGGGAGACAGACCGCCGCGAGTTTGCTCCGCGCTACAGCAGGCCAAGCGCGCTGCCGACCCCGTGCACGAGGTTGAACAGCGGCTGCGGCACTATCCCGAAGAAGATCGTGGCGGCGCCGGCGAGGACGGCCACGAAGGCGACCTCCGGCTGCAGGCGAGGGGCACCTGTGACGAGCGGGATCGTCGCTCCACCTGCCCCCGCCAGCGAGGACGGTCCAGTGCCGGGAACCGCAGCCCCCGCCTCGTCGTCAAGCTCCGGAGAGCCGCCGGCAATCGCGGGAATCGCGCTTGGTGGCGGGGTTGCGGCCGCGGCGGGGCTGGGGCTCATCCACATCGTGGCGATCACCGGCAGGTAGTAGCCGAGGGAGATCATCGAGCCGATCACGATCACGACGCCGAGCCACGTGTAGCCGCCGGCCACAGCCGCGTCGATCAAATAGAACTTGCCGATGAAGCCTGCAGTTGCCGGAATACCGGCGAGGGCGAGCATCGAGATCGTCATCGGCCAAGCCAGTATGGGCCGCTCGCGGCCGAGGCCGGCGAGCGACTGGATCGAGTCGCCGACCCAGCCGTCGGGATCCTCGTCTTCGGTCAACCACTCCTCGGGATTGCGGGCTTGAGCCAGCGCCCTTGTTTCGCGCTCGCGAGCGACGATCACGGCGAAGGCGGCCATGTTCATCGGCAGGTACACAGCCAGGTAGAAGACCATAGCCTGGGCGCCTAGCTGGGTGGAGACCACCACGCCAGCGAGGATGTAGCCGGCTTGGGCGACCGAGGAGTAAGCGAGCATGCGCTTCAGCGAGGACTGCCCTAGCGCACCGACGTTGCCTACGAGGATCGTGATCGTCGCCAGTGCCGCCAGTGCCGGCCCCCAGCTGCCGTGCACTTCGATCAGCGCTACGTCAAATAGACGCAGCAGCACACCGAGCGCCGCCACCTTCGTCGCGACGGCCATGAAAGCGGTGATCGGGGTGGGGGCACCCTCGTAGACGTCGGGCGTCCACTGGTGGAAGGGCGCCACCGAGGCCTTGAAGGCGAGCCCGGCGACGCAAAGCGCGATGCCCGTGAGCAGCATCGCGTTGTTCGTCAGGCCGCTGCTGGAGATCGCGCTTGCTATGCCACTGAAGTCGGTCGCGCCCGTTGCCCCGTAGAGCAGCGCTATCCCGTACAGCAGTGTCGCGCTGCCGACCGAGCCGACGATCAAGTACTTCAGCCCTGCCTCGAGCGAGTGCTCGTTACGCATTTCGGTCGCGCAAAGCACGTAGAGCGGAATAGAAAGAAGCTCAAGCCCCAGGAACAGGGCGACAGTGTTCTGGGCGGCGCCGAGCAGCGCCATGCCGCCGATCGTCGTCAGCAGCATCGCGTGCAGCTCGCCGTGCGCCGCTTCGCGCGAGGCACGCGAGCGCCAGGCAAGCAGCACCGTGGCCATGCCGCCAACGGCGAGAATCAGGTTCAGTGTCAGCGACAGCCGGTCGATGCGCAGAGCTCCGGAGACGATTGACTCGGGCGAGCTCCAACGCCAGATCGTCAAGCCGAGCGAGGCCCCAAGCGCGACGAGCGCCAGTGCCGGTACGACCTGCTCGCGGATCCAGCGCGAGCCGAGCAGCCCGACGAGCAGCACCACGATCGCCCCGCCGAGCAGAGCGATCAGTGGCGACAGCGCCGCGAAGTCGACGTGCGGGCCTTTGAGTGTCGCGAGCAAAATCATGGTTCAGTCGAGGCCAAGGCTGAAGGGCCGGAGGTAAGCGCATTGTGGGCAGCGGCTACCGATGCGCTGGCCGAGCTTTCAGAGCGCTTCAGCGCGCCCTGGGGATAGAGCGCGAGGAACACGATCACGGCGAGCAGGGGAACGAGCACGAGCGCGTCGGTGCGCGTCAGGTCACGCGACTTCACATCCTTGCCGACGCGATTGTGCATCGCGCGGATGAACACCCGCAGTGCATAGACGCTGGCCATAACGACACCGCTAAATGCGATCACGGCGATTGCGAGCTTGGCTTTGAAGACACCCAGCAGGATCAAGAACTCGCCGACGAAGTTGGCCGAGCCGGGCATCGCCAACGTGGCGAGCGCAACCACCAGGAAGATCGTGGCAAGCACCGGCGCGCGAAAGGCGATACCGCCCATCTGACGGATGTCCTGCGAGCCGCCGGCGCGCTGTGCCAGCAGCGCGATGATGAAGAAGATCGGCGCGACCACGAGACCGTGGTTGACCATCTGCAGGAGCGCCCCCTGAGCGCCTTGCGGGTTCAGCGCAAAGATGCCGAGCGTGATGAAGCCGAGTTGCGCAACCGAGGAATATCCGGCGATCAGGCGTGCGTCGGTTTGCGTGAAGGCGACCGCCGACCCATAGATGATCGAGCACAGCGCGATGATCAGCATCAGCGTCTGGAAGTGGGCGGCTCCTTGGGGAAAGAGCGGCAGCACGATCGCCAGGAAGCCGTAGGCGCCGACCTTCGATAGCACCCCACTGAAGACCATCAGCACCTCGATCGGCATCGCCCGGTAACCGTCGGGCATCCAGCCGTGCAGCGGAAAAGCGGGCATCTTCACGAGGAAGGCGGCAGCGAAGAACAGGAAGATCCACTCCTGCGAGCCCTTGCTCAGTGGCAGACCTTGCAATTGGGAGAGCACGAAGGTGATGTGACCGCCGTTCTGCTCGCCGGCGAGCACGCCGGTGGCGATCGCGGCGGCCAGCATCAACAGCGAGCCGACGAGTGTGTAGATCACGAGCTTGATCGTGGCTTTGACACGGTCTGGCCCTTCACCCCAGGCGCCGATCAGGAAGTAGAAGGGGATCAGCATCAGGTCGAAGAAGGCGACGAACAGGGCAAGATCCTGGGCGAGGAAGGCGCCGAGCACGGCCGACTCGGCGAGCATGAATTGGAAGTAGAAGAGGCGGGGTCTATCCCAAGCGCGCAGGTTGGAGGCAAGTACGGCGGCGAAGAACAGCAGCGCTGTGAGCCCGACGAGCAGCACGTTCAGCCCGCTGACGCCGAGCTTGTAGTGAATACCGAGTTCGGCGATCCAAACGATGTCGGTCACGTCCTTGAGCCCGTGCGAGCCGGGCCCGTACTGGACGATGCAGCCGATGGCGAGGCCGAGCGCCGCGAGCGTTCCGAGGAGAGCGAGCAGGCCGGGCAGGCCCCACTTGCGCTGCGCGGAGTCTGTGCCGGAATCGGCGATGTCCCCTGCGCGCACGCGGGACCTGCCGGTGGGGATGAGCACCCCAAGCAGCCCGCAGGCGGCTGGTAGCCATATGAGGATTGAGAGAGGCGGCATCAGTCGTGGATGAGGAGCAGGAAGGTGGTCAAAGTGGGGAGGGTGGGAAGCAAGCTCATGCCTGCAGCAGGAAGTAGAGGCCGAGTGCCGCGATACCGAGCACGACAAGGGCCGCGTAGTAGCGCAGGAGGCCACTCTGCACAGCCCGCACCGAGGCGGAGCCGGCCTTGACGAGGCCTGTGGTCCCGCCGACGATCGCCCCGTCTACGAACACGCGCTCGAAGGTGGTGCTGGCAAAGCGCCCGGCCGCAGCGGCCGGCTTCACGATCAGCTCGTCGATCAGCTCGTCGAAGTACCACTTGTTGACGAACAGCGTGTACAGAGGCTTGAAACGAGTGCGAGCGGCCACAGCGATCGAGGGCTGCTTGACCCAGATGCGGTAGGCGATCGCGATGCCACTCAGCCCGAGCACGGTGCCAAGGGCCAGGCCGAACCACAAGAGGCCGTCGCGCGTGTGCACCGTGTACAGCGACGACCCGTAGAAGCTCGGTTCGAGGAATTTGTCGATCACGTAGTCGACGTTGGGGATCTGCACGAGCCCGGCACCGACAGCGCCGATCGCGAGAATCACCATCGCCACGCGCATCGGCAGCTCACGCTCGGCGATCGCGTGCGTGGGCCCGGGGAAGCCGACGTCGGTGTCCTCGACCTCGCCGTTGGCGGGATTGGTCGGCTCCGGAGCGTGGTAAAGGTGCCCACCCTCGAGCTCCTTGGCCTGCTCTACCGGATCGCCGTAGAAGGCCCTGAAGATCATGCGGAAGGTGTAGATCGCGGTCATAAACGCGCCGATGTAGCCGAACACGTACAGCGCCCAGTGCCAGCCGCCGCGCTCGCCCGTGACCAGCAGGATCTCGTCCTTGGAGAAGAACCCGGAGAAGGGAGGTATGCCCGACAGGGCCAGGCCACCGATGATGAAACAGGCGAACGTGAACGGCATCGCCTTCTTGAAGCCTTTCATCTTCTCGAGCGACTGCTCGCCGCCCATCGCGCCGATGATCGAGCCGGCGCTCATGAACAAAAGCGCCTTGAAGAAGGCGTGCGTCATCAGGTGGAACATGCCGGCGGCGTAGGCGCCGACTGATACGCCCATGATCATGTAGCCGATTTGAGACATCGTCGAATAGGCGATCACGCGCTTGATGTCTGTCTGGGTGATGGCGATCGTGGCGGCGATCACGAGCGTCGCGCAGCCGATGATCGCGCCCACGTCCTGCGCGGCCGGGGCCAGTTCGAAGAAGGGGTGCATGCGCGCGATCAGGTACACGCCCGCGGTCACCATCGTGGCTGCGTGGATCAAGGCGCTGACCGGTGTGGGGCCCTCCATCGCGTCGGGCAGCCACGTATGCAGCGGGATCTGGGCGGACTTGGCGAATGCTCCCACGAGCAGCAGCAGGCAGCCGGCGGTGACGTCGCCTTCGCCGCTCGAGAACACGTTCGGCGCGGCCTTGAACGCCTTCAGGAAATCGAGCGTGCCGGTGTGCTTGAAGAGGAAGTACGTGCCGAGCACGAGCCCGACGTCGCCGACGACGTTGATCACGAACGCCTTGATGCCGGCTTTGGTTGCCGTCGAGCGCCGGTACCAGAAGGAGATCAGCAGATAGGAGGCGGCACCGACGAAGGCCCAGCCCACAATCAAGAGCAGGAAGTTGCCGGCCAAGACCAGCAGCAGCATCGAGAAGACGAAGAAGTTGAGGTAGGCGAAGTAGCGCGCGAAGCCTTTGTCCGCGTCCATATAGGACACCGAGTACAGGTGGATCGTGGTCGAGATGCCGGTGACGACCAGGATCATGAAGACCGACAGCGGGTCGACCAGAATCGACATCTGCGCGTCGATGCCGACCGTGCTCGCGTAGTTCCAAAGCGAGGAGACGATTTGACGGTGCTCGGCGGCGTGATTTTGCAGAGAGATCAGCGTGGCCAGGGCTGCCAGGAAGGCCAGGAAGATCGCGCTCGTGCCGATCCAGCCGGCGGTGCGCCCGGGCAGCTTTTTGAAGCCGGCGCCGATGATCAGCGTGCCCAGCAGCGGGAACGCCAGCACCAGCCAGCCGTAGGTGGTGGTGTTCATCCCTGCAGCTCCCTCAGCTCATCCACGTCGATCGGCAGGCGCCGGCGGTGGATCGCGACGATCATGCCGAGCCCGATGCAGACCTCGCAGGCCGCGACGGTCATCACGATGATCGCGAGGATCTGCCCGTCGCCGTTGCCCCACATGCGCGAGAAGGCGATCAGCGAGAGGTTGGCGCCGTTGAGCATCAGCTCAAGGCAGAGCAGCACGACAAGGGGATTGCGACGCGTCATCACGCCGAACGCGCCCGTGCAGAAGACGATCGCCGAGACGGCGAGGTACCAGCCGATGCTCACCAGCCGCCTCCGTCTGGGTCGGGGTGCTCGTCGCCCAGATCGCCTGCCCCGCGGGCGTGCGCGAGCGCGAGTCCTTCGACGCCCTCGACCATCGTGCCGGTGCCGCGCGGACGCAGGATATCGAGCGGCGTGAGCCGGTCGCGCTCGTCGTCGTCCTCGAGGCCACGGCGGCGGCGCGCCAGCACGACACCGCCTACCGCCGCAATCAGCAGCAGCAGCGAAGAGGCCTCGAACACAAGCAGGAAGCGCGTCAGCAGCAGGTTGCCGATGTAGGCAGGAGTGCCGAACGTCTTTGGTCCGGGAGCGTAGGGCGCGCCGTCACCGGATACGGCCTTCAGCCCGCTGCCGAGCAGCGCGATCAACAGCTCGACGAGCAGCACGCCGGCGAACAGCGCACCGGTCAGCTTGCGCCCGTCGGCGCCGCGCGAGCGCGGGCGACGGGAGAGCACGCCGTCGAGCGACTGCTCCTCGTCGCCGACGTAGGCGACGACGAACACGTAAAGGACCATCACCGCGCCGGCGTACACGACGACCTGCGCGGCGGCGACGAATTCGGCGCGCAGCAGCAGGAACAGCACGGCCAGCGAGAGCAGATGCCCGACGAGCGCGAGCACGCTGTAGAAGGGATTGCTGAACGTGACGACGCCGATCGCACCCGCAATGACGCCGATCGCCGCGATGAAGAAGAGGACGCTAGACACGGCACCGCCGCTTGTGGTTTTGGGGGATGGATTGGGCGTGCCCGTAGCGCCCGCGCGGCTGTCGCACGTTCATCGCTACTCGCCCTCCCGGCGCAGGGGAGTGCGCTCCAACGGCTCGGCGAGCAGCATCTCCTTGGTGAAGATCAGGTCGCTGCGCGTGTAGTCGGACATCTCGTAGTCATGCCCCATCGTGATCGCGTCGAAGGGGCAGGCCACCTCGCAGTAGCCGCAGAAGATGCACCGGGATAGGTTGATCTCGTACACCTCCGCATAGCGCTCGCCAGCGGACACGCGATGCTCGGGCGTGTTCTCGGCAGCGACGACCCTGATGCAGTCGGATGGGCAGGCGGCCGCGCACAGCGAGCAGCCCACGCACTTCTCGAGGCCGGTGTCCTCGAACTTGTGCAACTTGTGTCTGCCGCGGAAGCGGGGATAGACGGGTGTCTTCTCCTCGGGGTACTCGAGCGTCACGGGTTTTTCTAGCATCCGACCGAAGGTGGTCTTCATGCCACGCAGGGTTTCGCCAAACGCGCGATAAGTGCCGCGCGCGGCCCCCGGCGCCGGTGTGCGCATGACCTGGATCACGTCGTCGCCGGGAGTCCAAGTCATGCGTCTCTCCGGAGGGCGTCCCCTGTGTTACTCCAGTGCGTGTCAACTACAGGGGGGCTTTGCGGTGCACGTGTCATTTGTGCGTCACCACGACCAGCACGGCGGTCACGAGCGCGTTGAGCGTCGCCAACGGCAGCAGGATCTTCCAGCCGAAGCTCATCAGCTGGTCGTAGCGCAGACGCGGCAAGGTGGCGCGCACCCAGATGAACAGGAACGTCATCAGCCCCATCTTGAACAGCACCACGAAGGGATCGACCCAGCCGGGGGGGTGGATGCCGAAGGGCAGCAGCCAGCCACCTAGGAAGACGGTCGTGACGATGCCGGAGACGACAAGCACGTTTAGGTACTCGGCGAAGTAGTAGGAGGCAAAGCGCCCGCCGCCGTACTCGGTGTTGTAGCCGCCGACGAGCTCGGCGTCGGCCTCGGTGAGGTCGAAGGGAGCGCGGTTGGTCTCGGCAAAGCCGGCCACAAGGAAGACAAGGAAGCCAAAGAACTGCGGCACGACGTACCACATGCCCTGCTGAGCTTCGACGATCCCGGTCAGCGAGAGCGTGCCGGCGGTGAAGATGACTCCGACCAGCGCCAATCCTTGCGAGACCTCGTAGGAGATCAGCTGCGCCGCGCCGCGCATGGCGCCGAGGAACGAGTACTTCGAGCCCGAGGACCAGCCGCCGAGCATGATCCCGTAGAAGGCGACGGCGCCGAAGGCGAACAGGTACAGCGGTCCGATCGAGACGTCTACGCCGTAGAGCCCCACAGGTGTGCCAAAGATGTGCTGCACGTTGCCGAAGGGGATGATCGCGAAGGCGGCGACGGCGGTCACGATCGAGATGCAGGGTGCCAGCGCGAACAGGAAGCCGGTCGAGGTGCTCGGCCGGAACTGCTCCTTGGTCAGGAGCTTCACGATGTCGGCCAGCGGCTGCAGCGCCCCGAAGGGGCCGACGCGGTTGGGGCCGTAGCGGGCCTGCATGCGACCAAGCAGCTTGCGCTCGGCCAGCAGCACGATCGGCACGAGCTGTAGCCCGACGGCGAAGATCACGATCGCCTTGATGATCTGGATCCACCATTCTTCGTAGAAGCCGACGACGGCGAGTGTGTTCATCGCTTGGCCTCCGAGGCATCGGGGAACGCGATGAAGCCGGCGCGGATGTCGAGCGTCACGGGGTCGGCGCCGTCCGAAGTCGAGCTGTGCATCAGGAGGCCACCGCCGTCGCGCGCTCGTGCGGGCGCAGGCCCTTGCCGCCGATCTCCTCGAGCGTGAGCCCCGCGTACTGGGGCACCGCGTCGAACAGCTGCTGGGAGGCCATGCCGCCGGTGAGCACGTCGAGCTCGAGTCCAACCCGCGCGGCGACGTCGGCGATCACCTGCCACTCGGCGCGGCTCTCCCCAGGCTTTGCGACGGCCGGGCGCAGGCGCTGGATGCGCCCGTCGGGATGCACGACGGTGCCCTCCTTCTCGGGGTAGGCCCCGCCGGGGAAGACGATGTCGGCGTGATCGCGGATCGCGTCGGTCAAGAACATCGCGTGGCTTATAACGGTTGTCGCGCTTGCGAGCGCGTCCCCCCACAGTTCGCGGTCCTGATCGTCGGCTGCTCCCGTCAAAGGGTCTGCGCCAAGCAGGTACAAGCAGCTCAGCTCGCCGTCCCTCAGCGCCTGAGCCATCGCACGAGCGTCGAGGCCGCTTGCGCCCCCGAGGGTGTCCTCGTCAACGGAGCTCAAGCCCGGGCCGGCGTTGGGCAGCGCCCCGGCCTCACGCAGTCCGCGCCCGTTGCTCTGAGCCGGGATTTCCAGTAGGCCGGCATTGTCGGTGTCGGCGATGCCAAGCGTCCCGACCAAGTCCAACAGCGCTTGTGCCGCGCGCGCGCCGTCGGGGCCGGCTGTGAGCCGCTCGCCCCACAGCACCACGATCTCCTCGCCGGCGTCTTTCAGCTTGGCGATCAGCTCATCGGCTTTCTCAAGTAGATCCGCAGCGCTCGCGCGCACGAGCTTCATGCCATGGCGGCGCACGCCCTTGCGCAGGCGCAGGTCGAGGATCGCCGCGTCGGGGACGAGGTCGCACTCCAGTGCAAGCACGGCGTGAGCGAACTCCAGGTCGGAGACCTGCGCCTGCAGCCCCGGCTCGGCCAGCGCCTGGTGTAGCTCCAACGGCAATACACCGGCGACGCGCGAGTCGATGTTGGGCGAATTCAACCCCTCACGCAATAGCCGTCCAAGCAAGAAGCCCTCCTCGTTGGTGGCGCCGCCACCGACGAGTGCTCCGGTCTGGGCCCCAGCCCGCTTCAGGCGTGTGCCGGCTTCTTCGAGCGCCCGCTCCCAGGACACGGCACGCAGCTCGCCGCCGTCGCGGATCATCGGCTGCGTGATGCGGTCTTCGCCAAGAGCGGGATAGGCAAAGCGTCCGCGGTCGCACAACCAGCCGTCGTCCACCTCGGGGTGATCGCGCGCCAGCACGCGCAGCACGCGCTCGTCGCGCACCGTCAGCGACACGTTGCACTGCGCCGCGCACAGCGTGCAGACAGAGCCCGAGTCCTCGACGTCCCAGGGGCGCGCCCGGAAGCGGTAGTTGCGCGAGGTCAGCGCGCCAACCGGGCACAGCTCGATGATGTTGCTGCTGAACGGCGCCACGTAGGGGTTGCCGTCGAATGTCGACACGTACGAATGCGCGCCGCGCTCGAGCAGCACGAGCTGGTAGTCCTCGGCCACCTCCTGGCTGTAGCGCACGCAGCGGTAGCAGAGGATGCAGCGCTCGCGGTCGATCGCGATCGTCTCCGACAGCGCCAGCGGCTTGACGAAGTGGCGCTTTTCCTCGACGAAGCGCGTCTTGCCGGGTCCCCAGCCGAAGGTGATGTCCTGCAGCGGGCACTCGCCGCCCTTGTCGCAGACGGGGCAGTCCAGCGGATGGTTGACGAGCAGGAACTCGACCACCGAAACCTGGGCGACTTTCACTCGCTCGGACTGCGTGTGCACGACCATCCCGTCCTTGACGGGCGTAGAGCAGCCGGTTTGCAGCTTGGGAATGCCCTCGATCTCAACCAGGCACATGCGACAGGCGCCGACCGGATTGCCGAGCTTCGGCTCGTAACAGAAGACGGGTATCTCGACGTCGCCGAGCTTGGCGGCGTCGACCAGCATCGCGTTTTCGGGCGCCTGCACCTCGCGGCCGTCAATGGTGAAGGTGATCGTCTTGGGCTCAGGCCTGGGCATCAGCCTGTTACTCCCGTTGCGAGGGCCGGCTCGGTCGCGCCGGCGCCGGCGCCGAGGCCGTTGCGGACACGCGCGGCCTCGATGTGCTCTTCGAACTCGTCCCTGAACTTCGCGATCATCGAGCCGATCGGCATCGCCATCGCGTCGCCGAGCACGCACAGACAGTTGCCGATGATGTGCTCCTGCACGGAGGCCATGATCTCGATGTCCATCGGCGTCGCGGTCCCCGCGTCGATGCGTTCGAGCATCTTCACGGTCCAGTTGGTGCCCTCGCGACAGGGCGTGCACTTGCCGCAGGACTCATGGCGGTAGAACTTCGCGACCTTCAGCGCGACGTCGAGGATCGGCGTGGAGTCGTCGACGACGATGATCGCTCCGGAGCCGAGCATCGAGCCAGCCTTGGCCATCGCGTCGAAGTCATAGGGGAGGTCGAGGTCCTCCTTCTTCAGCACCGGCGAGGAGGAGCCGCCAGGGAACCAGCACTTGACCTCGCGCCCCTCGGGAGGACCGCCGGCGAGCCCGTATATGATCTCGCGCGATGGGGTGCCAAGCTCGACCTCGTAGTTGCCGGGCCTCTGCACATGTCCCGAGACGGACACGAGCTTCGTGCCTTTGGAGGTCTCGGTGCCGAGCTTGGCGTACTGCTCGCCGCTGAGCCGGATGATCGCTGGCACCGTGGCGAGCGTCTCCACGTTGTTGATCAGGGTGGGACCTTGGTAGAGGCCCTGATTGGCCGGGAAAGGCGGCTTCAGCCGCGGGTTGCCGCGCTTGCCTTCCAGCGAATCGAGCAACCCGGTCTCCTCGCCGCAGATGTAAGCCCCAGCGCCACGGTGCACGACAAGCGAGAGCGAGTGTCCCGAGTCGAGGATGTTCTCGCCGATGTATCCGGCTGCCGTCGCTTCCGCGAGCGCCGCGTCGAGCACGTCGGCCTGGTGTGAGTACTCGCCGCGGATGTAGATGAACGAGCGGGTGGCGCCGGCGGCGTAGGAGGCGATGATCAGCCCCTCGATCAGCATGTGCGGCGACTTCTGCATCAGTTCGCGGTCCTTGAACGTGCCGGGCTCTGACTCGTCCGCGTTGCAGACGAGGTACTTGTCGATCGTCCCTTTCGGCAGGAAGGACACCTTCTTGCCCATCGCGAAGCCAGCCCCGCCGCGCCCGCGCAGTCCGGAGGCTTCGAGCTGTGCGAGCACGTCCTCGGGCGTGGTGGCGAGTGCCTTGCGTAGCGACTCGTAGCCGCCGCGCTTGGCGTACACGTCAAGCGTCGCGAGTCCTGGCTCGTCGATGTCCTTGAAGAGCAGCGCTTCGGTCATGCGCCGTCGCCTCCGATCGACTGGGCTGGAGGAGTCTGGGCAGCCGCTGAGACGCCACCCCCAGAGGCGTCTGTCATCGAGCCAGCCTCGATCGGGTGCGCGGGGAACTCCCGCGAGTTGGCGTTCGGGTCGGCCACAAGCCGCGTCGAGAGCTGCTTGTCGGGCAGCACGGGCCGTCCGGCACGAATGTCATCGAGCAGTTGCGGGACGTCCTCAAGCGTCAACGGCCCCACGAATACCCCGTCGACGGAGGCCATCGGCGCGATGTCGCAGGCGCCGAGGCACTCGAAGGAGCGCACGTTGAACTCCGGGTCGTCTCCGGCCGCCTCGCGAACGGCAGCGTGCAAAGCGTCGGCGCCACGCAGCGAGCAGGAGATGTTTGTGCAGACGTAAATGCTGTGCTTGCCGACGGGCTCGGTCTCGAGCATGTCGTAGAAGGTCGCTACGGCGGCGAGATAGGCGGGAGTCACGCCCATCACCTCCGCGACCTGCTCGATCGCCTCCGGCGAGCACCAGCCGTGGACGCGCTGCGCGGCCTCCAAAGCCGGAAGCGCGGCAGAGCGGCTGTCGGGGTAGAGCGCCATGTGCGCCTCGATGTCTGCGCGCAGCTCGGCGGGGACAGGCAGGCTCATCGGTCGATGCCCCCCAAAATCGGGTCGAGCATCGCGAGCGTGGCGATCATGTCGGCGATGTAGGAGCCCTCGGCCATGTGCGACAAGGCCTGCAGGTTTACGAACGAGGGGTCGCGCATGTGCACGCGCGCCGGCTTGGAGGAGCCGTCGGAGCGCACGAAGCAGGCCAGCTCGCCGCGCGGCGACTCGATCGGGTAGTAGATCTCGCCCGGCGGCACCCTGAAGCCCTCGGTGACGAGCTTGAAGTGGTGGATCAGCGCCTCCATCGAGGTCGCGAGCTCGTGGCGTGGCGGCAGCGCGATCTTGCGGTCGGTCGTGATGTGCGGGCCCTCGGGCAGCCCGTCGAGCGCCTGGTCGATGATCTTCACCGACTCGTAGATTTCGGCGACACGCACGGCAAAGCGGTCGTAGTTGTCGCCGACGGTGCCGACGGGAATCTTGAAGTCGAAGTCTTCGTAGGAGCTGTAAGGGGCGGCCTTGCGCAGGTCCCATGGGTTGCCGGCGGCGCGCAGCAGCGGGCCGGTGACGCCGAGGCTTAGGAGCGTGTCGGCGTCAAGCGGACAGGTGCCGCGCAGGCGCTGCAACACGATCTGGTTCGCGTTCAGAATCGCCCCGTACTGATCGGCGCGTGCGGGCATGATCTTCGTGAACTCGCGCACCTTCTCGACGAAGCCGACAGGAATGTCCTCCATTACGCCGCCGACCTGGAAGTAGCGCGTGTGCATGCGCGCCCCGGAGGACATCTCGAACAGATCGAGGATCAGCTCGCGCTCGCGCAGGCAGTACAGGAAGATCGAGACCGCGCCGAGATCCAGGGCGCTCGTGCCGAGCCAGATCAGGTGCGAGGCGATGCGGTTGAGCTCCAGGTGGATCACGCGCAGGTACTGGGCGCGCTTGGGAACCTCGACCTCCAGCAGCGTCTCCACCGCGCCGACGTAGGCCATCGCGTTGAAGTAGTAGGACAGGTAGTCCATCCGCTCGACAACCGGGATCACCTTCCAGTAGGCCTTGTCCTCGGCGGTCTTTTCGATGCCGGTGTGCACGTAGCCGATGACCGGCTTGATCGAGCGCACAACCTCGCCCTGCAGCGTCACGAGCAAACGCAGCACGCCGTGGGTGGCGGGATGATGCGGGCCGAAGTTGAGCGTCAGCAGCTCGTCGTGGGTGCCCTCGCCGGACTGCCCGTGCCCTTCAGGGTGCTCCACCTGGGAGAGCGTGATGCTCTGCTCGCGGCGGCGATACTCGGACAGCTGCTGGTCCGCGACGGTCATCGCGGCGCCTCGCCGAAGCCCGGGGTCGCTCGTGCCGGCCTGCTCTTCACGGTCGCCGGCCTCATCGCGTGACTCCGGAGGACTCGTGTTCGTTGTACGTGAAGATCACCGGTTCGCCGCCGACGGGGAAATCGCGCCGCTGCGGATGGCCCTCGTAGTCCTCGGGCATCAGGATGCGCCGCATGTCGGGGTGGCCGTGGAAGGCGACCCCGAACATGTCGTAGATCTCGCGCTCCTGATGGTCGGCGGTGGGCCAGCCCTTGCCGTCCTCGCCGTCGGGGGTGACCGAGGCGAGATCGGGCGCCTCGGTCGAGACGCGCACGGTGACGGTTACGCGGTCGACCCTGCTCATGTCGAGCAGCTCGTAATGCACGCCGAGGCGCGGCTCGTGCGGGTAGTAGTCGACACCGTGCACACTCATCAGCGAGGCGTAGCCGCGCTCGCGCAGCTGGGCGAGCACCGCGCGAATGCGCCCAGGCTGCACTTCGAGTGTCGCGTGACCGCGGAAGTACAACGTGCCGAGGATCGCCTCTGCGCCTATGCCCTCGCTCTCGCGCAGCTCCTTGGCGAGCAGCTCCAGCCCCGTGGCGTCAGGCACCTGGGAGGATCTCCTCGGTGCCCCGCGCTCCGTAGCGCTCGCGCCAGCCGGCGTCGGGGTCGTCCTGCACCATCTTGCGCAGCTTGAGGATGCCGTGCATCAGGCTCTCGGGGCGCGGCGGGCAGCCGGGCACGTGCACGTCGATCGGCATGAACTTGTCGGCCGGCACGAGGGCGTAGTTGTTGAAGACGCCCATCGAGCTGCAGCAGGCGCCCATCGAGATCGCCCACTTGGGCTCGAGCATCTGGTCGTACAGACGGCGGATGATCGGCGCCATCTTGATCGACACGCGCCCCGCCAGGATGATCAGGTCGGCTTGGCGCGGGGAGGCACGGAAGGCCTCGAAGCCGAAGCGCGCGATGTCCATGCGTGGGCCGGCCGTCTGGAACTGCTCCATCGCGCAACAGGCCAGCCCGAAAGCGAGCGGAAAGAACGAGTTCGAGCGCCCCCATGACACGGCCTTCTCGAGCGTCGTGGTGAGCACGCGTTCGTGGACGTAGCGTTCGAGCTCCTCGCCGTCCATGCTCGCGGGAGCTGTCGGCCCGAGCAGCTCCGCGCCGCGCAGCAGTTCCTTGGAGTCGTGCGTGTTGACGCGCAAGCCGCTTGAATCGATCTCAAGGCCACCCTGGCCTTGGCCGGTGGGGCTCGCGGAATCGATCTCAAACCCCCGCCGGCCCTGGCCGGTGGGGCGCCCGCCACGAGGCACAGGCTCGCGCTTTATCTCCACTCGAGTGCTCCCCTGCGCCACACGTACACGAAGGCCACCATCAAAAGCACGATGAACGTCACCGTCTCGGCCAGCGCGAAGCCGCCGTATGCCTTCAGTTGCACGGCGATCGGGTACAGGAAGACGACCTCGATGTCGAACAGGATGAACAGCATCGCGATCAGGTAGAAGCTGATCCCAAAGCGCATGCCGCGCTTGACCTCGGAGGGCAGCCCACACTCATATGGATCCTGCTTGTGCTCGGTGCGCCGGCGCGGGCCGACCATCGTGTTCAGCACCGTGAAGATCCCGCCGACGGCACCGCCGAGGGCGAGGAATACGATCGCGGGAAGATAGCTGCGCAGCACGGGGGGCTGTTATATCACCGCTTGTGACAGACTGTTACATAGTGACGATTGCCTCGATGAGGCCCCGCGATGAGAGGGCGCCGTTGCGGTCGAGTGTACGTCCGCAGGTTTGTGGTCTGGTGGATGTCGGTCGAGGTTGCGCGTGATCTGCGTTGAGGTCGGGCGGAATGTCGTCGAGGGCGCTGCTGGATGACCACAGCGGTCGTATGGGGAGCGATCGTGCTGGGCGCGCTGAACGTCATACCGGGGTTGCTGGGCGCTTGGCGCTGGTACCGCCACGAAAGCAGCCGCGGCTTCTGGGTGCTGCTGCGAGTCGGACAGGTGGCGGCGATTGTGTACGCGGTCGCGGTCGGCCTGCTCGCGGCGGCAGGACACTCCTCGAGCGAAAGTCTCTTCTACCTGTATTCGCTGCTGCCGCTTGCGATCGCCTTCGTCGCCGAGCAGCTGCGCGTCGCCTCCGCGCAGACGATCCTCGACCAACGCGAGATCCCAAGCGCCCGGGCGGTCGGTGAGCTGCCCGAGGACGAGCAGCAGCAGATCGTGGCGCTGATCGTGCGCCGCGAGATGGGCGTGATGTGCCTCTCGGCGCTTGTTGTCGTGTTCCTGGCGCTGCGTGCGGCCGAAACCGCTCACGGGTTTTGAAGCAGCTCCGCGACAGCTGTGCGCTTGTCCTCGGGGCTCGACGTGTTCGGGCGCGGAGCGCAACCGATAATATTCCGGCGCGCATGAGGCCACCGATGAAGATGCTCGCCCTCGCGACGACGTTGCTCGTCGCTGCCCTGGGGATGTCCGCCTGCGGCTCGCAGGGCATCTCCGTGGCCAAGACCAGCCCCTACTACCGGGGCGCGGTCCTGTTCCGCGACCACTGCTCCGGCTGCCACACGCTTGCCGTCGTCGGTGCCCAGGGCTCGGCCACGTCGATCAAGGACCGCCTCAAGACGAACGGGCCGAACTTCAACATCCGCAAGGAGAACGTCGAACAGGTTCTCTACGCGATTCGCAACGGTGGCTTCTCAGGAGCGATCATGCCCGAGAACCTTGTTGTCGGCGACAACGCTCAGGAAGTCGCAAAGTTCCTGGCTCAGTATTCCGGGCTACAGGCGCAGAAGGTGCCCACCGTGAACATCACGCTGTCCACCAAATAGCGCGCTCGCTGGTGGAGGCGACGTGCTCGACCTCAAGCTGATCCGCGAGCAGCCCGAGCGGGTGCGCTCGGAGCTGGAGCGCCGCGGCGAGGACGCTGTCGCGGGACTGGATGCAGTGCTCGAGCTCGATGCCAAGCGACGTACGGTGATCCCACATGTGGAGGAGTTGCGCGCCTCGCGCAACGCGGCGGCCGACGCGATCGCGCAGGCCAAGCGCGCGGGCGAGGATGCGAGTGATGCGATCGCCCGCCAGCGCGAGGTGGGAGGGCAAGAGAAGGAGCTAAGCCGCGAGTTGGCGGAGATCGAAGAGCGATTGACCGCGGTGCTCGCGACGCTGCCCAACCTGCCCGATCCAACAGCTGCCCCGGGCCCTGAGGACGAGTTGGTGAAGCTCGTCGGAGAGCCGCGGGTGGGTGTGGGTGCCGAGCAGGCGGGTGGGGAGCGCCCCGCAGGCGTGCGCGATCATCTCGAACTGGCGGGCTCGATGATCGACATGGATCACGCAGCGACGCTGTCGGGCGCACGCTTTGCGTATCTGAAGGGCGACCTCGTGATGGTGGAGCTCGCGCTCGTGCGGTTCGTGCTGGAGAAGCTGCGCGGCTACGGCTTCGAGCCGGTGATCCCGCCCGTGCTGGTGCGCGAGCGCGCCTTGTATGGAACGGGGTTCCTGCCTGACACCGAGCAGCAGATCTATCGCTTGGCCGACGACGATCTGTATCTGGTGGGTACCTCCGAGGTGGCGCTCGCCTCGCTGCACGACGAGGAGATCCTGCCCGCCGAGCGTCTGCCCTTGCGCTACGCGGGCTACTCGCCCTGTTTCCGTCGTGAGGCGGGAGCCGCCGGGAAGGACACTCGCGGGATCTTTCGCGTGCACCAGTTCGACAAGGTCGAGATGTTCAGCTTCGTCGAGCCGGAGCAGTCGGTTGAAGAGCACGAACGCATTCTCGCGATCGAGGAGGAGATCTTGACCGACCTGGAGCTGCCCTATCGCGTTGTCAACATCGCCGTGGGCGACCTCGGCAACTCCGCCGCCAAGAAGTACGACTGCGAGGCTTGGCTGCCGAGCCAGGGTCGCTATCGCGAGTTGACCTCGTGCTCGAACACAACGGACTACCAAGCGCGGCGCCTGAACATCCGCGTACGCCGCGATAAGCGCACGCGGATGCTGCACACGCTCAACGGTACTGCCGTGGCGGTGGGTCGTACGCTGATCGCGCTGCTGGAGAACGGTCAGCGCGAGGACGGCAGCGTCGCGCTACCGGACGTCCTCGCGGTTTACGGTGCGCCGGCGGTGCTGGGCGCCTGAGCGGCACTCTGTGCGTTGGCACCCAATATTCCTTGGTCCAGCAAAGGGGGGTGTTCTCGAGCATCGGATATTTAGAGAGATCTACTGCGGACCGGGGGGCCGCCCTTTGAGGAGGTCTCGTCGATCAGGGCGCGCTGCCGAGCAGCTGGATGTGATCGGCCTCCGCCGGCCCGGGGAAGGGCCGCGTCAGGCCGAACTTCTCGAGGATCGACTCGGGCACGCCTTCGACGCCGGGCGTGTCAGACGCTTCCCCGCGTGTGTGCGGGTCGTTGGCGAAGCCGCCCACCTCGATCGAGTGCTGCGGGGTGCGATAGCCGGAGATTCCGATCAGGTGCAGGTGCAGCGCCTTGCCGAGTGTGTCCAGGCGCTGCACGAGGATCGGCTCGACGCCGACGCTGTAGTTGGTGCCGGGCGCCTGGAAGAAGCCATAGTCGCCGGACGGACCGCCGCCTTCGACCGCGTAGCCGGTCGCGAACGATTGGTTCTGCGAGGCATACTCGCTGACGGCGATCGCGACGAGTTCTTTTTCGAGCGCATGCCGATGCGAGCGCAGTTCGCCCAGTTGCGAGCTCTTCTGGTCGCGCGCTTTGACGTACTCGAGCTGGTGGTCGAGTAGCGCCAGGTGCAGATGAGCAACCTCGTCTCGCTGCACGAGCACGGCGGTCGTCTCGCGCTGAGAGCTGTCGGTCAATACGGTCAGGTGCTGTGTTTCCTTGGCGACGGCCTCGCGCGCACTCGCGACCTGCACGGTTGCCGTGGCGTTCTCCTGGCCGACTGCCTTGAGGTCGTCGACGCGCTCGATCAGATCGCCGAAGCCGTGCGCCTGGAGGATCACGGTCACGATGCTCGGCGGCGGGTCCTCGTAGGCGGCGATCACCTGGGCGACAAGCACCTTTCTGTCCTGGGCGAGCTGGATTTTCAGCGATGCCAGGTGCGAGCGTGCCGAGGCAAGCTGCGCCTTGAGTCGGTTGAGCAGAGCTTTCTCGACGCCCAGAGTCGTTTCGAGCGCGTCGAGTCGCGCTTTGAGGTCTTCGATGCTGCCCTGGAAGCCGTCGATCTTGTTTGAGTCGGCCTGGATTTCGGCGCTGAGCGCACCCTCTTTGGCTGTCGAGGAGGAAATGCCGCTTTCAAGAGACCCTTGCGACTGTCCGGCGAGCGCCGGTGCAGCCGCGGCGGCGGCGAGCAGCGCGAGCAGCGCGAGCGCGTAGCGCAGACGGACAGGTGGGAGTTTGAAATGGCTCATCTCGATGTTTGCAAGCACCCGACGTGGCACACCTGGCGCACGTCAGGCGGTTGCTGCCCTGGCCAAGCTAGCCACGCCGGCTGCCGATCACAAGTTCGCGGGGGCGCCTGCACGGTGACTTGCAGGCGCGCGAATCGGCTTGGCTGCGCCGTGTCGGGCCGATCGGCCGAGCCGATCTTGCGTGCGGCGGCAGCGGACCGCAGGTGGACAGTAGACAGATGCCGAGCACGGGTAATATCAAGCACACGCGTAGCATCGGGAGTCCGCTCGAAAGGGATCGGGTGGTCTGGGCGAGCGACGCGCTCAAACGTGGAGGAGATTCAGCGATCAAGGATCCTCGCGGCGATGGCCGAAGAGGTAGCCATCCGCGGCGCATCGTCGTTGACGGTCGCGCGCGTAATCGCCCGTGCTCGCGTGTCTCGCAGGCTCTTCTACGAACAGTTCGCCGATATCGAAGACTGCTTCTTGGCGAGCTTCGATTGGGGGGTGGGCCAGGCACGGTCCGCAATCACGGAAGCCGTGGACCCCGGCCGAAGCTGGCGCGAGCAGATCCGTAGTGGGCTGGCCGCGCTGCTGCGCTTCTTCGACGAGCAGCCCCTGCTTGCACAGCTCTGCGTGGTGCACGCGGCAGGTGGTGGCCCGCGCGTGCTCGAGCGTCGCGCTCAGGCGCTGGCTGAGCTATGCGAGGCGGTCGACCGCGGGCGCGCGGAGGCCTCGAGTGCGCGTGCCCCGGGTCGCCTGGTTGCCGAAGGGGTCGTCGGCGCGGTGGTGGCGGTGCTCTACACGCGTCTGTTCGCACGCGTCGCGGGCGCGGCCGGTGGCTTGCCCGAGCCGGCCGATAGCGAGCCGGCGCTGATCGAGCTGCACGGCGAACTGATGAATCTGATCGTACTCCCGTATCTGGGGGCGGCGATCGCCGCTAAGGAATTGGCCCGCTCGGCGCCGCCGGTTCCGCCGAGTGCGAGGCAGACGGAGACGCGACCGATCGGACGCGGTGCGCAGGAAGAACCAGCGGCCCGCCTGACCTATCGCACGGTGCGTGTGCTCAGAGCGATCGCCGAGCTTCCCGCCGCGAGCAATCGCGAGGTGGCCGAACGGGCCGGCATCGTCGACCAGGGCCAGATATCGAAGATCCTCACGCGCTTGGAGTACCAGGGCTTGGTGGCCAATCGCAGCGGCTCGAGCGCGGCACGCGGCACGCCCAATTCTTGGTGGCTGACCGACAGCGGCGAAGCGCTCGAGCGTGAAGTCGGCCAGCGTCCGCTTGGCGAACAGGACGCTGGTCGGCCCGAGGGAAGCGGGTTCGGGTCGCGGCGACGGTAGCGGCAGAGCTCGAGGCGAGGAGAGCGCTCTCCTCGCCTGGGACATAGCCTCGGGGACCTGTCGAGACGCAGAGGTCAGGGCACGCGAATCGTCAGCGAACGCGCCGCGCCACCGGCCGGTGTGAGCGTCAGACGGTAGACGCCCGGCGCCAATCTGTCCGAGCCGCGCAGCCGGCGGCGGTTGACGCCCTTGACGGCGTCGAACGTGAGCGGCGCGGAGACGACACGCCAGCGTGTGCGGCCGTCCGCTTTGACCTGGAGGAAGAGCGTGACATGTACCGTGGCGGCCCGGCTGAGCGTGCAAGAGAATGCGAGCCGCGCGACCGTGGACCTGTTGCGACGTAGCGCGGTGCGCGCGTTGGCGGTCAGTGTGAGGGCGCTGACCATGGGGGCTTGCTTGGTCGTGCCGCCCGGCGTGGAGCTTGGTTCTACGCCCGGCTCGCCTGGCACGGTGTTGCCGGTCGATGTGAGCGTGGTGCCGGTGTTCGCCTGTTCGCCTGTGCCGCCAACGTTTGTGGTGCCGTCGCCTTCTTTGTTTTCACTGCCGCTCGGGCCGCTGCCTTCTTTGCCTTCGCCACTGGAGTCACCGCCTCCAGAACCCTCGCTGCCTTTGTTGCCTGGATTGCCGCTGCCACCCTGGCCTTCCCCGGTCTTCGTAAACGCGCCGATCCCGTCGGGGGTGCCCACGCCAGTCGGGCCGTCGTACCCGGGCGCGGCGCTGCATATAAGTGCCACTTCGCCGCAATCGAGCGGCGAGAGAGGGTTCATCGAGCCTGTGCAGCCGCCGAGATAGTCGTCATCGCACTCGCCGTTGCCGCCCGAGGTCACGTCGTGCAGCAGCTTCGAGCCGAGGTGCGAGTAGAGCGTCTTGGCAGGGTATTCGACTCCGTGGGCGCCACCGCCGAGCGCGAACATCGAGGCGATGATCGGCGAGGCCAGGCTGGTGCCGCCGATCGGCACCCATTCGAGCACGGTGCTGAGTTTCTTGCCTTTTTCTTCATGGGGGTAGGGCACTGAGTCGTAGATCGCAACGCCGCTGCTGGGATCGGCATCGGCGGAGACGTCCGCCACGGCGCGGCGGTGTTCGCAGCCCACCGAGGTCCAGTCGGGGACGGTCTGTTGCCATGCCTGTGCGGTGAAGCGCAGGCTGCAGCCACCCCCCGCAGCGCCTTCGTACTTGCCGGTTTCCGGGTTGGGGTCTTGGTTCCACACACTCTCCCCTGCCCAGGTGTTCCCTCCACTCAGCGTCAGCTTTGTGCCCCCGACCGCGACCACGTCGGGGGATGCGGAAGGGAAGTCGGGTTCGTCGAGGTCGAGCGGTTCGCTTTCACCCAGGTCCCAGCTGAGGTAGCCGTCGTCTCCGGAAGATGCCGTGATCACGATTCCAGGATGGTCGAAGGCGGCGATCTCGGCGTTGGTCAAGTTCGTTTCAGGGCCACCCCAGGAGTCCGATATCTCTTGTGCGCCGACCGCGCCCGCCGCCGTGTTCTCGGCGATGGCGAGATTGTTGTAGGCCGAGTTTTCGGCCTCGACGAGCACGATGCGGCAGTTTTGACAGACGGCGTGTGCGACCTCGATGTCGGTCGATGTCTCGAGCGCCCAACCCTTGGCTTCTTCGATTTCGTATTCTTCGACTTCCTTCTCGCAAGTGGCCTGCCTGTCGCACTCTTCTTCGCGCTCTTTGGTTGCGTTTGCGCTGTGCGGGGAGGGCAGGTTGCCGGTTTCGTCGTCCTGGTTGACCTTTTCAAAGCACGCAGTCTTGGCACCGTCGCATGCGGACAACGTGGCCAGGTTGAAGGCTTCGTCGTAGACCCTCAGGTCGGCTTCGGCTTCGGGATCGTCATAAGCGTCCACGAGCGCGACTGTCTGTGCTTCTGGGGCTTCGGGCTTTTCGCCGGGGAAGTACGCTCCATTGAGGTCCGCGGGTGTGAGGCACGCGGGGTATATCTGTGCACATTCCGTGGCGCTCTTGGCCATCCCGAGCGCTGTGCCCTGGGTCGCCTCCGGCGAGTGGGTGCGGGCGCGCGCGGCCGCGGTTCTCGGCGCGAGGGTGAGGGCCAGGCAACTTGCGTAGCCGGGCATTGGCGCGTGGCACACCGGAAGGGCCTCGTATTCGGAGGCGGGTGCTCTCGTGGTTGCCACCCCCGCCGCTGCTTGCGCCGTTGAGAGGGCAAGCGTGGCGCAGATCACCGCTGCCGCCCACAGCGTGGCTCGGACCCCGTGGCCTGCGCGTCTCATTACTCCCATCTTGGCAGCCCGCGGGCGAATTTTGGCCGTCACTCTAAGCTTGAACGCTGAGATAGATCGAGCGCGAGCGGCCGCCGGTCGGCTTCACGGTCAAGCGGTAGCGGCCCGGAGACAGGTGGTTGCGGCCTTTCAGAGAGCGGGCCACGTGGCCTCGTGTGAGCGACAGCGTCAGCGAGTCGGGCAGCGTGGCCCAGTGCTTGTGTCCGCCGGTGCTCGTTTGTCTGACGATCGTGACGCGCACGTCCGCGGTGGCGCTGAGCGTGAACGAGAAGGCGATCGCCGATGCCGAGGGCAGGCGACGGGCCAGAGCGGCCGTCGCCCTCGCGGTGAGCTCAAGATGAGCGACCACGACCGAGTTGGCGTTGTCCGAGCTGGTCGCGGGCGATGTTTCTTCGCCATCTTCAGCTTCTTCGGCTTCAACTTCAGCCGTCGCTGCTTCTTCTGCACCTTCTTGCGGTTCTTCTTCTAGTTCTTCGGCTTCGCTATTGCTCGTGTGGGCAAGCACAGCTGTGCGAGTACAGCCATGTTGCGGCGAACAGAAGGAGCGCGGCTGCCCGGCTGCCGTGGCGCGGGGGGTGGTTGTGGCGCACAGCATCGCGCAGAGACACAAAAGCGCGACGAGCAGGCCGCTCATTCGCGAAGCTGCCCTCGGGTCGCGCTCGCCGGCTTTGTGCGTACAAGCCGCCGCGATCATGCCGAGCACCGTTGGGTCGTCGCGTACATGAGCAGTCAATCGACTCGAACCAGAGCTTGCTTGAGGAATTTGCGCCGTTATAGGGATTTTTGGGTCGTGCCGCGGGTACACCGAGGCGCCCTAAGTCCGAGCGGACTGCCGGCGGGTATCTACTTGCTAGGCGAACAAGCGCGAGCCCACCCAGTCGCTCGACCCGCGCGCGCCCGGGGGAGCAAAGAAGTAGCCACCGCCCACAGGAGTGATGTAGTCGATCATCGGCTCTTCGGTAAGCCGTGCCTGGATCGTTTCAAACTGGCGGCGGACGTCCTGGTTGAAGGCGATGAACATCAGGCCCTGGTCGAGGTCGCCGGCCTCGTCGATGCCGCGGTCGTAGTTGTAGCCACGGCGCAGGATGCGCTGATCTGCGGTCGCTGGAGTACGAGGATTGGCCAGACGGATGTGGGCGTTCAGGGGTATGCGCTTGCCGTGGGGGTCGAGCTCGTAGCGGGGTTCCTGGAACTCGTCGCTGCCGCCAAGCGGCGCGCCGCTGACGCGGTCGCGGCCGATCATGTTCTGCTGCTCGAACATGCCGACGCGGTCCCAGAACTCGACGTGCATGCGGATCGCGCGCGCGATGAGGTAGGTGCCGCCGACGGTCCAGGCCGGTTCTCCAGAGCTGGCCTGAACCCATACCAGTCGGTTCATCAGGCCGGCGTCGGCGACGTCCGGGTTGGCGGTGCCGTCGCGGAAAGCAAACAGGTTGCGTGGACTGTTGTGCGGGCTCGGGCCGCGCCTGACGCTCTGAAAGCCGTCGATACTCCAGCGCGTCGTGAGGCGTCCCGCTACGACGCGCAGCAGCTCGCGCACAGTGTGCGCGACCGTGTCGCGGTGTCCAGCGCACACCTGTAGGAGCAGATCGCCATGGCTGCGCGTCGGGTCCAGCTCGTTGCCGGCAAAGCTCGGCATCTGGCGCAGTAGCTTCGGCTTGCGTGCGCCGAGGCCGTAGCGCTCGTCGAACAGCGAGGCACCGAATGCGATCGTCACCGTGAGGGCGTCAGGCGCGTCAACCGGGCCGAGGATGCCCGAGTCCGGCGGGGGATCGTCGATCTCCTGTGCGCCTACGGTTGCGCCTTGGGTCAGGCTGCGCGCGCGCGTGCACAGCGTCTGCAGAGCCTCGGCCAGCAGCTCGCGGTTGGGGGCGATCGAGTCGAGCGCCACGAACATCGCCTGCGCCTGTGCTGGCGCCGGCGTGAGGATGCCCGCCTGGTGAGGCCCGTCGAACGGCACCCTGCTCAACAGCTCCTCGCTCAGTACCGCCCGTGACCGCGCGGCCGAGCTGGGCGGGCTTGGGTGCGTGCGAAGCTCGCTCTCGGCAAGGGCGCCACCCAGCGCGCCGACGCTGCCGGCGCCGACGACGGCAAGCGAGCGCTTGACGAACTGGCGGCGGTCGAGCTCGCTCATGCTTGCGTTCCGAGGCACTCTTCGGCGGTCCGGGGCGAGGCGAGGAGCATACGGCCGAGTCGCCTCACGTGTGACTCGCGATGGTGCTCGTCGAGGGTGGGTGCCGGTCCAATCCGATCATGGCGCGTCTTCCGCGGTTCGCTCGGCCGCTCTTTCCGCGGGCGAGGGCGTCGGGAGTTGCGGGGTCGGCGCGGGCGTCTTTGTCTCGAGCGTGCCCGGCAGCAGCTCCAGCGCCGCGAGTGCGCCGGCGAGCGTTCCGTTCAGCAGCTCGTGTTCGTGCATCGACAGCTGGGTGAGCGCTGGCCAATCCCGGTGGTTGTGGCGGATCTGCGCGATCGCCGAGCTGAGCAAGCCCAGCTCGCTGCGCACCTCGGCTTCGGTGTTTTCCCTTCCTGACAGCAGCGGCTGCAGGGTGCGGAAGACCTCCTCAGTCGCATCCAACCCGGCCGCGGTTCCGAGGACTCCCTGCCCGCTCCAGGGCACGTGCGTGCCGCTCAGCAGGTCGCGCTGGGCGTCCTCGAGAATCTCATGCGCGCGCGTGGCGTATTCCAGGGGCGTGATCCGCACGCTCGGCAAGGCTGCCCGCAGGCTGCGGAGGTTGCGTGCGAGCGCATCCGCGATCGGCAGCAGCGAGCGCGGCGCAGCGCCGCTCCACAAGCCCATTTCCAGTCGGTGCAGACCACTGAAATGGGGATCGGCGGCGTCGGCGATCAGTCCGGCCGGCATCCCGTCGATTTCCTGGTTGAGCGCTTCGAAGAGTCCGTACACGGCGCCGAGGTGCAGGTAGGAGCTCCACGTGGCCTGCCAGGCCGAGCGAGCGCTGGCGCCCTCACCGCTCGCGAGCGCGTTACGCAGGCCATTCGCCTCGCGCTCGGCGATGGTCGTCCAGTGCTCTGCGTAGCGCTTGTAGGCGGCCACGGGAGCGACGAAGGCTCGCGCCGGAAGCGGGGACAAGTCGGCGGTCATTTCCCCGCGCGTGTTCTCGCCCTGGTCCTCGAGATCGCCTATTTCCGTGCCATACCGGCGGGCAGGCACATTCGATCCGTAGACCTTGCTCACGCGCACGCCGAGTGGGTTGGCCGGACTCGTGTGTGCCGCGACTGAAAGCACGCCGAAGCGGCTGGGTCGGTGCGCACCAGGGCTGGGCGTCAACGCCGCCCCGGCGAGCAGCAGAATCGCCGCCACCAGCGTAAGGCCGATTGCGCGCCGTGCCGCGCATGAACGTGCAAAGCGTGAGCGTGCAAGGGCTCTGAGCACATCGGCAAGGTATGAGCTGCGGCCGAAGTGGTTGTTACCAAAACGTGGATGCCGCGCTTTCATTTTGTGAAAGACCAGGGCCGTAGCGATCTTGTTACGGAAATGTGGATCGTTTGCTTACATTTCGTAAAAGGGGCTCCTTTGAAAGGGAAAGGGCACCATTGGAAGGGCGCCATAGGCTCGATTAAGAAGGCTCCATCTCGATTAAGAAGGCTCCATCTCGATTAAGAAGGCTCCATATATGGCAGGAAGGCTTCATGGTGTAAACAGCCTCCGGTGATAGGGTGGCGCGCCAATATGCCGGGGCTGTCCGGGATTACACAATCGCAACGGGTCTGTGACCTGTTGTTGACAACACGCGGCCTGTGCAACTACACGATGCGCATTGCGCTCCCACGCGGGTGGCCGGGGCGCGCGGCAGCGCGATCGCCGCCCAACAGTCCGAAAAGGAGAAATTCCGTTGCGCACTGGGAAGAAGCTCATCGCGGGCGGCATGGGGGTTCTGGCCGCCGGAGCGGCGATGCTGGGCATTTCGATGTCAAGCGCATCCCCGCCGCCCACCACCCCCGCATCGACCACGCCGATCAAGCACGTCGTTGTCATCTTCGACGAGAACATCTCGTTCGACCACTACTTCGGCACCTATCCGCACGCCACCAATCCGGCCGGCGAGCCACCGTTCACGGCGCTGCCGGGCACACCCGCGGTCAACGGCCTGAACAACGGGCTGCTCACAAACAACCCGAACGAGGACCAGCCCCAGCGCCTGGACCCGAGCCAGGCGCTGACGTGTGACCAGAACCACGGTTACTCCGCCGAGCAGGAAGCCTTCGACGGCGGTCTCATGAACGAGTTCGTCCAGAAGACGACGGGCAGTGGTTGCACGCAGAGCACGACCCCCGACTCCAGCAGCTACGGTCCAAACGGGATCGTGATGGACTACTACGACGGCAACACGGTTACCGGGCTGTGGAACCTCGCTCAGCACTTCTCGCTCAACGACAATTCCTACAGCACCCAGTTCGGGCCGTCCAGCCCGGGCGCGGTCAACCTGATCTCCGGTCAGACAAATGGCGCCGAAGCGCATGGAGGCGTCTCGACCAACATCGCCAACGGCACATTGTTCGGCGATGGCGAGCCCTACTACGACCAGTGCTCAAACAACACGACGGCGATCAACGCCGATGGCACCCCGGGTGGGGTGACGGTCTCGCTGAGTGGCAAGAACATCGGCGACCTGATGAACGCCAAGGGTGTCACCTGGGGTTGGTTCCAGGGCGGCTTTGCGCCTGGGGCCACGGTCCCCGCGGGGACAGGCAGTGTCTCGCTCAGCGACGCCGGCACGAACAAGGCATACGCCGAGGGTCCGGTATCTCGCGCGGCCTGCACGACGTCACACGACAACATCGGCGACGCCTCCGTTCAGGACTACGTGGAGCACCACGAGCCCTTCCAGTACTACGCCAGCACCGCCAACCCCGATCACGTCTCGCCGAGCTCGGTATCGCAGGTCGGCCTCAGCGATCCGTCGGGAACACCGGCAGATGAGGCGGTCAACCATCAGTACGACATCTCACTGTTCTCCCAGGCGCTGCAGCAGGGCTATCTGCCGCAGGTCTCATACCTCAAGCCGCCCGCATATGAGAACGGTCACGCGGGCAACTCCGACCCGCTTGACGAACAGCGTATCCTGGCCGACACGATTGACGAAATCGAGCAGTCCAGCTACTGGCCCAACACGGCGATCGTGATTGCCTACGACGACTCTGACGGCTGGTATGACCATCAGATCGGGCCGATCGTGCGTCCGTCCGAGGATACGATCGATTCGCTCAATGGCCCCGGGCAGTGCGGCACGTCCGCGACCCCGCCGGCCCAGAACGACCGCTGCGGTGTTGGTCCGCGCATGCCGCTGATGGTGATCTCACCATGGGCACGCAGCAATTTTGTCGACGGCACGTTTACCGAGCAGGCGTCGATCACGCAGTTCATCGAGGACAACTGGAACCTCGGGCGCTTTGGTGGCGGGTCTGCCGACGCGACGGCAGGGACGCTCGACAACATGTTCGACTTCGAACCGAGCGCGCCACGCTTGCCGGCGGTCATCCTCAACGACACCACCGGCGAGGTGCAAAGCATCATCCCGTCCTCGGAATCGACCGCTCCCGGTCAGGGGCCGGTAGGACCTCCCGGGCCGCAGGGTCCGGCAGGACCGCAGGGCGCGACAGGCGCTCAGGGCCCGGCCGGCGCGAAAGGCCCAGCTGGACCGACGGGGCCACAGGGCCCTCCAGGCAAGACGCCGAAGATCGTCTGCAAAGTGGACGGCAAAGGCGACAACATAAAAATCACGTGCACGCAAGAGGGCTATAGCTCAAGCGAGCGGGCGGTGGTGTCGCTCGTGCGCAAGCACAAGACCGTCGCCAGCGCCAAGGGCCGCCTCGGCGCCGCGATCGTGTTGCGTCACACCAAGGGTCTGCACGGTCTCTACACGCTGTTCGTAGACATACCGGGCGACTCGAGCACGTCGAAGACGGTTCGCCTGTAGCACCGCGGAAACAACCAACCACTCGAGCCAAGGGCGCCTTACGGGCGCCCTTGGTTGTTGGGCGCTCGTCTCAGGCGTCTCTCTCGGATGTCTTGTGCGTGCCTATTTCGTTCCTGACGCGCTCTGGGCGGGCTATTGCTATCCGAAGCCTCCAGCGGCGCGAGTAGCAACTCCGCTCCACCGGACGTTACGCTGAAAAGGTGGCCCGCACATTTGGCTTCCTGCTGAGCCCAGAACCACCACCGCGGCGCGTTGGCGCGCTGGTTGCCGTCGCGCTGGTGGCACTGTGCACACTGCTCATCTATCCGCTCAAGCAGGCAGCGCCGGTGGTATCGCTGGGGGTCGTCTACATGCTGGCGGTGGTGATCGTCTCGGTCACCTGGGGGGTGTGGTTGGGAGTAGCGACATCGCTGCTGAGCGCGCTGGCGTACAACTACTTCCACCTGCCACCAGTTGGGCACCTGACGATCTCAAACGGCGAGAACTGGGTGGCGCTGATCGCTTTCGTGATCGTCTCGATGCTCGCAAGCTCGGTGGCCGAGGTCACGCGCGCGCGTTCGCGCGAGGCGGCTGAGCGGCGCCGCGAGGCAGACCTGGCGGCCGAGATGGCGCGCCTATTGCTAGGTGGCAGGCGTCTCTCCGAGGACTTGCCGACCGCATCCGCGCGACTCTCCCAGGTACTGGCTCTGCCCTCGGCGGCGATTGAGCTGGAGGCGGTCGAGGGGGATGAGCGGCGCGTGGCCTTCCCGCTGCGCGAGGGCCCGCGCCGGCTGGGCACGCTGCTTGTGCCCGCTGACACGCCGGAGGCAACGCTGCGTCGTCTGCAGGAGCGCGTCGTGCCGGCGCTGGAGTCGCTGCTGAGTGCCGCCTTGGAGCGGGACTCGCTGCTGGCCGATGTGGTCGAGACGGCCGCGCTGCGGCGTACCGATGTGGTCAAGACGGCTCTTCTGCGGGCCGTCTCCCACGATCTGCGCTCGCCGCTGACGGCGATCTCCGCGGCGGCCGACGCGGTCGGCTCGCCCTCGCTGTCCGAGGAGGAGCGCCGTGAGATGGCCGCGCTGATCCAGCAGGAGACGCAGCGCCTCTCGCGCTTGGTCGACAACCTGCTCGACCTCTCGCGCCTGGAAGCAGGAGCGGCCGCGCCGCACACGGCGCTCACGTCGGTCGACGAGGTGATCCGCGCCGCGCTGGCGGAGCTCTCGCCTGGGCCCGAGGACTTCAGCCTCTCGATCGATCGCGACCTACCGCCCGTGAGCGTCGATCCTGTGCAGTTGGAGCGCGCGTTCGTGAACGTGCTGGAGAATGCACGCCGGCACTCGGGGGGTCATCCGGTGTCGGTCAGGGCGCGCGCGGTACGCAGCCTCGGCGAGGCGCCCCCGGCTGACCTGGTCGCGGATGAGCAGCGCTCGGGCGCCGCGTTCGACACAGGGCTTGCTCCGCTGGAAGGCCCGAGTGGTGGCCCAGCCGGCGACAGGCTCGTGGTCCGTGTCGTGGATCGCGGCCCAGGCATACCCCCGGCGCAGCTGGAGCGCGTGTTCGAACCCTTCTACCGCGCCGGCACGCCGCAGGGAGGACATCGCGGCTCCGGCTTGGGCCTTGCGATCGCGCGCGGCTTCACCGAGTCCAACGGCGGCAGGCTGCATGTCGAGTCGCTCCCAGGGCAGGGAGCAACGTTCGTGTTCGAGCTGCCGCTCGCATCGCGACAACCGTCGCACGAGCCCGATGGTGCTGTCGAGGTCGCGGCGAGCTCCGAGCACGCGCGTTGATCGCACAAGACAAGCCGGCGCCAACACAGCGGATCCTCGTTGTCGACGACGAGCCGCAGATCCTGCGTGCATTGCGCGTGGTGCTGCGCGACGCCGGCTTTGAGGTGGTGCCGGCGGAAACGGCGAGCGAGGCGCTGGATCGAGCGGCCGTGCGCCCGCCGCAGGCCGCGATCGTCGACCTGATGCTGCCCGACATGGATGGCGTCGAGCTCACGCGCCTTTTGCGCAAGTGGAGCGAGATGCCGATTCTCGTGCTCTCGGCAGTCGGCGAGGAGGAGCAGAAGGTGCGGGCGCTCGAGGCGGGAGCCGACGACTACATAACAAAGCCGTTCGGCTCGCGCGAGCTGGTGGCTCGCCTGCAGGCCGCGCTGCGTCGCGGCGGCCGCTCGGATGAGGAGCCGCGCATCACGGTCGGAGACCTGGAGATCGACCTCGCCGCGCGTGTCGTCCGTCGCGGTGGAGAGGACGTGCACCTGACCCCGATCGAGTTCGACCTGCTGCGCGTGCTGGTACGAAACCGGGGCCGGTTGATGACCCATCGCGCGCTGCTCTCAGAGGTGTGGGGTCCTGAGTACGGCGACGACGTGCAGACGCTGCGCACACACATCGCCCGCCTGCGCGCCAAGGTGCAGGGAGACGGGCAAGCGTCGCGCGTGATCGTCACCGATCCCGGTGTCGGTTACCGCTTCTCGGCGTAAAACGTGTCCCAGCATGCTCGGCTCAAATTCGACCGTGCACGCGAGCTCCGCTGCTAGCCGCCGTCCGCTCGCGTAGGGGAGCGTAGCCAACACCTCCAGGAGGGTTGTACCTGCTTGTTGACGATCCACAGGCGGCGGTAAAGGTTCTTCTATCGGATAACCGGTTGGACGCCGAGTGACCGTCACGAAATCGTTATGCCGCGTGACGAATTCGTTATGCGAGCGTGATGGGCAGTGCCTAATAGTGGTGGTCATGGACGTCGTCGCCGTCATTCTCGGGATCGCAATGTTCGCGATCTTGCTGCTCATCATCGAGGGAATCGATCGCATATGAGAGATTCGCTCATACCCGGCGCACTGATCGCCCACATGAGCGGAGCCGATGTATTTGGGCTCGTCGTCACGCTGTTGATCATCGCCTACCTCTTTTATGCATTGATCCGCGGAGAGAAGTTCTGAGATGACATTCGCGGGCTGGCTTACGATAGTCCTGTTCGCGGTCATCCTGACCGCGCTGGCGCTGCCGCTTGGCAGCTACATGGCCGCCGTTTATTCGGGCGGGCGCGTGATTCTCTCACCGATATTCGCCGGCCCCGAGCGGCTTCTCTACAAACTGCTGCGCGTCGATCCCACGCACGAGCAGGACTGGAAGGCTTACGCCAAGAGCCTGATCGTGTTCTCACTGGTGGGCTGGCTGTTTTTGTATTTCGTGCTGCGCACCCAGAACGCTCCGTGGGTACCGCATCTGCTGAACCCGCTCGGCTACCACTCGGCGCCGTGGAACGTCACGTTCAACACGGTGTCGTCGTTCATGACCAACACCAACTGGCAGTTCTACAGCGGCGAGACAACGATGACCTACCTCAGCCAGATGATCGGGCTGACGGTGCAGAACTGGCTCTCGGCCGGCATCGGGATCGTCGTGGCGGTCGCCCTGGTGCGCGGAATAATCGGCCGGACAGGCAAGGGCATCGGCAACTTCTGGCAGGACCTGGTGCGCACGATCCTGTATGTGCTCGCGCCGCTGTCGGTGTTCGCCGCGATCGTGCTCGCCTCCCAGGGTGTGATCGCCAATTTCTCCAACTACCTGGTCGTGCACACGATCACCGGTCTCACCCAGACGATCGCGATGGGACCGGTGGCCTCCCAGGAGGCGATCAAGATGCTCGGCACCAACGGGGGCGGCTTCTTCAACACGAACTCCGCCCACCCGTTCGAGAACCCGACGCAGTTCACCAACTTCTTCGAGATGCTGCTCGTGCTGATCATCCCGGCCGCGCTCGTGTTCATGTACGGGCGCATGACCAGCAACCGCCGCCAGGGCTATGCGATCTACGGGGCGATGATGGTGATGTTCCTCGGCGCCGTGTGCGTTGCCTACATCGCCGAGGCCCACGGCTCGCCCGCCCAGCACGCGGCCGGCCTTCACACCGGAGTTATCTCAGGCTCCGGCGGTGGCAACATGGAAGGCAAGGAGCAGCGCTTCGGGATCGCCGGTTCGGCGCTGTTTGACGTGGTCACCACAGTCACCTCCTGCGGCGCCGTCAACAGTGCGATCGAGTCGTTCACCGGAATCGGCGGCGCGGTGCCCTTTGCCAACCTGTCGGCCTCCGAGGTCATTTTCGGCGGTGTCGGCACCGGCCTGTACTCGATCCTGATGTACGTGCTCCTGGCGGTGTTCATTGGGGGCCTGATGGTGGGTCGCACTCCGGAGTGGTTGGGTAAGAAGCTTGAGGCGCGCGAGATCAAGCTCGCCGGCCTGGGCATCCTGATCACTCCGCTCGCGGCGCTGTTCTGCACCGCGCTTGCCAGCGCCAGCAAAGCTGGACGCGCGTCGATCTCCGAAGCGGCCACCTCCGCCACGCTCGGCACCCACACGCCGCAGGCCTTCTCAGAGACGTTCTACGCGTATCTCTCCCAAGCCAACAACAACGGCTCGGCGTTCGCCGGCTACACGGGCTTCATCCAGCCAAACGCCGGCAATCTCGGCTCCCACGGCATCACCTTCGCCGACATCCTCGGCGGCTTTGACATGATCTTCGCGCGCTACGCGCCGATCCTGTTCGCGCTCGCGATCGCCGGCGCGCTCGCCGGCAAGCGTGTCACGCCCGCCGGTCTCGGCACGATGCGCACCGACAACCCCACCTTCGTGGTGCTGTTGATCGGCGTGATCATCCTCGTCGGCGCGCTCACGTTCTTCCCCGCCCTGCTGCTCGGCCCGATCGTGCAGGGCCTGACCGGACACCTCTACTGAGATGAAGCGCGACATTCTCACCTCAATCATCGGCATGATCGTGTTCGCGATCCTACTCGGACTCGTGTACCCGTTTGCGATCACCGGCATCAGCCAGGTCGCGTTCCCCGGGAACGCCAACGGGCAGAAGGTCTATGTGAGTGGCCGGCTCGTCGGCTCGCGGATCATCGGGCAGAACTTCGGTACGCCTGTGCTCGAAAAGAACGGCAAGGCAAAGGAAGTGAAAGGCGCGATTGTCACCGAACCCGACCCGCGCTACTTCCAGTCGCGCCCCTCCGCCACCGAAGGTGGCGCCTACAACGCCGCCGCCAGCACGTTCTCCAACCACGGCCCCAACAGTGTGAAGACCAAGGAAGCCAACGAAGAAAACGTCAAGGCCTACCTCGAACTCAACAAGAACCCAGCCACAAAAACGGAATACGACCCTGGGCTGACGGTCGCGAGGATCCCGGTCGACGCCGTCAACAGCTCGGGTTCGGGTCTCGACCCCGAAATCTCACAGGCCAACGCCTGGATTCAGGCTTACCGCATCGCGGCCGTGCGCGGCCTTTCGCGCTCGACGGTCGACGGCCTCATCTCCAAGTACACATCCGGGCGCGGCCTTGGATTCTCAGGTGAACCGGGTGTGAACGTACTCGAACTGAACCTCGCTCTGGACCGGATCTCCGGGGGAGGCGCCTGATGTCGCGCAAAAAGACGGGAGGAATGGGCTGATGTCGGCGCAAATCCCAGCAGCTCACGAACGCCAGGCGGTATCGCTGTTTCAGCGCGACATCGTCACACGAGCGCTGTTCGACAGCGTCAAGAAGCTCGACCCGCGCGTGCAGTTGCGCAACCCGGTCATGTTCGTGGTCGAGATCGGCTCGGTCATCACCACCGTCACGTGGCTGATTCAGGCGTTCGGCGGCAAACCGCTCGGCGGTGGCAACGAGCCGGCCTGGTACACGTTCACGATCGCCTTCTGGCTGTGGCTCACGGTGATCTTCGCCAACATGGCCGAGGCATTCGCCGAGGGTCGCGGGCGCGCGCAGGCCGACACGCTTCGCAACATGCGCAAGGAGACGGTCGCCACGATGCGCGACGGCTCCACCAGGGCCGCCTCGGAGCTCACGCGCGGCGATGTGGTGGTCGTGCCTGCGGGCGAGCTGATCCCCGGCGATGGCACCGTGATCGACGGCATCGCCACGGTCGACGAGTCCGCGATCACGGGCGAGTCCGCGCCCGTGATCCGGGAGTCCGGCGGCGACCGCAGCGCTGTCACCGGCGGCACGCGTGTGACCTCCGATCGGATCGTCGTCGAAATAACCCAGGAGCCCGGCCAGTCGTTCCTAGATCGCATGATCGCGCTGGTCGAGGGGGCAGAGCGGCGCAAGACGCCGAACGAGATCGCGCTCAACATCCTGCTCGCCGCGCTCACGCTGATCTTCATGATCGTCGTCGCCACGCTGCGCCCGTTCGGTCTGTTCGCCGGCACCTCGATCTCCGAGACCACGCTGATCGCGCTGCTGGTGGCGCTGATCCCGACCACGATCGGGGCGCTCTTGAGCGCGATCGGCATCGCCGGGATGGATCGTCTCGTGCGCCGCAACGTGCTCGCACTCTCCGGCCGCGCGGTCGAGGCATCCGGCGACGTGGACGTGTTGCTACTCGACAAGACCGGCACGATCACGCTCGGCAATCGCCAGGCCTCCGAGTTCATCCCGATGCCGGGTGTGCCCGAGTCAGAGCTCGCCGAGGTGGCCCAACTTTCCTCGCTGGCGGATGAGACCCCAGAGGGGCGCTCGATCGTAGTGCTCGCCAAGACATATGGCATCCGCGAGCACGACATGACGACACTCAACGCCGAGTTCGTGCCGTTCACAGCGCAGACGCGCATGAGCGGCGTCGACATCGATGGGCGGCGCTTGCGCAAGGGCGCGGGCGATTCGATCGTCCAGTTCGTGCAGGACGAGGGCGGCCAGGCGCCACCGGAGTTGCGCGAGCATCTGGAGCGCATCTCGCGCGAGGGCGGCACGCCGCTGGCGGTCGCCCGCGACAATCAGGTGCTCGGCGTCGTCTACCTGAAGGACACGATCAAGCAGGGCATGAAGGAGCGCTTCGACCAGCTGCGCGCAATGGGCATCCGCACCGTGATGGTCACAGGCGACAATCGCCTCACCGCGGCCAAGATCGCCGAGGAGTCAGGCGTCGATGACTTCCTCGCCGAAGCTACCCCCGAGGCCAAGCTCGCCCTGATACGCGAGCAGCAGCAGGACGGTCGGCTGGTCGCGATGACCGGCGACGGCACCAATGACGCCCCGGCGCTGGCCCAAGCGGACGTGGGCGTGGCGATGAACACGGGCACCCAGGCAGCCCGCGAGGCCGGCAACATGGTCGATCTCGACTCCAACCCGACGAAGCTGATCGAGATCGTCGAGGTCGGCAAGCAGCTCTTGATCACGCGCGGAGCCTTGACGACGTTCTCGATCGCAAACGACGTGGCCAAGTACTTCGCGATCCTGCCGGCGATCTTCGTCACGACGTACGCGACGAGCGCCGGAGGCAAGGGTCCTCTGCACGTCTTGAACATCATGAATCTCGGCACCCCTCAGTCGGCGATCGTCTCGGCGATCATCTTTAACGCGATCGTGATCCCGCTGCTGATCCCGCTGTCTCTGCGCGGTGTGCGCTACCGCCCGATCGGCGCCAGCGCACTGCTACGCCGCAACCTGTGGATCTACGGCCTCGGCGGGATCATCGCCCCGTTCGTTGGCATCAAGCTGATCGACCTGATCGTGCACAACCTGCTGGGAGCCTGAGGGCCGGGCTCCCAGGCGGGGAGCCGGCGCCCGAGCGGGGAACCCCAGGGTTTGTCCGGGGGTATGCGCCTTCCGCGCGGCGGTGGGAGAGAATGCCCCTGTGCCAGCAGACGACCCCACATCGCCCAAGCGCGGCCGCCTGAAGGTCTTCATCGGCATGGCCGCGGGGGTCGGCAAGACCTACCGCATGCTGCAGGAGGGTCGCTCGGAGTCCGACACAGGACGCGACGTGGCGATCGGCTACCTGGAGCCGCACGGTCGCGAGGAGACGACCGCGCAGGCAGAGGGCCTAGAGGAGATCCCGCCGCGGATGGTCGACTACCGTGGCACGCCGCTGGCGGAGATGGACCTGCCGGCGGTGCTGGCGCGCAAACCGGAGCTGTGCCTGATCGACGAGCTTGCGCACACCAACGCCCCGGGCACCGAGCACGAGAAGCGCTACGAAGATGTCCAGGACGTGCTCGCGGCCGGCATCGACGTGTATTCCACCGTCAACGTGCAACACCTGGAGAGCCTCAACGACCAGGTGATCCAGCTGACGGGAACGCGCGTGCGCGAGACGATCCCCGACG
Source organism: Solirubrobacteraceae bacterium (assembly GCA_049287685.1). Taxonomy (GTDB): domain Bacteria; phylum Actinomycetota; class Thermoleophilia; order Solirubrobacterales; family Solirubrobacteraceae; genus Palsa-744. The sequence continues at coordinate 51,919 of JBAQGH010000041.1, read as the reverse complement.
AAGTCCTGGCCGCGGCCGACGAGGTGGTGTTGATCGACCTGACCCCAGAGGCGTTGATCGAGCGCCTGCGCGCCGGCAAGGTCTACCCGCGCGAGCGCGTGCCGGCAGCATTGAACAACTTCTTCAAGATCGAGAACCTCTCAGCGCTGCGCGAGACGGCTTTGCGACATGTGGCGGAGGGCGTCGAGATCAAGCGCCTCACACCCGCACCGATCGTCGTGCGTCGCGAAGACGGCATCGCGCCGGCAAGCACGGCGGGCGCAGGCACGCAGGCAATCGCCGAGCGGCTGCTGGCGCTGGTCGCTCTGGCGCCGCACTCGCAGCGGATCGTGCGCCGCGCCAGCCGCTCGGCAGAGAGGCTTGGCGCGCGCTTGGACGTTTTGGTCGTGCGCCCACCGGGCAGGCCCCCAAGTGCCGAGGACCGCGAGCAGCTGGAGGCACTGCGGCGGCTCAGCTCGATGTTGGGCGCGCGCCTGCTGGTCGAAGAGGGCGAAGACGTGGCCGCGCTGGCGATCGAGACGGCCAAGCGACTCGGCAGCACATACGTGCTGATGGGCGCGCCAGCGCCACGACGAGGCCTCAAGCGCTTCTCCGAGCCGCTTTTGCTGCGTTTGCTGGAGGGGCTCCCAGGGATCGACGTGCGCATCGTGGCCGACCCAACGCTGCGCGAGGGCGCTCCTGAGAGTGGGGATCAAGTAGGCGAGCGTGGAATTGAGGATGGGCTTCTGGATTGATGGAGTTGTTGCGGAGTTTCCAAAAGGGGGGTTCTCAAAAAGGGGGGGTGTTGCTGGGCTCCCAAAAAATGGGGACCCTCCCCGCACGCGCGGGGCATTTTGAAGATGCGGAGCAGGGGCCAAGCTAAGAATCGCGAAAGATTGCTTGCGCGCCGCAACGTCGCGACACATAGGCTGTTGCAATGACCATGCCCATACACATTCGCCCACGCACACTGCTGCTAGCACTGCTCTCGAGCGGGACCCTGCTGTTCGCCTGCACAAGCCTCTTCGCTGGCTCCTCCAGCTTCGCCGCAGGCGCCAAAAAGCCAAGCGCTCATGCCGCCTCCTCGTATCTCACGGGTATCGGCGACCAGCAGACCGAGATGTTCACAAACCCTTTGTGGACGCAGCTGCACACGAAAATCGCGCGCTACATCGCGCCGTACGACGCGGCCGTGCGCCCCTACTCGTTGCAGCTGGCAAGGGCATGGATCACAGCCGCCGAAGCCAACCACCAGCAGGTGCTAGTGGCCTTCTACCACTCCGAGTACACGCCGACGAAAATGCCAAGCGTCGCCGTCTACCAGCGCGACGTCCAGAAGTTCATCAAGCTGTTCCCGCACGTCCGTCAGTACCAGCCTTGGAACGAGGCCAACCGTGGCACGATCGTCGAAATCGTCAAAGGCAAACGGCACATAGCGCTCGTCTCCCCGTCGGCGCTGCAGTCCGCCCAGTACTACCGGGCGTTGAAAGTGGTCTGCAAGGTCTGCACGGTCGTTGGCCTCGACGTCCTCGACGCCCCGGTCGTCACGCCAACGCTCGAGTACATCGCCCAGTTCAAGCACGACATCGCGCGCCTGAAAACGGTGATGCCAAGCGTCTGGGGTCTGCACAATTACTCCGACACCAACCGCCTGCAGGGCACCCGCACAAAAGCGATCTTGGCGGCCGTACCGGGCCAGGTGTGGTTGACCGAGACGGGCGGGATCGTGCAGTTCGGCAGCGACTTTCCCAACAAGAAAGGCTCGGGCCTGACGCGAGCCGCCAAGGCGCTCTCCTACATGTTCAAGATCGCGGGTTCCTCCTCGCGCATCAAGCGCCTGTACATATACGACTGGACCGGCGGCAATGCCTCGACGCGCTTCGACGCTGGGCTGATGAACGGCAAATACGAACCGCGCCCTGGCTATGTAGTCGTTTGCAAGCAGTTGCACGCGGCTAACTGCAATGTGAAGGTCGCCAAAAACTGAGAGTAAGACGCCTCGAGGCTGCCTGCCGAGGGGTTGCGGATGTGGGTTGTTGAAGCTGTGTGGGGGATCCCCGTTTATAACTTCTAAGTTGTAAACGGGGTTTGCGCCTTGTAGTGCTTGGGCGACTCGGCTCAACCGGCCGGATTTGACCTTAGGGTCCGCTCGCCCGCCCGGGTCTCGGCGTGTGCCGGCACAAGGCTCTAGGCCGCGGGATCAGCTCGTTAGCGTGTGGGCCGGGCGGGGTGTCGCGGGGCGGCGCCGGTGCTTGACCGGTCCGCCCGCCACGATCCTTGCGCATGCCAGCGCGAACAGTCCGGCCCCGGCTGCGACAGGCGCGAGCACGCGTAGCGGGTAGTTGCCAAAGCCCTTGTGCAAAGCAGTGTTGTCGCCCGCTTTGACGATGTTGAGCAGCCCTTGGTGGTCGATGCCGAGCAACGTGGGCCCGAGCAGCGCAAACAGGCACCAGCCGGCGAGCGCGAGGACGCCGGCGGTCAGAGAGGCGCGCGAGATGCGCGTGCGCGCCGTCGCGAGCGTGGCAAGCACCACCGCCCCGCCGGCGGCCAGGAAGAACGGCCAGATCCCGCCCCAGCCGCGTCCGAGGCCGTAGGCACTTGCGATCGTCGGCTGGAAGAAGCCCTCGCGCACGTAGCGCATCCAGGTGACCGCCTCGGTCTCATAGCCGATCAGTGGATGGGTGACGGTGGCGATGATCGTGGTCGTCAGCGATACGCCGGCCAGCGCGATCGTCGGTCCTGGGTAGCGCTTCAGCGCAATCCCGATCGGCAGCGCCAGGAACGGCAGCATCGTCATCAGAAAGCGCGGCCCCATGAATCCGCCGCCGAAGGGCAGGTAGTAGCCGGAGTTGTAGCCCACGTAGCAAACGCAGACGCCGGTAATCGTCAGCGCCTCGGCGCGACGGCCGCGCTTGTAGAGCAGGCAAGTGCCGATCGCCCCCATCGCCAGCACTGGCGAGATCGTCAAGAGGCCGCGCGAATCGAACAGCAGCGTGGCCAGCACCCTCGGGCTGGGCAGGTCGATACCGAAGAAGCCCTGCTGTTGGCGGGGAATGCTCGAGTAGGCCAGGTGCGTCCATGAATGGAAGGCGTAATGGTTGTAGAGCAGCAGCGGCACGATCCCGATCAGCCCACCGAAGACGAACGCGCCAGCGCGCTTGAAAACGCCCAGCAGTGTGAACGAGTCACGGCGCGAGAGCAGGTATAGGCCGAGCACCAGCGCGACAAAGAAGAGGGGGTACTCCGAAGCGCCGGCATAGCCGAGCGCCAGCCCAGCTACCCACAGGTACCAAGGGTTTGGCGGCCCCTCGCGCTCGTGCCACAGCAGCGCAAACGCCGCGAAGCCGAGGAAGGCGGTGAACACATGGCTGAACAGCAGCGTCGACAGTGGCAGCGTGAGCGTGCCGAGGCCGAGGATCACCGCCGTGGCGGCGCCGTAGCCAGGCTGCAGACGCTCGGCGAGATGCCCCACGAGTAGCAGCAACAACAGTCCGGGCAGCACATTGGCCCACAGCCCGATCAGATAGATCATCTCATCGCCCGGATGATTGGGTGGCGCCACGTGCCTGTCGGTCCACGATTCGGCTCCCACCCACTTCAGCGCGTCGTAGAACGGCAGCGAGTAGAGCGCCAGCCCAGGCGCGCGCGCCGAATACCAGTGGCCCTTGTATTCAGCCTTGTCGCCCGTATTCGTCCGATACTGGTCGATCGTCGTCTTGTCCCGATCGAGCGAGCGGATCAGGTCGTAGTGGGAGGTCTGATTCCAGGAAAAGCTCTGGATCATGGTCGCGTAGGAGAGCCCCACGAGCAGGATCGCCGCGAGCGCGAGTCGCTTCTTGGTGAGCATCAGTCGCTTCCGTGCAGCGCCTTCGGCCCGGGGCCGATCTTGTAGATCACGATGTTGCCCACGCGCCAGCGGGTGACGCCCAACCCCGCGACCGGCTTGGCCGCGGCCGCGACCGGGTCGGGTGGCTCGGGCACCTCCGGCGCCTGCAGCCCCGGCAGTTTCGCCCGCTGTAGATGCAGCACGACGGTCTTGATCCCATACCAGCGCAGCTTCTCGATGCTCGCCTTGTCGGGGAAGCCGCCCATGCCGCCACGCAGGTCGTCGACCTCGGGCATGTCGAAAGTGCTGTTGCCGACGGGGATCTTGTAGAAGCCGTCGGTCGAGAAGTACTGCCAAACGCGATCGTCAGCGCCGTCGGTGGGCAGGTCCATGACCGGCCCGGGCAGCCCGATCTCAGCCTTCGCCGGCTGCGGCACAACAGGGTGGCCGAGGTGCCCAGCACCTTCGCCGACCACGCCAACGAACAGCAGCGCGCCGACGGCGGCCACGATGACCCCCCCGGTCTTTGGCCCCCAGCCACGGGCCCAGCGGCGCGCGATCTCAGTCAATTGCCAAGCGCCGGCCCCGGCAAGCAGCGCCAGGAACAACGTCGCCAGTGTGAACACGCGTCCAGGCACTCGGACCCCGTCCCAGCCGGGGGCATAGTCGTAGAGCAGGCGGTAGGGGTAGCCGGCGCCGGTCAGCCCCATACCGAAAGCAAGCACGCAGCACACAACCGCCCCGCAGGCAAGCCCGATGCGAAAGCGGCGTGTGTAAATCGAGGAGGCAAGCCCGATCAGCGCGAGCACGAGGATCAGGCCGCCGCCGAAGAACACGTCCTCGTTCTTCGAGTGCACGTGCGTCCTGGCGCCGGCTGTGATCGAGCCCCAGACGCGATTCTCCGAGGAGGCCGACAGCAGCGCCCAGGGACCTGAGGAGTAGTTCTCGACTTCGGCGAGGGTGCGCTTGGCGGTCGGGTAGTCGGCCGCCACCTTCAGGTAGGGACGCGCCTGGTAGACGGTCACCACGCCGACGAGTGCCATGCCGACGCAAGTCACGACGACAAGCTGGCGCGGCAGGCTGCGCAGGCTTGTGAGAAGGCCTGGGCGGGAGCCGCGCCTCGGGTTGGGCCGAGCCCGCCACCACCACACGACGGCGATCAGCGCCAGCACGGCCAGCAAGTAGGCGAACTGCAGCCCGAGCGTGAAGCCAAGGCTGATCTGCCAGGCGGAGACGAGCCAGCCGGCCAACACCAGCCCACGTGAGGAGCGCCGATAGCCGCGCAATAGCAGGAACAGCGCCAAAGGAATGCCGCCGCTTGAGATCACGTGCAGGTGACCGGCCTCGGTCACGCGGTAGGGGGCGTAGGCAAACGCGGCCCCGGCGACCGTTGCACCGATGCGCCCCACGCCGAGCTCACGCGCGAGCAGCCAAGCGCCCACGAAGCACAGCGACCAGGCCCACAGGAAGAGCAAGTTGTAGCGGACGAGCGCCGCGACCGTGCCCGAGCCGAAGAAACCGGCAGGTCCGTAGCCCAGCAGCGAGTCCGAGAAGGCGAGGCTCAGCGGATGGGGATAGAAGGCGTTGGAGTCGAACAGGTGCAGGGGATCGTGCAGCATCGCGTGTCCCACCCACGCGATCTCCCAAGCGGTGCGCACGGGATCGCCGAGATCGGGCGCGATGCGGCTCGACAGGTGCAGAACCAGTGGCCAGGTGGTCAGGATCGCAAGCGCGATCCCGCCGAGGATCACGCACAAAAGCTCGCGGCGCGCGATGCCGGGGGAAGGCGCCCAGCGCTGCCGCGACCGCTCGACGGGAGAGGTCGAGGGCGTGTCAATGAGCGTGCTCGCCATCAGTCGGCTGGAGCATACGTGAGTTGTGCGCAACAATAGGCAGATGCGCGTGCTCGTTGTGGGAGCCGGCGGTGTTGGGGCGGCGTTCGCGTCGATCGCCCAACATCGGTCCGCCTTCGAGCGGGTCTCGCTCGCCGACGTGTCGGCGACACGTGCTCACGACGTGGTCGCCAAGCTCGGCGAAGCCGACCGCTTCTCGGCCGAGCGGGTAGATGCCTCCGACCTCGAGGCGCTCGTGAAGCTGATCGAGCGGCTGCGCCCAGATGCGGTGCTCAACGCCTGTGACCCGCGCTTCAACGAGCCGATCTTCGACGCCGCTTTCCGGGCGCGCACGACTTATCTGGATATGGCGATGACGCTCTCCCATCCGCACCCCCAGCGTCCGCACGAGCTGCCTGGGGTGATGCTCGGCGACGTGCAGCTGGCTCGCAGCGAGCAGTGGGAGCAGGCGGGCTTGCTCGCGCTGGTGGGGATCGGCGTGGAGCCGGGCCTCTCCGACGTGTTTGCGCGCTATGCCGCCGACGAGCTGTTCTCGAGCATCGACGAAGTGGGGGTGCGCGACGGTGCGGACCTGGTGGTCGAGGGCTATGACTTCGCGCCGACGTTCTCGATCTGGACGACGATCGAGGAGTGCCTGAACCCGCCGCTGATCTGGGAGCGCGAGCGCGGCTTCTACACGACCCCTCCTTTCTCGGAGCCCGAGGTGTTCGATTTCCCCGAGGGGATCGGGCGCGTGGAGTGCGTGAACGTCGAGCACGAGGAGGTGGTCCTGATCCCGCGCTGGGTGCAATGCGAGCGGGTCACGTTCAAGTACGGGCTCGGCCAGGAGTTCATCGACGTGCTGCGCACGCTGCACAAGCTGGGGCTGGACTCGACCGAGCCGGTCTCGGTGCGCGGCAATCAGGTGGCCCCGCGCGACGTGGTCGCGGCGACCTTGCCCGATCCGGCGACGCTGGGCGAGCGCATGACCGGGCGCACCTGCGCGGGCACTTGGGTCACCGGCATCGGTACCGACGGTGCGCCGCGCTCGACCTACCTGTACCACATTGTCGACAACGAGCACACGATGCGCGAATACGGCAGCCAGGCGGTCGTCTGGCAGACGGCGGTCAACCCGGTCGTGGCGCTCGAGCTGCTCAACGAGGGGCTGTGGAAGGGCACGGGCGTGCTCGGCCCCGAGGCTTTCCCGCCCGAGCCGTTCTTGGAGCGGCTGGCCGAGCTGGGCTCCCCGCACGGGCAGGTGGAGGTGCCGGCGGCAGCGGCGGCAGTCTAATCGAGAGCGCTTGCCTGAGGACGCCCACCGATTCAGAACCGTGCTGGCGCGTGCTCGACCGGTTCCTCGATCAGCCCCGGTCTGGCCGTTTCGAGCTTGCGCGAGAAGAAGTCCCTGAAGAACGGCCGCGAGACGAACATCAGGATCACGCCGACGAGCATCCCGCCGATCCCCATCCACAGCGGCAGTGTGATGCCGAGGATCGGTTTGGATGAGACGTTTTCGGCGTGGCCGTAGTACACGGCGGCGTAGCCGGCGACGCCGAACAGCATCAGGGCGCCGAGCAGCGGGGCTATGCCGAGCAGGATGAAGTCGCGCGCGCTCTTGGTCAGTTCGTGACGGTAATACACGATGCACGCGACCCCGGTGAAGCCATAGTAGAAGCAGATCGGGAAGCCGATCGCCACAATCGAATCTTCGAGCGCGCTTTCTGAGAGGTTGAGGATGACTAGCGTCCAGAGGATTGAGGCACCGCCCATCATCAGCGTGGAGAAGCCTGGGGTGAAATAGCGCGAGTGGATTTTCCCGAACGCGCCAGGGATCGATTTCCAGTGAGCCATCGACAAAGTCGTCCGTGCCGTTGGCAGGATCGTCGTCTGCGTCGACGCCGATGCGGATGTGAGTACGGCGATGATCAAGAGCTTGTCCCAAGGGAAGCCGAAGACCCTCGAGCCGAGCACGCTCAGCACATCGCTCTGGTTTTCCGGATTGGTCAGCAGGTGGGTGCCGCCGTAGGCCTGCCCGGCGGCGGACACGATTACGTAGATCAGCACGAGCAGGATCGTCGACATAACCGCGGCGCGGCCGGGGCCCTCGTTGGCGTCTTCTGACTCCTCGTTGACCGCGACGCCGGAGTCCCAGCCCCAGTAAATGAAGATCCCAAGCAGCACGCCATCGATCAGAGCTTTGAAGCTGAGCGCGAACGGGTTGAACCAGGTGAGGGCCGGCTCGATCGACCCGGCCGGGTGGTTGGCGTAGACCTTGATGAACGTCACGATCGCGAACACGCTCAGGATCGCGATCTCGGCGCCGAGCAGGAACTGCTGGATGCGGGCCGAGAGCTCGATGCCGCGATAGCAGATCCAGGTCATCAGCCCGATCCAAACGATCGCGGCGGCGATGATCGCGGGCAGCGATTCGCTGAGTTCGGTGAAGCCAAACAGCTTGAAGGTGTAGATGCCGGCGATGTCGGCCAGCGAGGCCATCACGAGCACGTCGGAGAGGAAGATCGCCCAGCCGTTGACCCAGCCGGTGCCGGGCCCGAGCGCGCGCGTCGTCCAAGCGAAGGTCGTGCCCGCGTCCGGGTCGGCGCGGTTGAGGTACTTGTAGGCGGCCGCGATCAGTAGCATCGGCACGAATGAGACAAGCAGTACGGCGGGTGCGTGTACGCCGACGCCGGTAACCGCGACGATGAAGCCGAGCGTCGCCGCCAGCGAGTAGGCGGGCGCGGTCGAGGCGACACCGATCACCAGGTTCGAGAGGTAGCCGATCGCGTTCTTCTTCAGCCCCTTGTCGACCACCTCCCCCGACGCCCTGAGGTGTCCATCTGCGGCGGACCCGATGCTGGCCATGGCGGCAACCCTCTCTGTCTCGCGTTTCCGAAGACCAGATGGTCGGAGGATCAGGTGGCTCGCGGCTCGCGCGCGACGGTCAAGTTGGAATCGTTACAAGCAACTGGGATCAGGCTAGAACCGGATCGGCGCATGCACAAGGGGCGCAACCGCCAATAAGTCGTAGCGCTTTTGTACGTCTCGTACAACGGGTAGACATCTTGTTGAACGAGTAGCGCATTGATAGGGGTATGTGTGGGGAGTACCGTTGTGCGAGGTGTCTATGTCCAGTAAACCCACAAGTTCGCCATCGTCCGCTTTCGCGGGCGATGAGGTTGGGCTGGGATCGACGGTGCCCGTTGCCACGGGCCGTCGATTGAGGGATGGGATTGCGCCAGACGCGTCCGACTTCCAGGCGCTCGCCAAGCGTCACCTGTGGATGCACTTCACACGCATGGGCGCCTATGAGGAAGGCGGCGAGGTGCCGATCATCGAGCGTGGCGAGGGCTGCTACGTGTACGACAGTCACGGCAAGCGCTACCTCGACGGGCTCTCGGCCTTGTACTGCGTCAACGTCGGCCACGGTCGCGCCGAGCTTGGCGAAGCCGCCGCCGAGCAGGCCAAGCAGCTCGGCTTCTACACCAACTGGAGCTACGCCCATCCGCGCTCGATCGAACTGGCCGCGCGCCTGGCCCAGCTCGCGCCGGGCGATCTCAACCGCGTGTTCTTCGTCTCCGGCGGCTCGGAGGCGGTCGAGTCGGCTTGGAAGCTTGCCAAGGTCTACCACGCCGCCTGCGGGCGGCCGCGCAAGCACAAGATCGTCTCGCGCAACCTCGCCTACCACGGCACCTCGATGGGGGCGCTCACGATCACCGGCCTGCCGCCGCTGCGCGAGCCGTTTGAACCGCTTACGCCCGGCGGCAGGCACGTGGCCAATACCAACTCCTACCGTTGGAGCGAAGCTAGAGATCCGCTGTGGGCGGCCGACGCGATCGAGGAGGCGATCCTGTTCGAGGGCCCCGACACGGTCGCGGCGGTGATCCTCGAGCCGGTGCAGAACGGCGGTGGCTGCTTCGTGCCCCAGGACGGCTACTTCCAGCGCGTGCGCGAGATTTGCGACCGTCACGATGTGCTGCTGATCTCAGACGAGGTGATCTGCGGCTTTGGCCGCCTCGGGCACTGGTTCGGGTGCGAGCGCTACGGTGGCAAGCCGGACATCATGACCTGCGCCAAGGGCATGACCTCGGCCTATGCGCCGATGGGCGCCGTGATCGCTTCCGACCGCGTGGCCGAGCCGTTCCTGCACGGGCGCGCGATCTTCAACCACGGCTTCACTTTCGGCGGTCACCCAATGGCCTGCGCGGTGGCGATGGCCAACCTCGACATCCTCGAGCGCGAGCAGTTGGGCGAACACGTGCTCAACCGCGAGGGCGAGCTCCGCGCGATGCTCGAGGGTCTGCGCGACCTGCCGATCGTGGGGGACGTGCGCGGCGCGGGGTTCTTCCATGCGATCGAGCTCGTCAAGAACAAGGACACCAAGCTCACCTTCGACGCTGAGGAGTCTGAGCAGCTGCTGCGCGGCTACCTGTCCGGAGCACTGTTCGACCGCGGTCTGATCTGCCGTACCGACGACCGCGGCGACCCTGTCATCCAGCTCTCACCGCCGCTGATCGCCGACCGCGAGCAGTTCGAGGAGATCGAGAGCATTTTGCGCCCCGTGCTCAGCGAGGCGTGGGAGCGGATCGTCACGCGGTAGGTGGACGAATCGTGGGCGCCAATCGGCCGTGTGCAAGTGAGTGGGGTTTGGCTGCCAGCCGGATGCGAGAAGAGTCGCCGTGCTGAGCATCGAGAGCCTGCTGGCGGAGCTCGACCTGACGCTGGCCACGGGCGAGGAGAACGCCAAGGCAAGTGTGCGTTGGGTGCACTCGACCGAGCTGCTCGACCCGACGCCGTGGCTGCGCGGGGGAGAGCTCTTGCTCACGACGGGTCTGCAGCTGTCCGGCGCAAAGCCCCAGCGCGAATTTGTCGAGCGCCTGGTCGAGCGCGAGATCGCGGGGCTCGGCTTCGGTACCGGCTTCGTGCACAAGAAGGTCCCGGCTGGAGTACTAAACGCGGCGCGCAAGCTTGGCTTCCCGCTGTTCGAGGTGCCGTATGAGCTGCCCTTCATCGCGATTACAGAGCGCGTCTTCGCGCAGCTGCTCAACGAGCGCTACGAACTGCTGCAGCGCAACATGGCCGGCGACGTGCTGGCCGAGGCGCTGACGGGCCGTCTCTACCCCGATGAGTTGCAATCTCGCCTGCGCCCGTTTGGGATCGGCGAAAGCGCCGCCGTGCTCGCTTTCGCGCTACTCGAGCCCGGTACGGCGGCCTCGACGCTTGAAGCGATCCTCGAGCGCACGGGTCAGCACAGCCTCGTAGCGCTGCGCAATGGGCTGCTGTGTGCGGTCGTCGACTGCGAGACTCCAGCGAAGATCGGCAGCGCCGGCGCTACTGACGCGCACGGCGCCTCCGCGACATCGACCGCGGTCGCGTCGCCCTCCGCGTTGGAGGAAGTCTTAGCGAGCGACGAGCGCGATCCGATCGAGCTGGCGCGGCGCATCCGCGGCGAGCTACAAAGCCGCTTCGGCGAAGTGCGCGCCGCGGCTTCGCGTCCAGCGCCGACGCACAACCTCAGGCGCAGCTTCCACGAGGCGCGCTGTGCCCTTGAAGCGGTGCGCCTGTCAAATGGGAGCGCCCCTGAAGTCGCCTCCTACAAGGACCTCGGCGCCTTCCAGCTGCTGCTCTCACTACAGGACGACGACGCGCTCGCCTCCTACTGTCACAGCGTGCTCGGTCCGGTCGAGTCCGACGAGGGCGGCTACGGCGACGAGCTCTTGCGCTCGCTTGACGTCTTCATCGAACAGAACGGGCACTGGGAGCGCGCGGCGCAGGCGCTCTACTGTCACCGTCACACGTTGCGCTACCGCATCAAGCGCGTCGAGCAGCTGACTGGGCGCGACTTCTCACACGCTCGCGACCGCATCGAGTTCTGGCTGGCGCTGCGCGGCCGGGAGCTGGCGCGGTGAGATTAGATCGAATGGCAGACCCGCTTGTTATGCAAACGTCCGCCAGACTCGATATTTTGGCAACTGGAATTGTTTTGGGAATGGAAGTTCGTTCCCGCACCGCTAGGAGGCGTCGTTTGTGAGGGTCGGGATCCCCACAGAGATAAAGCCCGACGAGTATCGCGTCGCGATCACCCCAGCCGGTGTGCGCGAGCTGTGCGCACGCGGGCACGAGGTGCTGATTCAGTCCGGGGCGGGGCTTGGCAGTGCGCTGAGCGACGAGCGGTTTGTCGCGCAGGGCGCTACGGTCGTGGCAGACGCGCAAGCCGTTTTCGAGGGCGCTGAGCTGATTTTGAAGGTGAAGGAGCCCCAGTCCTCCGAGGTTGGGTTGCTGCGCGAGGGCCAGACGCTCTTCACCTATCTGCACCTGGCGGCGGAGCCGGAGCTGGCCGAAGGGTTGCGCCGCTCCGGCGCCACCTGCATCGCCTATGAGACCGTCGAAGACCACGAGGGCCGTCTGCCGCTGCTTGCGCCGATGAGCGAGGTGGCCGGCAAGATCGCCACGCAGGCCGGTGCCTTCATGCTGGAGAAGCCGCTGGGCGGGCGCGGCATCCTGCTTGGCGGCGTACCGGGTGTGGCCGCGGCGACGGTGCTTGTGATCGGCGGCGGTGTGGTTGGCATGAACGCCGCCTTCATCGCGATCGGCATGCAGGCCGATGTGTTCGTGTTCGACCGCTCGATCGACCGCCTGCGTGAGTTGGAAGTGGCCTTCGGGGGCCGTGCCTCGACCGTCTACTCCTCGACACTCGCGATCGAGGAGATGCTGGCGCAGGCGGACTTGGTGATCGGCGCCGTGCTGGTCCACGGCGATCGCGCCCCGCACGTGATCTCGCGCGCGCAACTGTCGGAGATGAAGCGCAATGCCGTGCTTGTAGATGTCTCGATCGACCAGGGCGGCTGCTTTGAGACCTCGCGTCCCACGACCCATTCGGACCCGACCTTCGAGGTCGACGGCATCACCCACTACTGCGTCACGAACATGCCGGGTGCCGTGCCGATCACCTCGACCTATGCGCTCACCAACGCCACACTCCCCTATGCACTCGAGTTGGCGGACGGGGTGGAGCAGGCGATCTCGAACAGCAGGGAATTGCAATCGGGCGTGAACGTGCGTGCAGGCGAGATCGTCCACCCGGCCGTTGTACACGCATTGGCAGCGCTTGCTGACCTTGGGGATGAGCGTCCCCAATCGATGGACAGATTTCCAATCCCCCAAAACCAATAACGCCCGAGAACCAACGCCAAGGAGGCAGCGCGATGGCCGGTGAGACACGACCGCTTCGCAACTTGATCGACGGAGACCCGGCCGGCGGTGACAGCGAGGAGCGCATGGCTGTGCTCAACCCTGCCACCGGCGAGGAGCTGTGGAATGCGCCGGTCTCCGAGGTCGGGGAGGTGGATCGCGCGGTGGCGGCCGCGCGTCGCGCGTTCGCGGACTGGTCTGGGCGCACGCCCGCCGAGCGCTCACAGGCGCTGCTGGCACTGGCTGGGATGCTCGAGCAACACGGCGAGGAGCTGGCGCGGCTGGAGGCGCTCAACGCCGGCAAGCCGATCCTCGCGGTCTCACGCGACGAGCTGCCGGTGATGGCCGACAACCTGCGCTTCTTCGCAGGCGCCGCGCGCTGTATGGAGGGCCGGGCTGCCGGCGAGTACATGCAGGGCTACACCTCCTACACACGCCGCGAAGCGATCGGTGTGATCGGTCAGATCACACCATGGAACTACCCGTTGATGATGGCCATCTGGAAGGTCGCCCCTGCGCTGGCGGCAGGCAACACGATCGTGCTCAAGCCGGCCGAGACGACGCCGGTGACGACGGTGCGTTTTGCCGAACTGGCGGCCGACGTCCTGCCGATGGGTGTGCTCAACGTCGTCATGGGGCCGGGCCGGCCAACGGGCCAGGCCCTGCTCGAACACCCGGACGTCGACATGATCTCGCTGACGGGCTCGGTCGGCACCGGCAAGCACGTGGCACGCACGGCAGCCGAGACGCTCAAGCGTGTGCACCTGGAGCTGGGCGGCAAGGCTCCGGTGATCGTGTTCGACGACGTCGACATGGACAGCGCCATGGAGACGATCGCCGCCACCGGTTACTACAACGCAGGTCAGGACTGCACCGCGGCAACGCGTGTGCTGGCCGGGCCGAAGGTCTACGACGACGTGGTGGGCGGCCTGGCTGAGCAAGCTCAGGGTTTGGTGGTCGGCGACACGCTGTCCCCCGATACAACCCTTGGCCCGCTCAATTCTTTGCGCCAGCGCGGTCGCGTGGAGGGTTTTCTGGATCGCCGTCCGGGTCATTCCGAGCTGGTGACAGGTGGACAGGCCCCTGAGCGCGAGGGCTTCTACCTGGAACCGACGGTTGTAGCCGGCTTGGAGCAGACTGACGAGCTGGTGCGCGATGAGATCTTCGGGCCGGTGATAACGGTGCAGCGCTTCACCGATGAGGCCCAGGCGATCGAATGGGCCAACGCGACCCCCTACGGCTTGGCGTCCTCGGTGTGGACGCGCGATGTGGGACGAGCTTTGCGGGTCTCAAAGGCGCTGCGCTTCGGCTGCGTGTGGATCAACGACCACATCCCGCTGGTTTCGGAGATGCCGCATGGGGGGTTCAAGGAGTCCGGTTACGGTAAGGACTTGAGTGTTTACTCACTAGAGGACTACACGGTTGTAAAGCATGTGATGGCTGCGCTCCAGTAGGCCGATGCGCGGCGCCCCCGCGGCGTTCTCGGTCGCTTGCGTTAGGGCCTTTCAAATGAGCTGCACATCTACACCCCCTTTGCGGGGCGGGAGAGGTTTATTTAGGTACCTAATCTTTACCCAAGGACCCAAACAAGGGGGTGTTGGGAAGATGGTTCAAAACGAGCTGCACGACCCGGCGTTCACGCTCCGCGAACGTACCCCTCAGCCGAGGCGGGGTCGTGCGAGCGTCTGGTAGATCGAGACGAACTCCGTCTTGAAGATGTTGCGCGCCGAGCGCAGGTACAGCCGCCAAACGCGCAAGCGCTCCTTACCGGCAATTTGCTCGGCGCGCACGAGGTTTTCATCCAAGCGCTTGATCCACTCGCCGAGCGTGTCGTAGTAATCCTTGCCGAGCTCCTCGACGTGCTCGGTCACGAAGCCCGCACGCTCCAACGCAAGCTGCACGCGCGAGAGCTGTACCGGGTCTCCGTCGGGGAACACATAGCGCTGTGTGAAGTCGCCGTGGTAGCCGACGTCCGTGTACAGGTGGGCGATGCCGTGATTGAGCAGGCGCCCGTCGTCGCCAAGCAGGTTCCGCAGTTTCTGTGCGTACACGTCGATGTTGCTTTCGCCGACGTGCTCGACCATGCCGATCGACGCGATCGCGTCATAGCGCTCGCCGTGCAGGTCGCGGTAGTCGGCTACACGTACCTCGACCTTGTCGCTCAGCCCGGCTTCGGCGATCCGCCGGCGGGCCAGTTCGGCTTGCGGGGGAGAGAGCGTGATGCCGACGGCTTTGACGCCGTACTCGCGCGCCGCGTGGATCACGAACGCGCCCCATCCGCAGCCGACGTCGAGCAGGCGCTCGCCCTCTTTGAGCTTAAGCTTCTTGCAGACGAGGTCGAGCTTCGCGAACTGCGCCTCCTCAAGCGTTTTCGCCCCACGCGAGAAGATCGCGCAGCTGTAGGTCATCGACTTGTCGAGGAACAGTTCGAAGAACTCGTTGGAGACGTCGTAGTGGTGGCGCACCGCCTTGGCGTCGCGGTCCTTGCTGTGGCTGCGGCCCTTCAATCGCAACTCGCCCTTGGGCGCGCGCGGGGGGATCGTGAGTCCGCAGGCTCTGAGCGCCGCGACAGCGAGGCGTGCACGCGTTGCCTTGTCGATCTCGGGCTCCTCGAAGTTGTCGATCAGCCCGATCACACGGTCGAGGTCGTCGACCTCCAACTCGCCGGCGACATAGGCACGGCCAAGCCCTAGCTCTCCGGGTGCGCGCACAACGTAGGCGACCGCCTTGGGCGAGCGCACAGTGAAGATCGGACCTGGGCCGATGTCGCCATTGGTCGCGCTAGTGCCGTTGGTGCTTGTAGCAGGCAGTTCTGTGCCGTCCCAAAAGCGCACGGTGAAGCCACGCCTGGGCAGTGCGGTGGCCAGCTCGCGACGCAGCGGCTCGGTATTAGCGAATGGCATTGGCCCTCCAGCCAGTGTTTAGCTTGGTGTCAGCGGTGTCTCTCACAGGATGCGCGGTGTCTCTCACGTCGTCTGGGCGTGCTAGCGTCCCGTCACGAGCACACCGATGAGCACAGATTCTATCCAGCGCCCCGCGGCCGCCCGGCAGGGTTCTGGCGATGCCGCGATCCCGCGTCACGCCCTCGATGGTCCCGCGCTCGATGGCCCTACCCCAGACGACGTCCAGCCGCCCGTCTTCGAGAACCTGGACCGCTTCTTGACGGGCCTGATTACCGTCGGTCCGATCCTCGCGCTCGGCTTCGTCGGCTGGCAGTTGTGGGACGGTCTGCTTCACGGCTCGGACTTGGTCGTGTTTGCGATCATGTATATCTCCACGGCGCTCGGGGTCACGGTCGGTTTTCACCGTCTTTTTACCCACCGCTCGTTTAAGACATCCCCTTTCTTTCGTTTCGTCTTCGCCGTGCTCGGCTCAGCCGCGATCGAGGGACCTGTGATCTCTTGGGTAGCCGACCATCGCAAGCACCACGCCTTCTCCGACCGCGAGGGCGACCCGCACAGCCCGCACGTGGACCACGGCAGCGGTCTGCGCGGCGCCCTGAAGGGCCTGGCCCATGCGCACGTCGGCTGGCTGTTCATCCACACCGCACGCGGCCATCGCGAACGCTACGCCCCGGACCTGTGCGCCGATCCGGTCGTCTCGTTCGTCGACAAGACCTTCTTTGTATGGGCGATCGGTGGCCTAGTCGCTGCCTTCTGGCTCGGCTACGCGATCGGCGGGACGTGGACGGCGGGTCTCACCGGCCTTTTGTGGGGTGGCGCCGTGCGCATGCTGGTGCTGCACCACGTCACCTACTCGATCAACTCGCTCTGCCACTTCTTTGGCAAGCGCAGCTACGAGACCGGCGATCACTCACGCAACCTTGCCTGGCTCGCTCCGTTCTCGCTTGGCGAGGCGTGGCACAACAACCACCACGCTTTCCCCACCTCCGCATTCCACGGCTTCTCTTGGCGCCAGTTCGACATCTCCGCGCTGGTGATCCGCGGCATGGAGTCGTTGGGCCTGGCTTGGGACGTCGTGCGCATCACGCCCGAGCGCCGGGCAACAAAGAGCTTCGCTGCCTGAGGCTGCTAACGTGCGGCGCACGGACGACAAATGTCGTCCGCGAGGTTCTTGTCTTTGTTGGTGCTCTCAGGGCGCGGATGGGGCCAGTACGAATCTCCCTTCCGCATCGCGGCCACAGGGCTGCCAAAAGGAGCATCACAACATGAAGTCCGATTCTTTCGCCGACCTCGGCGTGTCCGAGGCCGTCACCCGCGAGCTTTCAAAGCGCGGCATCGAGCAGCCCTTTGCCGTCCAGAAGATGGTGATTCCAGACGTGCTCGCCGGCCGCGACGTGCTCGCCCAGTCCCCAACCGGTTCTGGCAAGACGCTCGCCTTCGGCGTGCCGCTCGTCTCGCGTTTGCGCGACAGCGACCCACGCCCATCCGCGCTCGTCTTGGCGCCGACGCGCGAGCTTGCCCTGCAGATCGTCGAGGACTTGCGCCTGATCGCTCACGCCCGCGCGCTCTCGATCGCCGCCGTGTACGGCGGCGCCGGGATCGTCAAGCAGGCGCGCATCGCCGCGCGTGCGCACGTCCTCGTCGCCACCCCGGGACGATTGCTGGACCTGATCGAGCGCGGCGACGTGTCGCTGAAGCAGGTACGCATGCTCGTGCTCGATGAGGCCGATCGCATGCTCGACATGGGCTTCAGGCCTGTGGTCGATCGCATTGTAAAGATGACTTCTCGCGAGCGCCAGACATTGCTTTTCTCGGCGACGCTGCAAGGTGAGGTGGGCAAGATCGCTGCCGCCTACACGAGCAATCCCGCTCGTCACGAGCATGCTCACTCCGAGGAGCGCAAGGGCGACGTCGAGCATCGCTTCATCTCGGTCTCCCACGAGGGCAAGGTCGATCGGCTCGTCGCCGAGCTGTCCGAGCCCGAGCGCGGTTTGACGCTCGTGTTCGTGCGCACCAAGCGCGGCGCCGACCGTCTCGTCAAGCGTCTTGCTGCGAGCAGCGTGCCGGCGGTCGCGATGCACGGCGACAAGTCCCAGTCCCAGCGCGAGAAGGCGCTTGCCCGCTTTGAGTCTGGCCACGTCAACACGCTGGTCGCCACCGATGTCGCCGCACGCGGCATCGACGTCTCGGGCATCACCCACGTGATCAACTACGACATGCCGGCAACGCGCGAGGACTACGTTCACCGTGTGGGCCGCACCGCGCGCGCCGGAGCCTGCGGCGTGGGCGTCACGTTCGTATTGCACGACCAGGCGCGCGAGTTCGCGGGCATGGTCGGCGAGCTCGGCCTGCACCGCGAGCTGGAGCTGGGTGGCTTCCCGAGCGACGCCACACGCGGGCGCGAGTCTTCGCGGAGCAATCAGAGACGGCCGCCGGGACGTCCCTCGCGCAACCGCAACTCCCGCCGCTCGCGCGCACGAGTCGGCTGAGCCTCACGACAGAGGCTCGCATCGCTCGCACGCGAGTCGTCTGAGTCGCGCTCGCTCCGCTCGGATTACGCATAGCTCTTGCGGCCGGGATCGGCGGCGCATGAGCGTACGCTAAGCCGTATGCCCAGCGTCCCGCAGGTCCGTGAGATCCTTGCCGGTCGCTCCGGCGAGGAGATGGCGCTGAACGACGCCCATCTCAATCCGCAGCTCGGCAGGATCGTGCGCACGCTCGGGCTGGACAAGCGCTGGGTCGCGGGAGAGGGCGCCCACCTGATCGACGCGCAGGGCAATCGCTACCTGGACATGCTCTCAGGCTACGGCGTGTTCGCGATCGGGCGCAACCATCCCGAGGCGATCGCGGCCGTCCGCGACACGATGGACGCGCACACGGCAAACCTGCCCCAGCTGGGGGTGACGCTGCTCAGCGGCGTGCTGGCCGAGCAGCTACTCGCGTGTGCCCCGGACTCGGTCGCGGCGATGGTGCCGGCCAACAGCGGTACCGAGGCGGTCGAGGCCGCGATCAAGATCTCGCGCGCGGCCACCGGTCGTGGGCGTGTGCTGTTCGCCGAGCACGCTTTCCACGGGCTCACACTTGGAGCACTCTCGCTCAACGGCAACGACGAGTTTCGCGAAGGCTTCGGGCCGCTGTTGCCTGGCTGTGAGGCCATCCCGTTTGGCGATGTCGATGCGCTGGAGCGAGAGCTCGAACGCGGCGACGTGGCGGCGTTCGTCGTCGAGCCGGTGCAAGGTAAGGGCGTCAACCTGCCCCCGGATGGATACCTGGCCGCCGCACAGCGGCTGTGCCGCGATGCGGGTGCGCTGCTGGTGTGCGACGAGGTGCAGACGGGCATCGGTCGAACGGGACGCTTCCTTGCACTGGAGCACTGGGCGATCGAGCCGGATCTGATCTGTTTGTCAAAGGCTCTTTCAGGTGGGCTCGTGCCGGTCGGCGCGGTGCTCGTCTCGCGCACTGCCTTCGACGCGGTGTTCGACGGCATGGAGCGAGCCGTGCGCCACGGTTCCACCTTTGGCGGCAACGACCTCGCGGCCGCCGCGGCGCTCGCGACTTTGCGTGTGCTCGATACGGAGGGCCTGGTGGCCCGCGCCGAGCGCATGGGGTCGCTGTTGCTGGAGTTGACATCGCCGCTGGTTGAGCGCTACGAGGTTGTCTCCGACGTACGCGGACTCGGCTTGATGTGGGCGATCGAGTTCGGCCCGCCCGAGGGCGGCGCGCGCCGCTCGATCTGGAACGCCGCCGAGCGTGCTCAACCGGGCATCTTCTCGCAGTTGATCGTCGGCCCGCTGTTCCACGAGCACCGCGTCCTATGTCAGGTGGCGGGACATCGTATGAACGTCGTCAAGGCGCTGCCTGCGCTGGTAGTCGAGGAGGATGAGATCCGTCGCTTTGCCGCGGCTTTGGAGGACGTGGTTGCGCGCGCCGAGCGGGTCCCAAGCGCGTTCCTGCGTTTCTCGATGAGCATTAGCCGACGGGCTTTTGCGGTACGCCGGTAAGGCTTCCTGCGTTTCTCGATGAGTGTGGGCTGACGGGCTTTCGCGGCACGTCGGTAGGGGCTTTCCGCGTTTCTCGGCGAGTGTGAGCCGGTGAATTCCAGTGGCGCTTGGAGGGTGGTGAGCTGAGTGTGATGTACTCTTTTTGCGCAATTCACTATAGTGACTACAACTTGTAGTCACTATCGTGAATCGTATAAAAAGTATATATATGCCCCACCTCTCCAGATCAGCGCATCGTCCCCTCGGATCGGCTTCATAGGTGGCAAGCCTCTAGCCTGTCCCGCCGATGCTCGTTCCCAGAGATGACATCCGCAACGTCGCGATCGTGGCCCACGTGGACCACGGCAAGACCACGCTCGTCGACGCGATGCTGTGGCAGTCGGGTGCGTTTCGGGTCGGCCAGGATGTGGCCGACCGCGTGATGGACTCGATGGACCTGGAGCGCGAGAAGGGCATCACGATCCTCGCCAAGAACACCTCGCTGCGCTACGAGGGCGTCAAGCTCAACATCGTGGACACCCCCGGCCACGCCGACTTCGGCGGCGAGGTCGAGCGCGGGCTGACGATGGTCGACGGCGTGCTGCTGCTTGTCGATGCCTCCGAGGGCCCGTTGCCGCAGACACGCTTTGTATTGCGCAAGGCGCTGGAGTCGCGCCTGCCGGTGATCCTCGTCGTCAACAAGGTCGATCGGCCCGATGCGCGTGTAGCCGAGGTGATCGACGAGGTGTACGAGCTGTTCCTCGACCTCGACGCCGACGAGGAACAGATCGAGTTCCCGATCGTCTATTGCAACGCGCGGGCGGGCATCGCCACGTTGGAGTACGACGCCGCTGCGCCCACCCCCACAGAGGGCACGCTCGCGCCGCTGCTGGACCTGCTGCTGCAGCGCATCCCCGCGCCGACGTACGAACCAGATCACCCACTGCAGGCGCTCGTCACGAACCTCGACGCCTCCCCATATGTGGGTCGCCTCGCGATCTGCCGCGTGCGTAATGGCTCGATCAAGCGCGGCCAGCAGGTCGCATGGTGTCGCGCCGACGGCAGCATCGAGCGCGCCCAGATATCCGAGCTGTACGTCACCGATGCGCTCGATCGCGTCGATGCTCCCGAAGCGGGACCGGGCGAGATCATTGCCGTCGCGGGCATCCCCGAGATCACGATCGGCGAGACGCTCGCCGACCCGCAAGACCCACGCCCGCTGTCGGTCATCACGGTCGACGAGCCCTCGCTCTCGATCACGATCGGGATCAACACCTCGCCGATGGCGGGCAAGGAGGGCTCGAAGCTCACGGCGCGTCAGGTTCGCGAGCGGCTGGAGCGCGAGCTGGTCGGAAATGTCTCCTTGCGCGTGCTTGACACGGACCGTCCAGAAGCGTGGGAGGTGCAGGGACGCGGCGAGCTGCAACTGGCGGTGTTGGTGGAGATGATGCGCCGCGAAGGCTTCGAACTGACCGTTGGACAGCCACACGTGCTCATCCGTGAGATCGACGGCCACCGCAACGAGCCGTTCGAGCGCCTGTCGATCGATGTGCCCGATGACTACGTCGGTGTCGTCACGCAGATGCTCGCTCTGCGCAAGGGACGCATGGAGCACATGACCAATCACGGCACCGGCTGGGTGCGAATGGAGTACATCGTGCCTGCCCGCGGCTTGATCGGCTTCCGCACCGAGTTCCTGACCGAGACGCGCGGCACGGGTCTGATGCACCACGTGTTCGAGCGCTGGGAGCGCTGGGCGGGCGAGCTGCGCACGCGCACGACGGGCGTGCTGATCGCCGACAGGGCTGGCACTACCGCCACGTACTCCTTGATGAGTCTCGGCGAGCGCGGCACGCTGTTCGTGGGTCCCGGCGAGGAGGTATACGAGGGCATGATCGTCGGTGAGAACTCGCGCGCCGACGACCTCGACGTCAATCCGGTCAAGGAGAAGCACCTGACCAACATCCGCTCCTCCAACTCGGATGTGTACGAGCGTTTGCAGCCACATCGCAAGCTCACGCTCGACCAGGCTTTGGAGTTCGTGCGCGACGACGAGTGCGTAGAGGTCACGCCGGAGACGGTGCGTCTGCGCAAGGTCTCGCTTGGCAAGACCGATCGTTTGAAGGCGGCACGCCAGCGGCGGTGAGGACCGTAAAGCACGAAACCCGCTCAGAGCGGGCCTCGGCAAAGCAATGACGCCCAACTTCACGGCGACTGTCCCTCGCGCGCCCAAGGCTACCCAATAAGCTGCGATAGATGCAGGCGATTGAGGCCCAGAATCTGCGCAAGAGCTATGGGTCGATCGAAGCCGTGCGCGGCATCGACATCTCGATCGAGACCGGCGAGACGGTCGCTCTACTCGGCCCCAACGGAGCCGGCAAGTCCACGACGATCGACATGATCCTCGGCTTGGCCGAGCCGGACGGAGGCACGGTGTCGGTGCTTGGCGGCTCTCCGAGCGCGGCAATCGATGCGGGTTGGATCGGCGCGATGCTGCAGACCGGTGCCTTGATTCGCGACCTCTCGGTGGGAGAGCTGATCGCGATGGTGGCCTCGCTATATCCCGAACCGCTGGACGTGGGAGAGACGCTGGAGCTGACCGGCCTAACGGAGATCGCAGGGCAGCGCACACAGAAGCTCTCCGGCGGGCAGGCACAGCGTGCGCGTTTTGCTGTGGCGCTTGTCAGCAACCCGAAGCTGCTCGTGCTCGACGAGCCGACGGTCGCGATGGATGTCGAGGGAAGGCGCTCCTTCTGGACGACGATGCGAGGAGAGGCGGCGCGCGGCAGGACGATCCTGTTTGCCACCCACTACCTGGAGGAGGCCGACGCATATGCCGATCGGGCGGTGCTGATGGCCCACGGGCAGGTTGTCGCCGACGGCCCCCCGACGGAGATCAAGGCGATGGTCGGTTCGCGTACGATTCGCGCGACGCTGCCTGGCGCGGACCTCGACGCGCTCGGGCAATTGCCGGGAGTGAGCGCCGCCGAGCGACGCGGCGAGGCGGTCGTACTGGCATGCGCGGACTCCGATGCCGCTATCCGCGCACTGCTCGCAGCGTGTCCCGAGGCGCGCGACATCGAGATCGCGGCGGCGGGCCTGGAGGAGGCGTTCCTGCAGCTCACCGGTGACGACGCTGGAGCTCGGCTGGCCGGGACATTGTCGTGAGCGCCGCGTCCTACACCCGCTATGAGCTGCTGCGCACGCTCCGTAACCGACGCTTCTTCGTCCTCTCGCTGGGGTTCCCGCTGGTCCTGTACTTCCTGATCGCGGGCTCCCAGCGCAACGTGCACAACCTGGGCGGCACGGGTATCTCGGCTCCGCTGTACTTCATGGTCGGGTTGCTCGCGTTCGGCACGATGAGCTCGATGCTCTCCTGCGGCGCGCGGATCGCCGCTGAGCGCGCGGTTGGTTGGAACCGGCAGCTGCGTATCAGCCCGCTGTCCACGCGCGCCTATTTCCGGGCGAAGGTGCAGACGGCCTACCTGATGGCGTTGCTGAGCATGATCGTGCTCTACGCGGCCGGTATCTCGCTCGGGGTCGGCATGTCGGCAAGCGATTGGCTGAAGATGACCCTGCTGATCCTCGTCTGCCTGGTTCCGTTCGCCGCGCTGGGGATCGTGATCGGTCATATGCTGACACCCGACTCGATTGGGCCGGCAATGGGCGGCAGCGTCGCGCTGTTCGCATTTCTAGGGGGCACCTGGTTTCCGATCACTCACGGCTTCC
Organism: Solirubrobacteraceae bacterium; assembly: GCA_049287685.1. Taxonomy (GTDB): domain Bacteria; phylum Actinomycetota; class Thermoleophilia; order Solirubrobacterales; family Solirubrobacteraceae; genus Palsa-744. The sequence goes on along the minus strand of JBAQGH010000041.1, from coordinate 28,479 downwards.
TCTATGACTTCGGCCAGCTTCTGCCCTCATATTGGCTGGTGCAGGCCAGCCACGTCGCGCTTGGCGGGCACCCTTTGAATACCAAGGGATGGGTCGTGATCGTCGTCTGGACGGTCGTGCTGGCGGCATTGGCCAGGCGCGCCTACCGCCACGACACCGGGCGCGTGTAGGCCTGCTGCCCCATGCGACGGGCCGTATCTATATGGTGCGGGCCATGAACAGATCGACTAAAGGATTGAACGTAGTGTTGGCGGCCGTGTGCGCGCTGCTGGCCGCGGTTGTGATTGCCGTGCCGGCGGGGGCAGCGACGGTCATTCACTTCCAGCAAGAGGGCCTGCAGGCATACGTTGTGCAGCTGCACAAAGGCGAAGTGCATGCGTTGACGTTCCATCCCGGCACGCCGACGGGTCACCTGCACGTCTCGATGAACAACGGCACTCACTTCACGGTGGCGTATGCGCCGGCCGAACAGGCCAAGCTCGTCTCGCAAGCCCAAGCAGATCATGCGCGTGTCCAGATCGCGGCCGTCCAGGTAAAAAAAGCCGCGCCCGTCAAACACAAACTTCGCTACATCGCCGGTGGGATCCTGATCGTGGTGATCATCGTGGTGTTGATCGTGCTGTTGATCGGCCGGCGCAGGGCGCTCGCCGAGGAGGGCCCGAGGGCACCGGGAGAGAGCGCCGCTCCCTGAGAGCGGGCAGATAATAATAAGACTCAGTCTTGTGATAGGGTCGTCGCGATGCGACGGCCCACGAGTCTTCTTGCAGCGGCAGCGATAGCGGCGGGCGCGATTGCGCTCGCTGGCTGCGGCTCGGCGGAACCGAGCGCAGAGCGGGTTTCGGGCAAGCTGCAGGTGGTCGCCGCGGAGAACTTCTGGGGCAGCATCGCCGTGCAGCTCGGTGGGCAGGACGTGGAAGTGCGCAGCATCATCGTCAACCCGAACACCGACCCGCACAGCTACGAGCCGACGGCAGCGAACGCGCGCACGATAGCCAGCGCGCAGATGACGATCGTCAACGGCATCGGCTATGACGAATGGGCCTCGCGCTTGCTGTCGGCCGATCCAGGAAATGGGCGTGTGCAGCTCGACGTGGGCAACCTGCTCGGCCTGGAGGCGGGCGATAACCCCCACCAGTGGTACTCGCCCGCACACGTGCACGCGGTCATCGATCAGATCGTGGCCGACTACGACAAGCTGCGGCCGGCCGATGCGAGCTACTTCGCCCAGCGCAAGAGCGCGTTTGAAACGGTCGGTTTGGCCCGCTACAACGCGCTGCTGAAGCAGATTCGCGCCCGCTATACAGGCGTGCCGGTGGGCTACAGCGAGAGCATCTTCCAGCCGCTCGGCGAAGCGCTCGGCTTGAAGTTGCTGACTCCCTACAGCTTCGCGAAGGCAATCGCCGAGGGCACGGAAGTAAGCGCCCAGGACAAGCAGACGGTTGACCGGCAAGCCTCCGATCGTCAGATCGATGTGTGGGTCTTCAACAGCCAGAACGTGACGCCGGACGTGCAGCGCGTAGGCGAACTAGCGCGTGCCGCGAACATCCCGATCGCGACTGTGACAGAGACGCTGTCGCCCGCCTCGGACAGCTTCCAGCAGTGGCAGGTGGCAGAGCTCGAAGAGCTGGAGCGTGCCCTGCACAAGGCAACGGGACGCTGAGTTACGTGGAAGTTTCCCCCAGCTCAAAGTCGGCGGACCGCACGCCTTCCACCCCCTCCGTGCCTATGGCGTTCTCAGCGAGCACGCCCGCGATCGAGCTGCGCGACGCCCGTGCGAGCATGGGCGGGCGCACGGTCTGGAGCGGCGTCGATCTGAGTGTGTTCCCTGGGGAATTCGTGGCGGTGCTTGGATCCAACGGAAGCGGCAAGTCGACCCTGTTGAAGGCGATCCTCGGCCTGGTGCTGACAGCGCCGGGCGCCGTCAGCGTCCTTGGCGCTCCGGCCGGTGCGAGCAACCGCGAGATCGGCTACCTGCCGCAGCGACACGGCTTCGACTCGACGTTGCCGATTCGGGGCGTGGATCTCGTGCGACTCGGCCTGGACGGGGCCCGCTGGGGGGTGCCACTGCCGCTCGGGCGCCGAGGGTTGGGCCGCGGCGGAGCGCGCGCACGCTCCAGGGAACGCGTGCGCGAGGTAATCGAGCTTGTCGGCGCGAGCGCGTATGCCGAGCGCCCGCTCGGCGAGCTCTCCGGCGGTGAGCAGCAGCGCGTCCTGATCGCCCAGGCGCTCGTGCGCCGTCCGCGGATATTGATGCTCGACGAGCCGCTGGACAGCCTCGATTTGCCTAACCAGGCCGCGGTGAGCGCGCTGGTGCAGCGCATCTGTAGGACAGAGAACGTGGCAGTGTTGCTGGTGGCACACGACGTCAATCCCTTGCTGTCCTATTTGGACCAGGTGATCTACCTGGCGGGCGGCCGTGCGCTGCAGGGTGGCGTGCGGGACGTCATCACCGGGCCGAAGCTGAGCGAGCTGTACGGCGTGGAGATCGAGGTGCTGCGCACCCGCGACGGGCGGCTGGTGGTCGTGGGCCAGCCCGAGGCGCCGCACGTTCATGGGCATAGACACGACCAATGAACAACCCGACCCTCACATGGAATCTCGCCAAAGACGTGCACGAGCTGCTCGTCTACCAGTTCATGGTCAACGCGCTGCAGGCAGGGACGATCGTGGCCGTTATGGCCGGCGTGGTCGGCTGGTTCGTGGTACTGCGTCGCCAGAGCTTTGCCGCGCACACGACCGCGATGATGTCCTTCCCGGGGGCATCGGGAGCGGCCTTGGCGGGTCTGCCCACGGCGCTTGGCTACTACCTTGCATGTGGGGTGGCGGCGCTCGTGATCGGGCGCTCAAGTGGCGCGTCGCGGCGCGGGCGCAGCGGCGAGTCGGCGGCGGTCGGGGTGGTGCAGGTCGCAGGGTTGGCGCTCGGTTTCCTTTTCTTGAGCCTCTACAGCGGTGTGCTGGAGCAGCTCGAAACACTGCTGTTTGGCACGTTCCTCGGGATTGACCGCAACCAGGTGCTGACGCTGGCGATTGTGGCGGTCGTGGTGTTGGCGGCGCTGGCGGTGATCGGGCGGCCGCTGTTGCTCTCGTCGTTGGACCCCGAAGCGGCGCGAGCGCGTGGCCTGCCCGTAGGCCTATTTGACATCGGCTTTCTGTTGATCCTTGGCCTGACGGTGGCCGCAACGAGCCAGATAACCGGTGCCTTGCTTGTGTTTGCACTGCTGGTGGCGCCGCCGGCCGCAGCGCAGGCGCTTACGCCGCGGCCAGGCTTGAGCCTCGTTTTGAGCGTTGTGTTTGCGCTGCTCGTCATGTGGCTGGGGCTTGGCATCTCCTACTTCTCGATATATCCGCTTGGCTTCTTCGTCACCTCGTTTGGATTCGCGTTGTATGTGGCGGCCAAGCTCGCGCGCCGCGCTGTCACGGCTTTGCGACAGGCACCGCAAGCCGATCGCCCGATGACGGCGACAGTCTGATGCTCGCCCACGAATTCATCCGCAATGCCTATCTCGCCGGCACGTTCGTGGCGCTCGCTTGTGGGCTGGTTGGCTGGTTCGCGGTGCTGCGCGGGCAGGTGTTCGCTGGCGACGCGCTCAGCCATGTGGCTTTTGTCGGGGCGATCGCCGCGGCTGTGGTGGGCGTCGACGAGCGTGTGGGCCTGTTTGCGCTGACGCTGGGGCTGGCGGCGGCGATGGCGGGATTGGGACGCCGCGCGCAGGCCAACGATGTGACGATCGGGGTTGTCTTCTCCTGGGTGCTTGGGATCGGTGTGCTGCTGATCGCGGTGCTCAGCACTGGCTCCTCGGGTGGCGACGGACTGATCGTTGCCAACACGCTGTTTGGCTCGATCTTCGGACTCGGTGTGGGCCAGAGCGTCGTGGCGGCGGCGATCGGCCTGGCGGTGGTGCTGGCGGCGGTGGCGATCGCCCGGCCGTTGCTCCTCGCCTCGCTCGACGCCGAGCTGGCGGTGCTCCACGGCGTGCCGGTGCGAGTGCTCGGCCTGGTGCTGTTGCTGCTGATCGGAGCGGTCACGGCCGAGGGCACGCAGGCGATCGGGGCGCTGCTCGTGCTCGGCCTGATCGCCGCTCCGGCCGGCGCCGCGCTGCGGCTGACGTCCAAGCCGTATCTCGGCATGGCGTTGTCGGCGGGTATCGCGCTTGTCGCGATGTGGGGCGGGATCGCCCTCAGCTACGTGGTGCCCTCGCTGCCGCCGAGCACTGCGATCATTGGCCTGGCGGTCGGCGCGTATGCGCTTGCGTCTTTGGCATCTAACATCGCCTTGTGGGCGCTTTCAAGTCAGCCGCGCAATCGACAGACCGTGGGCGGGGTGCATTCGCCGTGAGCGCGGATGTCCACGTCCACGGCGCAACCGATGCGTCCGCCGCGGCCTCGACCGTGCGTGGCGAGAACTGGATCGAGCGTGCGGAGGCGACGCTGGCTGAGGCCGGTCACAAGCGCGGCGGTGCGCGGCGCGCGCTGCTCGAGTTGCTCGATGCCCAAACGTGCGCGCTGACGGCAGTTGAGATCGAGGACGAGCTGCGCAAGGCCGAGCGACGCGTGAGTCGTGCGAGCGTCTATCGCGTCCTCGACGAGCTCGAGGGTTTGCGTTTGGTGCAGCGCGTGGAGACCGGTCAAGCGATGGTCCGCTACGAGCGCGTGTGCACCCATGAGGAGCATCACCACCACCTAGTGTGCGATGGCTGCGGCCTGGTGATGCCATTCTCCGACGATGCTTTGGAGCAGGCGATCGTGAGTCTCAGCCGGAGGGTGCCGCTGACTGTGTCCGAGCACGAGATCGTGCTTCGGGGGGAGTGCTCGGACTGCGCCGGCTGACACGTTGCGCCCTCACAGGCTTGCCCCACAGGTAGCTGAGCACGCAGCCGAGCGCCCCGACAGCGACCACCAGCAGCACCGGGCCGGAGTCCTCGGTGAGCGCGCCGATCACGCCCGAGGCGAGCCCGCCGGCGAGTGCGGCGAGCCACCCCGGATCGGAAGCGACCGGCGCGAGCACACGATCGCGGCGGCGGACCGCGATGAACGAGGCGATCAGCGCAAGCGCGGTGGCGAGCGGCATCAGGTGGTTCTTCAGCTCGTCCCACGCGGCTGAGGAGCGGCGCACGACGATGTCGCGGATGTCCCCCGGCGAGCGCGCGTCGAGCACACTGCCGGTGAAGTGTCCGGAGCCGTGGGCTGTGGCGAGGTCGATCGCGGCAAGCGCGATCAAGCCAAGAACGGGCGCCGCCATCACGATCAGCAAGCGCTTGCGGTTGAGCGTGCCCGGCAGCAGCATCACGGTGGCTACGGCGGTTCCCGCGCTCACCAGAATCACGCCCCCGACGCCTGCGCCTATGCGCGCCGAGCCCTCGACGATCGCGAGCACGATGCCCGCGCAGGCCATCGTCGCCGCCGCACGACGACTGCGTACGCAGGGATAGAGTGCCGCCGCCACCGCGGTGAAGACGAGCACGGCAAGCCCCGACTTCAGCTCGTTGCCGATCCCATAGAAGCGCGCCCCAAAAGCCGGGCTGGGCCCAAGCAGCGAGCGCATCAGCAGCTGTGTGCCGGCGAGCGCATCGACGGTCAAAGCGACCACTGCTACCACCGCGGGCACAAGTGGCGCTCGCGGCCACGGCACGAGCAGGTCGGTGAGCGCACTGAGCACAAAGCAAGTGGCGACGATCAGAACGAGCTCGACCGTGCGACTCGGCTCGAGGGCAGCGGGTAGCAGTACGGCGACCGGAGCCCACAACAGCGCGATCGCTCCGACTCGCATGGCCCATGCAGTTCGCTGGCCGCGGTTCGTGTCTCCGATGGGCAGCCGCGCGGCCATGAGCAAAAACGCCCAAGCGAGCGCCAGCCAAGCCAGCGCGGGCAGCCTGCGCGAATCGATGACAACCAGCCGAGCCTTCAATGCGCGCAGGCTCGCGCCGTCGAAGGCGCCGTCGAGTCGTACAGGCTTGCCGCGCATGTCGGCTGGTATCTGGAGTCCCAGGTGGTCGAGGATCGTCGGACCAATGTCGATCGCGGCGATCATGCCGCGTTGATTGGTGCTCTGCGATGTGAGCGTGTCGCCGCCGGAGCCCAACCCGGCGAATGCGCTCCACAGCAGTTCGTGCCCGGGGAGGTTGGGCGCGCTCTGTACGACAACGAGCAGTTCGCGGGGCGAGCGACCCGCGGCCAGCGAGCGTAGGTCGCTATAACCGTTTGCTCCCTGCGGCAAGTCCGCAACCACCAGACTGTGAGTGGCGCGCAGCTTGTCAATGCGGGCTAGAAGCGTGCCGGAAGATCCGAAGGAGAGCGCGGCGATCCGCCCGGAACTATTGGCCGCGAGGGGCCAATCGACCGTCGCGGGGCTGCTTACGGGCTTGGCGATTTCAACTTCGATGGTGCCACTACCAGGCAGATTGGAGAAGTACGGAGCGGCATAAGCTGCCCCACCTGGAATCGATGTGGCGAGCAGCCCTGGCTTCAGTAGCTGAGGAGCGCCCTGCGCGCGTCTCAGGGTCGCCGGCCATGAGGAGATGTGCGCACTGGCAGGGAGTCCGTGCTCGGTAGTCAGGTCAAGCTCCAGGGAGGATAGGCTCGGCGGATGTTCGGGGCTGTAAGCCGAGTAGGAGACCCGTGCGCCCTGAGTCATGTCGAGCAGCATCTGGTCTGCGTTGTATGTGCCTTGGGTGGCACTCAGGATGCCTATCGAGAGCGTCGGTATCGAGCTCAGCTCGGCCTCGATCGCGTCGTCTTCGGATTGGGCCCTTCGGCGTGAGCGACCGGGGGGAAGAAACACGACGAGCACCGAAGGCTCTACGCTCGCCCCCGTGTGCCCAGCTTGTTTCGGGGCAGCCTGGCCCGGAGCTCTCAACGCCGAAGCGGCCAGTGCGGACGATGCGGGCCCGTGGATATCGTGCTGCTCGGCTGCCGCGGCTGCGGAGCAGCAGCCCGCTGGCGCCATGCACAGCAGGGCCGCCAACAGCCCCCTGCGCATGTTGCTCAGCCCTCTGTCCCCCCGCGTGTCCCCGCGGGGACTGGCTTCTGCTCGGAGGCGAACGTGGCGAGCTCGGCTTCGTCTGCTGGGCTCAGGCGGGAGGCGCTGCCCTCTATGTTCAAGCGCGGAAGCAATCGATCGAGGCGAGCTGGGATCGCCCAGGTGGCGTCGCCCACGATGTTCAGCACCGCCGGCAACAGCAGGCAGCGCACGACGATCGCGTCGAGGAATACCGCCGAGGCGAGGGCCAGCCCGAACTCCTTGATGACACGGCTTTCACCGAGCATGAACGACAAGAACACACAGATCATGATCGCCGCGGCCGCCGTCACCACGCGGCCGGTGAGCGCCAGCCCTTCGCTGACCGCACGGCGGCTGTCGCCGACGCGAGTCCACTGCTCATGGATGCGCGAGATCAGGAACACCTCGTAGTCCATCGACAGCCCGAACACGATCGCGAACAGCATCACGGGCACGAACGACTCGATCGGGCCGGGTTTGACGCCCATGATCGAGTCGAGCCACGCCCACTGGAAGACGACCACGATCACGCCTAGAGAGGCGCCGATGCTCAGCAGGTTCATAAGCGCCGCCTGCAGGGGGATGACGAGCGAGCGGAACACGATCATCAAGAGCAGCGCCGAGAGCAGCACCACCACGCCGATGAACAACGGCAGCTTCTTGCCGAGGACGGCCGCGAAGTCGACCGCCCCGGCCGTGACGCCGCCGACGTACACGTGCATACCGGTGCTCGCCTCCACCGGCGGGATCGTTTCGCCGCGCAACTGGGAGACAAGCTGGGTCGTGGCATAAGCCTGGGGTGACGAGCTCGGATAGACGGAAATCGTCGCCACATCTCCGGCGGGGTTGAACTTGGCTGGTGCCACCGATGCCACGCCCTTGACGCTCGCCATCGCGACACGCAGGTCTTCGACCGCGGCCTTGCCCGCGGGTGAAGTAGGTGCGGTCAGCAAGACACCTTGTTTTGCTGCCTGCTTGGCGGGATTACTCGCGCCCGGGACCCGCGCGACAACCTGTAGCGGTCCGTTGAACCCCTGTCCGAAGCCCTCGGCAAGCAGCTGATACGCCTTGTAGGTGGTGAAGCTCTCCGGGTCATTGCTCGCGTCGCTGGACCCGAGTCGCAGCGCTGTGGCGGGTGCCGCTATGACCAGCAGGATGAGCGTCGCGCCCAGCGCAATCGGCCAAGAGTGAGCCTGCACGAACTGGCTCCAGCGCAGCCAATTCTTACCGTGGCGTGCGTCTGTGGCCTGCACGCCGCGGCGGCGCGCGCGACGGCTGGGTCGCACCACGCGCTTGCCTGCGATCGTGAGCAACGCAGGCAGCAGCGTCAGCGAGGCGAGCATCACGAGTAGCACGCCGATCGAGGCCGAGATCGCAACGCCGTAGAGGAAGTCGACGCCGAGCAGCATCATGCCCAGCAGCGCGATCACAACCGTGCAGCCCGCGAACAGCACCGCGCGCCCCGCGGTGTCCATCGCCTGCACGACGGACTCGCGCACGTCGCCAAAGCTGGCGCCGGGCGTCGCGTAGGCCTCGCGAAAGCGCGTCACGATGAACAGCGAGTAGTCGATCCCTACGCCAAGACCGATCATCGCCGCGAGCTCGGAGGAGAAGTTGGGCGTGTCGACCACATGCGTGAACAGAGCGATCAACCCCAGGCCGGTGCCGAGTCCGAGCAGCGCCGTGATAATCGGCAGGCCCATCGCGATCAGCGACCCGAAGGTGATCAGCAGCACCACGATCGCCGCCATCAGGCCGACCGCGGTGGTGATCCCGAAGCCTTCCTGCTCTGTCTGCTCGATCGCCTGCCCGCCAAGCTCGATCCGCAGGCCCGGCGTGCGCGCCGCCTCGGCCGCTTTGACCACGCCTTCGCCCGCGCTCTTGGGCAGTTCGTTGGCCTTCTCGTTGAATACGACGGTGGCGAACGCAATCTGCCCGTTGGCAGATATGGCCTTGCCGGCTTGGCTGGCCGCGTAGGGGCTGATCACGCCCGTCACGTGCGGCAGGCGGCTCACTTCGCCAAACAGCTTGGTCATGTGACTCTGCACGGCCGGTTCGCGCACATTGCCGTGCGCGACCTTGAAGACGATCGTGTCGCGGTCGCCGGCCTGCGCGGGAAAGCTATGCGCCAGCAGGTCCGAGGCGCGCTGCGCGTCGGAGTTGGGCAGCGTGAAGTTGTTCGAGTAGGCCGCTCCTCCGCTCGATTGGGAGATGACGTTGACGCCGATCAGCAGGATCACCCAGCCGATCGCGATGTACAGGCGGTGCGTTGTGGACCAGCGGGCGAACTTGAGCATCGTTAGAACCTTGGTGGGGAGGGGAGTCGTCGCGGGGGATACGGCGACCAGGGACAGAGGGATGCTTTCGCCCAGCTTACGACGCTCGGCGCGCGAGGCTCGATTATTCACGAAAAGTACTCCATCCCGCCGGCGAGAGGCGAACTCTCCAAGTGCGTGCTACATCAGATGTGTTCTCTGTTAGCATCAAGCATCATGACACGCACCACGCTCGATCTCGATTCATCGGTGCTGGAGCAGTTGCGAACGCGTGCACGCCTCGAGCGCAAGAGCATGGGACAGCTTGCATCCGAGCGGTTGGCGGTCGCTTTGCGAGAGGACGCCAGCCAAGAGACGACGCCGCTTCTCTGGCCGAGTTGGCCGTTGGGCAAGCCAAAGGTCGATCTCGAGGACAAGGACGCACTCTGGAGGGTTCTGGAGGTAGGGTCGGACGGGTCGCCGATGTCTTGAGTGTCACCGTCGATACCAACATCCTCCTGTATGCGGCCAACACCGATGACGACCTGTACGGGTCGGCTCGTGAATTCCTCGGTGGCCTCGCTCGCGGTCCTGAGCTTCTATACCTGTTCTGGCCCACGATCATGGGTTTTCTACGCATCGCCACACATCCGGGGATCTTTCCCAATCCCACCCCGGCCAAGCAAGCGACCGCGGCGATTACCGGGTTGTTGGAGCGCCCAAACATCAGGACGCCGGCCGAGGGCGCCAATTTTTGGGACCTATACCTGGAAACGGCCGGGGAGGACACACGCGGTAACCATGTTCCCGATGCCCAGCTCGCGACCTTGATGCGCGAGCACGGGGTCACAGTCATTTATACGCGCGACAGAGATTTCCGTCGCTATGACGGAATCGAGGCCCGGGATCCTTTTGCATAGCCGAAGCTCTACGGATGCTCGCCCCCGTTATCCTCGATGCTACGTGCAACCAAGGCGAGGAGCTAGACATGGCCAAGACACCGAAAGTGGGAGAGCAGGCGCCGGACTTCGAGCTTCAAGGCACAAGTGGCCCGTTCAAGCTCTCCGATCATCGTGGCGAGCGCGTGGTGCTGCTGTTCTATCCGGGCGATAACACGATGGTCTGCACAAAGCAGTTTTGCTCCTACCGCGACCGCGCCGAGGACTTTGCTTCGCTACAGGCCACAGTCGTGGGCATCTCCTCTCAAGACCTCGCCTCGCACGAGCAGTTCACCGCCAAGCACGGTCTCAACGTGCCCCTGCTGGCCGATGTGGACAAGGCCGTGGCGAAGTCCTACAGCGCTGTGATGCCAGGCCTCGGCTCGACCGCGCGTGCGGTGATTGTGATCGACGAGCAGGGCGTGGTGCGCCACCGCCACGACCACCGCCTCGGGCTCGACTACCAGACGGTGGACGAGCTGCGCGAGGCGCTCAGCAGCCTGTGAGGCGCCCGCCGGACTCGCCCTGGGCGGGTCCGGCGACCACATCCTGAGACACCGGGTAGCTCCGAGCTCGAACGGCCGCGCCCAGCTTCGAGTAAACATCCCGCTATTTGCGTAATTCGCCCTACCGGCAAAGTAGACGAATATCGTAAATCCGGTTGACATGTGGTCGCGAGTCTGTTTAGGATCGCGTAACGTGCATATACGTAGTTATGTGCACACCAGAATATCGCTGATCCGTTTGTGCTTAGGCGGCGGCTTTGTTGCTATCCGGGTGAGTCCCAAAATGGGGAGTGGGGATATGAGGAATAGGTTTGGGGACCTTGACTTGAAAACGCAGGATGGCGCGCGTCGGTCGAGCGGGCGGGGCCACATAGCCGGTCCAACTCGGCGAACAGTTCTCACGGTTATGCTCTCTGCCCTCCTGCTCGGCTTGGGCATCGCGCAGTCAGCGGCGGCCGGCGAGGGCTCGGCGGCCAGGCTCAAATATTCGCTGACTCCCTCCAGCACGATGCCATATACGCCGTGCCCGCCCGGGGGACGCATGATCGAGTGCAACATCGTCATCGACCCTCCCGCCGTAAAGACGCCATCCGGATACAAGATCCCCGGTGTTGCGCAGCTTGTGGAAGGCGGCGGAGTCGAAGGGGGCTATGGCCCCCGGGACCTCCAGTCCGCGTATTCGATCCCCGCCTCGGGCGGTACCGGGCAAACGGTGGCGCTCGTCGACGCCTACGGCTATGCGGCCGCCGAATCCGATCTCGCCAAATATCGCGAAACGTATGGTCTTGAACCGTGCACGACGGCCAACGGCTGCTTCAAAAGGGTCAACCAAAAAGGCGAAGAAAAAAACTATCCCAAAGAAGGCGAACTGCTCGAAGCGGATTGGCAGCTGGAGTCGGCTCTGGACTTGGACATGGTCTCCGCGGCGTGTCCGCACTGCCACATCACGCTTGTGGAGGCAACGACCCAGGAACCCAAAGACACCGCGGCCTCGGCCGAAGAGGCGGCCAAACTGGGCGCAACCGAGATCAGCAACAGCTACGGATACCCGGAGAACAACGAAACTTACTGCCCAGCCAAAAAAGGCTGCGCGGAATATCTCGCGGACTACAAACACGCGGGAATCCCGGTGACGGTGTCCTCTGGCGACTCGGGCTATGACGACGGCGTTGGCGCCCCCAGCTGGCCCGCGACCTCGCCCAACGTGATAGCCGTCGGCGGAACCAGTCTCAGGCGAGAAAAAAGCTCGCGTGGCTGGGCTGAGTCGGTGTGGTCCGGCAGTGGCAGCGGTTGCAGCTTGTATGAGGCCAAGCCCACCTGGCAAACCGACACCGGCTGCACCAAGCGGACAGACAACGATGTCGCCGCGGTCGCCAACAACGAAACGCCGGTGTCGGTCTACGAGGGTCGGTGGATAGATGTCGGCGGTACAAGCGTCTCTTCGCCTCTCATCGCCGCGATCGAGGCCCATGCCAACAGCGCCACGAGGTCGGCAGGAGCCGAAGCCTTCTACAAAAAGCCCGGGATGTTGTTCGACATCACCTCGGGCGGGAACGGGGCGTGTACGCCTCCTGCCGAAGATGAATATCTATGCGCCGCCAAGTCTGGCTACGATGGACCCACCGGTTGGGGAACGCCAAACGGCGTTTTTCATCTCAACGGCTGGGTCGGCCAAGCAATAACAAACCTATCGGCCGAGACAAATACGAAAACCAACAGCCTGGCAAGTGTGTCCTGTCCAGCGGCGGAATCGTGTTATGCGGTGGGTCATTATCTCAACAAGGCAGGTGTCGAAACCGCGCTTGCCGAGCATTGGAATGGCACGGCATGGTCAATAGAGGAAACTCCTGAAGCTTATGCCAAGAGCGCTCTGACAGGTATCTGGTGTGACGAAACCACATCGTGTAATGCGGTTGGGCACGCCATCAACGCGTCGGGCACGGAAATCACGCTGGCGGAGCGGTGGAACGGCGTAGCGTGGTCGATCCGAGAAGTTCCCAATCCGACGGGCGCAAAAAGCGCCAGTCTGTCAGGCGTTGCGTGCACAGCCGGTGAATTTGGAGAAGAATGCACTGCCGTGGGCCACTACGTCAACAGCTCGGGTACGGAAGTTGCGCTTGCAGAGCATTCCCTTGGCGGCGAAGGGCGGTGGACGATCCAAGAAACCGCCATCCCGACCGGTGCGACACACAGTAGTCTGTCGGGCGTGTCGTGTAACGTGCTCGGCGGCCAATCGTGTATGGCGGTAGGCCATTATGTCAACAGCACGGGCGCGGAAGTAACGCTAGCCGAGCTCCGGGCCGGTACCTCGGCCAAATGGACGGTTTCAGAAACACCCAATCCGACGGGGGCGAAAAGCGGCAGTCTGTCGGGCGTGTCGTGCCCGGCTGGTTGCAGCGCGGTAGGACACTATGTCAACAGCTCGGGTGTGGAAGTCACCCTTGCCGAGCATTGGGTGCTGCTTGGAGCATGGTCGATCGTTGAATCTCCGAACCCGACGGGCGCCAAGAGCAGCAGCCTGCTAGGCGTCTCCTGCCGCGGCACCACTGAAGAAACGTGCGAGGCGGTCGGGCATTACGTCAACAGCTCGAGTGTGGAAGTGACGCTCGGGGAGGCATTGAGCGCCAAAGTATGGAGTGTGCAGGAAACGCCTAATCCGTCGGGCGCCAAAAACAGTGGGCTGGCCGGCGTGTCGTGTAGCGGGACCGAAGCGTGCACCGCGGCAGGGAGCTACGTCAACGGCTCGGAATCGGCGTTCGCCGAGCGCTGGAGCACCACCAAAAAATGGGCCCTCCAGGAAACGGCCATCCCCCAGGAGCCCAGCGGCAGCCTGGCGGTCGTGTCGTGCACGACTATCTCAGCCTGTACGGCGGTCGGGCATCGTCTCAACAGCGGTGGCACCGAAGTGACGCTCGCCGAGCGTTGGAACGGGAAAGAATGGACGCTGCAGGAAACCCCTAATCCGACGGGCGCGAAAGGCAGCGGCCTGATCGGCGTATCGTGTAAGTCGAGCACTTCGTGCATCGGCGTTGGGCGCTACATCAACAGCTCGGGTGTGGAAACAGCGCTTGGCGAGAGTTGGAATGGCACGACGTGGACACTGAAGGAACCGATCGTTCCGACGGGGGCAAAAAGCAGCAAGCTGGTCAGTGTGTCGTGTATTACCACTACCTCGTGCATCGCTGTGGGTGCTTACGTAAACAGCAGCGGTACGCAGGTGACGCTTGGCGAGAGTTGGAATGGCACGGCGTGGACGCTCAAAGAACCGCTTAACCCAACGGGCGCGACAAGCGGCAGCCTGTCCGGTGTGTCGTGCGCGTCGAGCACGTCGTGTATCGCGACTGGGCGCTATGTCAATAGCAGTGGTGTGGAAGTCACGCTTGCCGAGAGTTGGAGCGGGACGGCGTGGACGTTGAAAGAACCGCTGAATCCGACGGGCGCGAAAAGCAGCATCCTGATCGGTGTGTCGTGTACTTCGAGCACCAGCTGTGTCGGCGTCGGGGACTATGTCAACAGCGGCGGCGTAGAAGTCACGCTTGCCGAGAGTTGGAATGGGACGGCGTGGACGATCCAGGAAACACCGAATCCGGAAGCGACGAGCAACAGACTGGTGGGCGTATCGTGCACCTCCTCGAGCGCCTGCATAGCAACTGGCTTCTCGATTGGCGGCTCGGGTCTGGAAGAAGCTCTCGCTGAGGAAGATAGTTGAGACGCGAATACCGCGGTTGAGTATCTTGGTGGCCTCCAGGCATCTCGGCCCTGGCCGTAGGTACCTGGTGTTCGCCAAGGCTCTCGCGCTCACGCTGGGCATGGCGCTGGCACTCGCCGGCTGTGGGTTAGGCACGGCGATGACGGGCACGGTGGACCGGACGAGCAGCGTCCCGTCCACCAACCCCCATACCGGAGCGCGAGCTGGCGCGAGGACCGTGCGCTCAGGTGGCCTGACGGTGAGGCTCGTCGTGGAGCCGAAGCTGGCAAGACGTGGAGTGCCTGTGCGGATCGTGCTCGCCGCACACGAGCTGGGCGCGCGTGGAGCCTTTGGGTATCTGCTGCGCTACGGCGACGGGACCACGAGCGGGTCGGGTGCAATCCCCCAATTCTGCCCGAGCGGGGGCCTGCGCCCGGCAAGTCAAACGTGGCGAGTGGCGCATCGCTACGCTGCCAAGGGCAGGTACCTGGTGTCGGTGAGCGTCTATGTCAACTGCAGCGACGATCGCGTCACGGTGACGGTTCCGGTTCTCGTGGGCTAGAGCCCGAGTGCCGTGCTCTCGCGCTCGGCTGGACGCGCTTCGGCGGCGCGCCGCGCGTGCAGCTCCATCAGCTCCAGCTGCATGTTGCGCGCCCGCTCGCCCGGCCCGGGGGATTGCCTGCGCCAGACGCCGTCGGCGTGCAGTTCCCAAGAGCTCTGGTTGTCGGCGAAGGCTCGTTCCAGCGTGTCCATCAGCTCGGCGCGCAGCTCGGGCGAGTCGATCGGCGCCGCAAGCTCCACGCGGTGGTCGAGGTTGCGCGGCATCAGATCGGCCGAGGCGATGTACACGGTGCGCTCGCCGCCGCGCTCGAACGTGTACACGCGCGAGTGCTCGAGCAAGCGCCCGACGACCGACACGACGCGGATGTTCTCAGAGACGCCGGGGGCCCCCGGGCGCAGGCAGCAGATGCCGCGCACGTTCAGGTCCACGCGCACACCGGCGCGGGAGGCCCGATAGAGCGCGCGGATACAGGGGCCGTCCACCAGCGCGTTCATCTTCATCGCGATCCGCCCAGGCGAGGCGGGCGAGTGGGCTGCGATCGTCGCGTCGATCTCGGCGATCAGTCCCTCGCGCAGATGCGCCGGGGCGATCAGAACCTTGCGATTGCGCAGCGGGCGCCCGTAGCCGGTGAGGTTGTTGAACATGTCGGCGACGTCCGCGCCGATGTCCTCGTCGATCGTGAACAGACCGAAGTCGGTGTACAGGCGCGCGGTAGCCGAGTGGTAGTTGCCGGTGCCGACGTGTACATAGTTACGCACGCCATCACCCTCCCGGCGTACGACAAGCACGCACTTGGCGTGCGTCTTCAGGGCCGGCTGCCCGTAGACGACGTGCACGCCCGCCTCCTCCAGTGCCTTGGCCCAATGGATGTTCATACGCTCGTCGAAGCGCGCCGTCAGCTCGACGAGCGCGACCGCCTGCTTGCCGCGCTCAGACGCCGCGATCAGATCTGGAACGAGCGGCGAATCGTCGCTCGTTCTATACACGGTCTGCTTGATCGCAAGCACGTTTGGGTCGGCCACCGCCTGTTCGACGAAGCGCTCGACCGAGGTGGCAAAGGAGTCATAGGGATGGTGCACGAGCACATCGCCCTCGCGCATCGCGGCAAACACGTCCGGGCGCTCGCCCTCGTGGCGCAACAGGCGCGGGTGAGTGACCGGTGCATACGGCGTATTGCGCAGCTCGGGCATACCCGGAAGCTTCACGATTTGCCACAGCGCTCCCATGTCGAGCAGTCCTGCGACCGGGTAGACCTCGTCCTCGCGCACGCCGAGCAGGCCGATCAGCTCCTCGCGCAGGCGCTCAGAGCAGCTGGTGCCGAGCTCGACGCGCACGATCTCGCCGAAGCGGCGCCGGCGCAGCTCGTCCTCGACGGCCTGCAGCAGGTCGGCGGCGTCGTCGGAGACCTCCAGGTCGGCATCGCGGGTGACCCTGAAGACGTCGTAGTCGACGATCTCCATGCCCGGGAACAGAGCATCGAGATGGTGGGCGATCACGTCCTCCAGTGGCACGAGCGTGATGTTTGCCGCCGCGGTGTTGCCGCTTGAGGCCGAGGCTGGCGCCGGTGCAGCCGTCGGCGAGCTATGCGCCTCCGGGGATGGCCCGTTCGCGTCCATTGCGGAGTGGGCCGTTGCGGAGTGGGCCGCAGGTACGGCGGGAGAGGCGGGGCGCACCGCCACAAAGCGCGGCAGGATCTCGGTCGGCACCTTCACGCGCGCGAACACCGTCTCGCCGCCCGCGGGATCGCGCACCAGCACCGCCAGGCTGAGCGACAGGTTCGAGATGTAGGGAAAGGGGCGTCCCGGGGCCACGGCGAGCGGTGTCAAAGCCGGAAAGATCACGCGTCGGAAGTGCTGCGCCAAGTAGGCACGTTGCTCGTCGTCGAGCTGCTCGAAACTGACGACGCTCACGCCGTGCTCGGCAAGCGCCGGGCGCAGGCGGGCTTCGAAGCAGCCGCTCAGGCGGCCCCCGAGCTCCAGCACGCGCTCGCGAATTCCGGCGATCGTCTCAGAGGGCGTGCGTCCGTCCTGGCTAGGGTTCTCCACGCCAGCGTCGATCTGATCGTGCAGCCCCGCCACGCGCACCATGTAGTACTCGTCGAGGTTCGTTGTGTAGATCGCGCAGAACTTGACTCGCTCGAGCAGCGGAATCGACTCGTCCTCGCCGAGCTGCAGCACGCGCTCGTTGAAGTCCAGCCACGAGAGCTCGCGGTTGATGTACAGCGAGGGATCGTCCAGCCGGCGGTCTGGCTGCGGGCGCTCGCGATTGTTGGGGTGGTGCTCGTCGCTCATCTCTTGGCTCAACTCTTCTATGCTCGCAGAACCCTATGGCTATGGCCCGCCAGCTTTGGCTGCTCCGTCACGCCGACGCAGAGCCCCACGGTACGCGTCCCGACGCAGAGCGGCAGTTGACCGATCGCGGCAAGGGCCAGTCCCGCAGCGCCGGCGTCGCGCTGGCGGCAGCTGAAGTGGAGTTCGCCGCGATCCTCGCGAGCCCGAAGGCTCGTGCACGCGAAACGGCCGAGCTGGCGCTGGAGCAGATGGGCGAGCGCGAGCGCGCGCTGCTGGAGCTGCACCCGCTGCTTGCCGGCGGCATCCGTGCACGCGAGGCGCTCGAGCTGCTTGCCGGCGTCGGCGCGGATGGTCCGGTGCTGCTCGTCGCTCACGAGCCCGACCTCTCAGGAATCGTTGGCGAACTCACCGGCGGTCGCGTCGATTTGAAGAAGGGTGGCCTCGCCGTCGTGCGGCTAGGCGCCGGTGGTGCTGAGCTCGTACTCCTGCTGCGTCCCGTCGAGCTCGCCCTGATCGCCGGGGTCGCCTCCGCCGGCATCTAGCCCGCCGGCCTCGCGCGGGCTGGGCGGCTCTCCGCCGGCGGCCGAGTCGCTTGGGGCGACGCCGTCGCGGGTGTCAATGCGTGTGAGCTGCTCGTCGATGCTCGCTTCTGTCTGCTCAGTAGGTTCCACGCCCTCTTCTTGCACGTCGTGGCGTTCGGCCGCGAAGCGATAGCCGATCCCGAAGTGGGTGTGGATGTAGCGCCACTGCGGTGAGGCCTTCTCGAGCTTCTGGCGCAGCTTGCGCACGAACACGTCGACCGAACGGTCGCCGCGCACCATCGCATAGCCCCACAGGCGCGAGTAGATCTCCTCGCGCTCGAGCACGCGTCCTTCGCCGCCGGCAAGCAGCTCGATCAGCTCGAACTCGCGCCGCGTCAGCTCGAGGCTGCGCCCGGACACGAACGCCTGGAAACGGTCGGAGCGGATCTGCACCTCGCCGGCGGACACAGGCTTTGACTCGGTCCGTGCGGTGGCGCGGCGGCGGCGCCTGACCAGGCCCTGGACGCGTGCGATCACCTCCTCGGGGTGGCAGGGCTTGGTGATCCAGTCGTCGGCCCCAAGACGCAGCCCGCGCACCCGCTGGGCGACGGTCGAGGGTCCGGTGCAGACGACGATCCCGAGCTCGGGCAGCGCACCGCAAAGGCGCTCCAACCATTCCCAGGCGGGTGGTCCGAGCACAGCAAGGTCGACGACAAGAGCGCTGAGGCGCATCGAGGCGATCGCGTCAGTCGGCACGGGGCTGGCGAGCACGCGATGCTCCCAACCGAGACGGTCCATGCGCTTGCCGAGAACCTGAATGAAGCCGCTGTCGCGGTCGAGCACCGCGATGCGCAATGAGGACGTGCCCCCTGCGCTCGAAGCGACCCCTTCATCCGTGGAGAGGATGCCCGTCGTCATCTAGGCGCAGTGTATAGGCGCTTTGCGCGCGAATGGCAAGAGGCGCAGACGATAGTCACAGGATCTTTACAGGCGTGTTGCCGCTGTTTGCGGCGGTACGGGCTCAGAAGGACGGGCTCAGAAGGTCTTTCAAAAATGGCTTGCACGTCTCGATACCCCTTTGGTGTGGAGCGGAGGCATTTATTTTGGTACCTAACCTTTATATAAGCCTTCGCAAAGGGGGGTGTTGGGCAGATCATTCAAAAAGATGAGCCACACACCCCAGCTTCATGATCCATGACGCCCTGCCGCACAGCTCTTTTTAGTTGCCGAGCGGGTTGGTCTGGTCGGAGAACTCGCGGAACAGGCCCGTCACGACGAAAGCGACCTGCTCGCCCACGTCCACCGCGTTGTCGCCGATGCGCTCGAGCGCCCGTGCCACCAGGATCATGTGCATTGCCCACTCGCGCGTGTCGGCGTCGTCGCCGATCTCGAGCGCGTGGCGGAAGATCTCGCGGTTGAGGCGGTTGATCTCGCGATCCTGACGGGCGAGGTCTTCGGCGAGCCCGACATCGCGACCGGAGAAGGCCGCCTTGCACTGCACGATCTCAGAGCGGGCGTAGGCCCCCATCTTCAAGATCAGCTCGAGCACCTCCGGACGCACAGGCGGCTCATAGCCGGACAGCGGGATCAGCTTCGCGATGTTCACGCACTGATCGCCCATCCGCTCGACGTGCACGATCACGTGCAAGAGCGCCGCGACCAGCCGCAGGTCGCCGGCCACCGGTGCCTGTGTGGCAAGCAGCGAGAGGATGCCCTGGTGGACCTCCAGGTAGCGCCCGTCGACGCGGTCGTCGTCGGCGATCACCATCTGGGCAAGCTCCACGTCCTGGTGGGCGAGCGCCTCGAGCGTGCGGTCGAGCTGTTCGGTCACGACGTCGAGTCCGCCCAAGGCGCGATTCTCAAGCTCCTGCAGCTGCTGCTGGAAGTGCTGGCGGCCCTGCTGGGCGTTCAGCGACGTGGCCTGTCCGGCGTTTACCTCGGATGAGCTCATGGGCATATCCTCAGCCGAACTTCCCGGTGACATATTCCTCAGTCCTGGAGTCGTGCGGGTTGGTGAAGATCTGCTGCGTCGGGCCGACCTCGACCAGTTCGCCGCTGAGCATGAACGCGGTGCGGTCGGCCACACGCGCGGCCTGTTGCATGTTGTGCGTGACGATCACGATCGTGACCTTGCTCTTGAGCTGGTCGATCAGCTCCTCGATCTTCAGCGTGGCGATCGGGTCGAGCGCCGAGCAGGGCTCGTCCATCAGGATCACCTCCGGTTCCACCGCCAGCGAGCGCGCTATGCACAGGCGCTGCTGCTGTCCGCCGGAGAGGCCGGCGCCCGCCTCCGAGAGACGGTCCTTGACCTCGTCCCACAAGCCCGCGCCGCGCAAAGCGGTCTCGACCTTGTTGTGAAGGTCTCCGCGCCCGCGCGAGGCCAAGCGAAGCCCGGCCGCGACGTTGTCGAATACCGACATCGTCGGGAACGGATTGGGCTTCTGAAAGACCATGCCGATCGCGCGCCGGACGGCGACGACGTCGACGCTCGAGTCATAGATGTCAAAGCCGTCGAGCAGCACCTTGCCCTCGGCGCGTGCGCCCGGTACCTCCTCGTGCATGCGGTTGATGCAGCGCACCATCGTCGACTTGCCACAGCCTGAGGGGCCAATGATCGCGGTGACCTCGTTGGCGTGGAAATCGAGGTCGATGCTCTTGACCTGCGCGACATCGCCGTAGAAGGCGCGCAGCTGCTCGAGCTTGACGGCCAGCCCGTCGCTGACGTTCGCGCGCACGTTGGCGGGGGCGGACGGAGCGCTCTGGGGGCCCTTGGGAGATTGGCTTCGGCTGGGGTCGAGCATCTGTGTGTGCTGGTCCTCGGGGCTCATCGTAGTCCTCCGTGTCGGAGACGAGGGGCTTGACTCATCTGCACTCATCGTGGTTTCCCCCGGACTGATCGTGGGCTTCTCTACGCTCATCGTCGGCTTATCAGCGCTCATCTGAGGTTGCTCCTACGCGCCAGCAGCCGCGCGAAGAGGTTGAGTAGGAGGATCATGACGACGAGCGTCAAGGCTGCTCCCCAAGCACGGTTTACCACTGCTGTGGTCGGAGATGTGACATCGGTGTATATCTGCATCGGCAGCGAGTTCATGAAACCGTTGAGGTTGAACCCCGTCTTCATCGTCGCCCCGGCCGTGAACAGCAGCGGCGCGGTCTCGCCGGCCGCGCGTGCGATGGCCAGCAGAATGCCGGTCAGCAGACCTGGCAGCGCGGTCGGCAGCACGATCCTGAAGATCACCTTCCAGCGCGGTGCACCGAGCGCCAACGCCGACTCGCGCAGCGAGCCCGGCACGAGCAGCAGCACGACCTCGGCCGCACGCGTGACCACCGGCAGCATCAGCAGCGAGAGCGCGAAGGCGCCCTTGTAGGCGGCGTAGGAAGTACCGGTGCCTACGATCAGCGCTATGTAGATGAACAGCCCGAACATGATCGATGGTACGCCGGTGAGCACGTCGATGAAGAAGCGCACCGTGTGCGCGAAGCGGCTGGACTTGCCGTACTCGACCAGCCAGACGGCCACACCGAGGCCGAGCGGCACGGCGATTGCCGAGGCGAGCGCCACCATCTCGATCGTGCCGAGGATCGCGCTCTTGATGCCGCCGATCGAAGAGGCCGCGAAGAAGGTGTTGCCGGTTGGGTCGGTCGTGAAGAATTTGATGCTCCAGGAGCCGAGTCCCTTGCTGAGCAGGTAATACACGATCAAGACGAGCGGCACGAGCGCGACGGCGGTGGCGGTCACTACGGCGCCGCGCGCAATGCGGTCTTTGCGCCGCCGGCTTGGGCTCAGCGAAAACCGCTCGAACGTTGGCGCTGGGGTACTCATAGAGTCGGCCTTGTCGCCGATTGGGTCGCGCTCCCTGATCGGGCCACTCTCGCCGATTGTGCTGCGCTTACCGGGTAGGCCGCGCTTGCCGGGCGGCGCGGTTGTTCTGTGCACGATCTCATACGCTCGCTCCCGCCCCCGCCGGACCTGCCTGGGCGAAGTCTGCCGCGGTGCGCTTCGGCCTGGTCGAGCGGGCCGCGCGCAACACCAGCAGGCGCGCGATCGCGTTGACCAGCAGCGTCAAAACGAACAGCACGAGACCGGCGGCGAACAGCGCCGAGCGATGCAGTTCCTGAGCTTCGCCGAACTCGTTGGCGATCGCCGCGGCGAGGCTGTAGCCCTGGCCGAACAGGTGGCCTCCGAGTTTGGGATCGTTGCCGACGAGGATCGTCACGGCGATCGTCTCGCCGATCGCACGACCGAGGCCGAGCATCGCCGCGCCGGAGATGCCGCTGCGGCAGTAGGGCAGCACAGCTGTACGGATCATCTCCCAGCGAGTGGCACCGAGGCCGAGCGCCGCCTCCTTGTGGTCGGCGGGGACGGTGCTCATCACCTCGCGCGAGAGCGAGCTGACGATCGGCAGGATCATGATCGCCAGCACCAGCCCGGTGACGAAGTAGTTGGGGATCGTCGCCAGGCCACCGCCGACGAACGGCACGAAGGACAGGCGATCGGCGACCCACTGCTCGGCCGGCAGCAGCTTTGGGGCGAGGAAGAAGATGCCCCACAGGCCATAGACGACCGAGGGCACGGCCGCCAGCAGCTCGATCAGGATCGTGACAGGGCCGCGGATGCGCAGCGGGCACAGCTCGGTCACGTACAGCGCGCTCGCGACCGCCACCGGCACGCCGATCAGCAGCGCGATACCCGAGGTGATCAAAGTCCCGACCAGCAGTGCCAAGGCACCGAAGTGGTTGGTGCTGACGTCCCAGTTGTTGCCGAATGTGAAGCCGAGAACGCCGAACTTCGAGAACGCCGGGCCCGCTTCGCCGACGAGCTTGACGAAGAAGTAGACGATCAGCGCGAGGATCGACGCCGCCAGGGCCGTCAGGCCCCAGCGCAGCGCTCGATCGGGAAGGCGTGCCAGCGGCGAGCGCTCGAGAATCGAGTGCCCGCCGCTGGCTGCAGATGCCGCCTCCATATGACGCCCTAGCCGTCGGCCGTCGAGCCACGCTTGACGCGGCTCGACTCCATCGCCTGCTCATTCACGATGTGCAGGACTCTATTTGGCCGGCGGCTGCGAGTCATCTCAGCCCGCGATCGGGGCTCCGTTGCACTGCAGGGCGGTGACCGCTTCCTTGGACTTGGTCAGGATCGCCGCGGGTAGCGCCGCGTAGTCGGCCTGGCTGAGGATGCTCTGGCCGGAGCCGAGTCCGTATTCCAGGAACTTCACGACGCCCTTGGCGGCCGATTCGCCACCGGGCACGCCGGCCTTGCACATGTCCTTGTAGACCACCACGAACGTCTGCGAGGTGATCGGGTAGGCCGTCGGCGCGGCGGGATTTTTGATCTTGATGCCGAGGTTGGCCGGCACTTCGACCCCTTCGGCCGCCGCGCTGGTCGAGGCGAGCGTCGGTTCGACGTAGTTGCCTGCCTTGTTCTTGACGCTGGCGTATGTGAATTTGTGCTCGAGCGCATAGGACTGCTCGACATATCCGACAGAGCCGGTGCTCTGCTGCACGGCGCCGGCGACGCCTGCGTTACCCTTGGCGCCGGTGCCCGTGGGCCACGGCACGGTCTTGCCTTCGCCGACCTTGCTCTTCCATTCCGGGCTCACCGAGGCCAAAAAGCCGGTGAAGCCGGAGGTCGTGCCCGAGGAGTCCGAGCGGTGGATCACCGTGATTGGAGTGCTCGGCAGCGATACGCCGGGGTTCAGACCAGCGATCGCCGGGTCGTTCCAGGTCTTGATCTTGCCGAGGAATATTTCGGCGATCGTCGGGCCGTCGAGCTTGAGACCGCTCTTGACGCCCGGCAGGTTGTAAGAGACGGTGATCGCGCCCAGGAACATCGGAATCTGCTGGACGGGACCGACCTTTTCTAGAGTGGCGAAGTCAGCCGGCTTCAACGGCGGGTCGCTGGCGCCGAAGTCCACGGTCTTGGCCTCCAGGGCTGTGATGCCGGCGCCCGAGCCCACGGGGTTGTAGTTGACGGTCAGACCCGAGATGCCCGAGCCCCATTGCTGATAGACCGGGGCGGCAAACGTCGAGCCGGCACCGGAGATGGTCGCGGACGAGGAGCTCGCCGAGGTGCTGGTCGAGCTCGAGCCCGATTTCCCGCACGCGGCAAGGGTGACTGCGAGCAGCGCGCAACTTGCTAGCACGCCGATCTTGTTCTTGTTCACAACGTCTCCTATGACTGGATTTTTGGGACGGCGAGCAGGCGAACAGGCCCCTGCGCCGGCTCAGTGCGGGTTCAGTCTCTTCAATCGACGGGTGTCCCGTTGTGAACATCTCGTGAAAGCTCGGGCGCGTGTCCCCACGGCTGCGGCTGGAATCGGTAGCCGAAACCGGGGTGGGTATGGATGAAGCGCCGATCTGGCATGGCCTGCTCCAGCTTGCCTCTCAGCTTGCTCACGTACACGTCAACCGAGCGGTCGCCGGTGCGCAATTGTCCACCCCACACGGCCGCGTACAGATCCTCGCGCGTGACGATCGCGCCGGCCCGACCGGCTAGGGCGCCGAGCAGCTCGAACTCGCGCACCGACAGCGTCAGCGCACGGCCGTTTGCGAGCACGAGACCCTCGCCGAGCCTGATCTCAAGCTCGCCTGCATACAGGGTGCTGGAGCTGTCCTGGTGCACGGCCACCGTCACGTAGGGTGGCGTGGCAGCCCACGCCGGGAGTTGCAAAGTCGTGATCGACTCGTAAAGAACTCGTGAAGCGGATGACGCGGGCGCGGCCGTGTGCATACCCTTGTCGGATGTCCTTTCTGCGCCGCACGGCCGACCCGACGCTCGTCACGCTCGTCGAGAACGCCGCCAGCAACATTTTGCGCTCCGGCGTGCTGTTGCGCGAGCTGCTGGCCGAGCTGCCCGAGCGCTCCGGCCTGGCTGAGCAGGTCAAGTCCTTCGAGCAGGAGGGCGACCGCATCACCCACGACATAATCCACCGATTGAGTAGGAGGTCCCGCCCACCCGGTCGGCGGCTGCGCCTGCCGTTCGACTCCGGCGACGGCTACGCGCTGGCCACGGCGCTCGACGACGTGATCGACCACACCGAGCAGACGGCGGCGCTGTTGCAGCTGTACGGGGTGGAAGCGCCGATGGAGCAGGCCGTCGAGCTGGCCGACGTGCTGGTTGGCGCCGACGAGCAGATCGTCAAGGCGCTACAGCAGCTCTGCGCCGGCGCCGAGCCGGGGCCGTATCTGGTGGAGATCCACCGCCTGGAGAACGAGGGCGACCGGCTGCTGCGCGACGGCGTCGCCTCGCTGTTTGCCGGCGGTGCCGCCGATCCAATGTTCGTGATCCGCTGGAAGGACATCTTCGAGTCGCTCGAGGCCGCGGTCGACGCGTGCGAGACCGTTGCTCACGTGATCGAGGGGATCATGCTCAAACGCGGCAAACGCCACTGAGGCCCGGGGAGTCCGAAGCGCAAAAAGGCGGATGCCCCCCGCGTGCGCAGGGGGCAATGCGTTTTTTCAGAATGTCGTGGCCGGCGCGCTTGTTTGGATCTGTGCGTTGCTGGGATCGCCGACGAAATAGATTTGGAAAGGAACGTTCGTGCTTGCTGCCGGTACTTCCGGCAGTACCGCGCGTCCCGCCGCCACTATTTTCACGCCGCGGCGTGCGACGGCGTATACGACGAGGTTCTGCTGGGGAGTCCGCGAATGATTGGTAACGCCTCCGGAGAGGGTCGTCTCAGCACCGGCTTCGGCGCTCTGATGCGTGCCTGAGATGCTCAGTTGGGGGATGCTCCCCGAGGCCTGCGTGCCTTCCCCGACAAGCGCGCTCGCGCTCGCGGGCACGCCGCTTGCGGTCACCTGGTCGTCGACCCAGATCGTTTCCCGGCCTGGCATCAGCAGTGAGACGGTGCTCAGCGAGGGCTCGAGCCCTGAGGCATTGTTCTGGTAGAGCACGCTCCCGCGCGCGTCGCGCACCGTCACCTCGATCGGTGCGTTCTCGAGCGTGTGCGTGGAGGTGTTGCGCAGCGCCACGACGACCGCGCTCTGAGAGCTCGAATGGATCACCGTGCTCTGCAGCACCTGCACGCTCGGGCTCTCCTTGGTCACGGCGGCGCTCCGCGCCGCGAGCACGTCGTGTTTTGCCTGATGTTGTAGTTCGGCGCTGCGTTCCTGTGTGCTCTCACAGCCGCAGAGAGTCACTGCCACAAGGCCAACGCCAAGCGCCGCGGTGACACTTCGGGCACGCCAGTCCCGTCGCGACGGGTGATCGATGCGCCTGCTCGCGACAGCGCCAAGTGCCTTAGGTGCACTGCGGGCACGCCCAATCCATCCCCAAAACGACAAGCGAGGAGTGCACCCGAGCCGCGGGTGCACGCCGCCAGCGCGGTATCTCACCCGAACGCCCCGCTCACGTACTCGCGCGTGCGCGCTTCACGCGGGTGGTCGAAGATCTGCGAGCTGGGCCCGTACTCGACCAGCTCGCCGAGGTGCATGAAGGCGACGTGGTCGGCCACGCGCATCGCCTGCTGCAGGTTGTGCGTGACGATCACGATCGCCACGCTGGAGCGCAAGCCGACGATCAGCTGCTCGATCGTCGCGGTGGAGATCGGGTCGAGCGCCGAGCAGGGCTCGTCGAGCAGCAGCACCTCGGGGCCAGCCGCGAGCGCGCGAGCGATGCACAGCCGCTGCTGCTGGCCGCCGGAGAGGCGCAGCGCCGGGTGGTTGAGGTTGCCGGCCACCTCCTCATAGAGCCCTGCGCGGCGCAGTGCATCGACCACGGCCGGCATCAGATCCTCGCGCGAGCGCCGTTTGCGCCTGCGCGCGCCGCGCTCGCCGTGCTCCTCGCGCAGCGCGTAGGCGATGTTCTCGAAGATGCTCATCGGAAAGGGGTTGGGTTGCTGGAAGACCATCGAGACGCGCCGCCTGAGCGAGTTGACCTCGATCTCGCCGATCTCCTGCCCGTCGAGCGTGACGCGCCCGGCGCGCGCGGCCCCGGCGGTGATCTCGGTGAGGCGGTTGAGCGAGCGCAGCAGCGTCGTCTTGCCGGAGCCCGAGGCGCCAATCAGCCCAAGCACCTCGCCCTTGCGTACAGGCAGATTCACATCGCGCACTACCCACTTCTCGCCGTAGGCAAGCCAAACGCCTTCGATGCGCATGCGCTCTTGCACTTCGAAGGCCGGCACGCGCTCGCCCGCGTGCCTGGCGGCAGCTGGTGTGTGCTCGTCAGGGGGCTCCCGGTAAAGGGGGGTGTCGGTGGGGGCACCGTGACCGGGACGCCCACCCGTCGTCGTTGCACCCGACCCGTTCGGTGGAGGATTGATCACGGTCGGCTCGCGCTCGAGCACGATCCGGCGCACGGGCGGGGGCATCAGCGGGTCCATGGGCACCTCGGCTCGTCATCGGTGGGCATCGTCCGTGGGTTCATTGGCTCTACATGAGTGGGCACCGGATCGATCGATGCGGACATTGGCGTCAGCGGATCCACGGCAAGGCCCCTGTCATGACGCGCCAGCGGCCGGCGGCGCCTAGGCTCTGTCCGGTGCCGGCGCGGCTGGCGTTGAGTCGCATCACGATCACGTTCAGCCCAAGCACCATCAGCAGCAGCACGAATGCGGCCGCGTAGGCCTTTTCGTGCGCGTTGCCTTCGCCGGCGGGCGAGTTGAACAGCACGTAGCTGGTGAGCGTGCCGCCGGTGCCGCGCAGGGTCGAGAGCAGCGGCGCGCCGCCAGCGCCTTCCAGGCGGATCGTCGCGCCCAACAGGATCACGACGATGGCGGTGTCGCCGACGATGCGCCCGACGCCCAGCGTGATGCCGTTGGCGATGCTGGGCCGCACCGAGGGCAGCAGCACTTTGCGGATCGTCGTCGCCTTCGTCTTGCCGAGCGCGTAGGACGCCTCGCGCACGTGCGCCGGTATCTGCAGCAGCGCCTCGCGCGTGGAGGCAACGACAAGCGGTAGCGCCAGCAGCGACATCATCGCGCCCGCCGTCAAAAAGGAGCGGCCGAATACAGATCCGCCGGCAGATGTCTGCGAGAGGAAGGCCAGTGTCGGGCGGGCGAACAGGGCAAGGCCGAACATCGCCAGCAGCACGCTCGGCGCGCCCGCGATCATCTCCACGCCCGACTCGACCAGCCGCGCAAGCCAGGCGGGCCGCTGATACTCGCTCATCCAGACCGCCAGCCCGACGCCGAGCGGTGCGGCGATCGCCATGCCCACCGCTGTCAATATCAGCGTGCCCTCGATCGGGTCGAGAAAGCCGCCGGAGGTCGCCTGATTCTGCGAGGCGCTCGGGTGTTCGACCAGCAGGCTGGGGCGCAGGTAGGCAACCCCCTTCACGAGCATGAACAGCACGATCGCGCCAGCCATCACGCACAGGCCGATCCCCACGGTCCAACAGAGCAGGTAGGCGACGCGATCGGCCAGCGGCCAGCTGCGGATCGAGTCGCGCTTAGCGGTGGTGCGGATCGAGCCGGCGGGAGGCGTGAGGATGCTCGTGCTCACGCTTGGATCCCGTAGCGCTTCATCGGCTGCTTCGCCGCCCAGCCGGCAAGCGACAGCAGCGCGCAGGAGACGAGCAGCACGGCCGCCATCGCGTACAGCGTGTGTTCGACCGGCACGACGTTGAGGTCCTCGACGTAGTGGACGATCGTCGCGGCCAGCGGCCGCACCGGCTCGAAGAAGAAGGTGGTCCCGTCGAGTGGGTTGGGCGCGAAGCCGCGCGAGCCGGCGACCATCGCGAGCATGATCGCCTCGCCCAGCGCACGCGCGGTGGCGAGCAC
>JBAQGH010000040.1:0-7452 GCA_049287685.1 Solirubrobacteraceae bacterium | reverse complement strand
GAGCCTGAGAGCTATCTCGCTGCGATGGCCTCGGTTTACGCGGCGTGCGAGCGGATGCTTCGACCGGGTGGCTACACCGTGCTGGTCACGAAGAACCTCCGTGCAGAAGGGTCGCTGCGAAACCTTGCTGGCGACACGATCAGCCTCTGCCTGCGAGCTGGCTTGTCCTTCCAGCAGCACATCGTTGCGCTGCTCGCGGCGGTCCGAGACGACGAGCTCGTCCCGCGGCCCTCCTACTTCCAGCTGATGCACATACGCCACGCGGGGGCGAGGGGCGAGCGCATGCATCTCGTCTGTCACGAGGACGTCCTCGTGTTCCAGAAGCCCCCGGCCTGATTCAGACCAAATGAGCCTGACCCACCACTCCGACAAGAAGGTGAGAAATGCCGACCCGACCGCGAACATGGCGAGTTACAGAAGGCGACTGCTTTTCGGCGCTTCCCAAGCTCGACGCCGACACCGTGGATGCAGTGATAACCGACCCGCCCTACGGCATCGGCTTCAACGGCATGGAGTGGGACCGCCTGACGAAGCTCGACCCGAAAAAGCCACCAGAGCGTCGGCGTCAGCCGCGCACCAATCCGATGGACGCCTTCCAGGACTTCTCGCGAGAGTGGGCGACCGCGTGCATTCGCGTACTCAAGCCAGGCGGGCACGTGGCCGCGTTTGCGGCGCCGAGGACCGCGCATCGCCTCGCTTGTGGTCTCGAAGAGGCGGGCTTTGAACTCCGTGACGTCCTCATGTGGGTTCAGGGCCAGGGCTACCCCGCCACACGCGTGCTCCCGGACGGGTGGGGCACCGGGCTTAAGCCCGCGTATGAGCCGATCATCCTCGCCCGCAGGCCAGTGGCGGAGACCCTCGACGCGACGCTCGCCAAGTACGGGACCGGCGCAATCAACATAGACGCTTGCCGGATCGCACTTGCTGCCGGGGACTGTCGCGCGGAAGGCCGCGCCCACGGCCGCAGGATCACCGCAAGCGCGAAGGGGCGCTGGCCCGCCAATCTGCTCCTTTCTCACGGTCACGGATGCAGCGAGGATCGATGCGAAGCCGACTGCCCGATCGGACTGCTCGGCGACCGACACCGTTTCTTCTACGCGGCGAAGGCACCCCAGGCCGAGCGCGAGGCGGGCTGCGAGCAGCTCCCGAGGCGGGCGGCGCAAACGTTCAAAATCGGTGCCCGTAACCAGCGACTCGCTGACGAGCATCCGGTCGCGAACATCCACCCGACGGTCAAGCCGGTTGAGCTGATGCGTTGGCTCGTGCGGCTACTCGTGCCAAAGGGCGGGCTCGTACTCGACCCGTTCACGGGATCGGGCAGCACCGGAGCCGGCACGGTACTCGAGGGCGCGCGCTTCATCGGGATCGAGCGCGAGGCGGCGTATGTGCCGATCGCGAAGGCGCGCATCAGCTATTGGGCCAGGCACAGGACGGTCGAGGCCCGTCCACGACGCACCCGTGGCGGTGATTGCCGCCAGACGCCAGCCAGGACCAAGACTCGGCGATGACGCTGGACGACGAGGACATCGAGCGCATCGCCGCCCGCGTCGCCGAGCTGCTGCAGGAGGAGGGCCCAACCGGCGCGCGGTTCGTGGATGCTGCGGTCGTCGCGCGCAAGATCGGCGTCGACCGCGATTGGGTCTACGCCCACGCCCGCGAGCTGGGCGGCGTGCGCCTTGGCGGGCCGCGCGGGAGGCTCCGTTTCGACCTCCCGGCGATCCGCCGACGCCTCGATTGCCAGGGCCAGCCGAAGCCGGTGGAAACGCGCCGCGCGAGGCCCCGAAAACGGCCGCCGAGGCATCTCGGAAACGTTGATCTTCTGCCCTATACAGAGCTACCATCCACGGGCCAAATAGGTGGCCGGGCAGCGCGCCAACGCCCCCGGCCCGACAACGGGAGGTAACCCCGATGCACCGATACCGTAGCCCCTCAAAGCCGGAGCGTGCCTGATGGCACGACCCGCCACCGGAAGAGTCGAAACCGAGGAACAGGCCGACGGGACGCTCAAGTTTCGTCTGCGGTTCTCCGCCAACGGCGAACGCGAAAGCTTGATGCTGCACGAGGCGCGCGCCTGCGCGTGCGGATGCGGCGGCGACTGGACCGAGAACAACGCTCACCGTGAGCTACAGAACATCCTCGCTCGCGTCCAGGCAGGAATATGGGAGCGACCGAAGCCGGCGCCCAAGGTCGAAAAGGTATTCAAGGCGATGCCGAGCTTCCACGAGTACGCCTCCTACTGGCTGAAGGCAAAGCTCGAAGGCATCATCGGCAAGAAGCCGATCTCCGAGAACACGCACGCCGGCTACGAGATCTCACTGAGGCTGCACCTGCTGCCCTTCTTCGGCCGCTACGCCCTCGATGAAATCGACAAGGAACTGTGCGAAGCGTTCAAGAAGCACCTGATCCAAGAGGCGCACGAGCTGAGGGACGCCCTCGCTGCCGGTGCGGATCTTCGCGACCTCAACAATCGCAAGCTCCGCCCGCTCGGCCCGGCGTCGATCCGAGGTCAACTCACGCTGCTTGGCCAGATACTTGACGAGGCCGTAGAGGACGAGTGGATCCCGTTCAATGCGGCCCGCAGCAAGCGGCTCAAGGTTCACGTCCCGAAGCCGAAGCGCACATTCTTGGAGATGGACGAGCTCGCTTGCATCGAAGACGCGGCAGCCGAGCAAGACCCCTCGCTTGAGCGCTTCGCGGTCGCCGCACGCGAAGCGAGGCCCGGATCGACGGCCGAGGCGGTCGCGATCCGCCTCTCTGACGGCAAGCGCCTGAAGCTGATCGCGACCGAACTCGGAGTTGCGTCAGGCACAGTCCACTTCCACGTCCGCAAACTCGATGCCGTCGGTCTCGGTGTCTATGTCGGGCGCAAGGCGATCGTCCGCACCCTCGGGCGCGCTGGCGTCCGAAACGGCGAGCTGTGCAGCATCCAGATCGGCCACGCGCGTCTGCACGACGTCAACAACGCCCGCCTTGATATCCCCGACTCCAAGACAGAAACCGGCATCCGCGTCCTAGAGCTGAGCCCGGAGCTAGCCGAAGCACTCATCGAGCACATCGGCCGGCTCGCCCGAGCCGGCAACGACACGAGCCCAACGGCTCCCCTCTTCCAGAACGAACGCGGCGGAAAGATGACCCGCAAGGCCGTCGGCAAAATCGTCCGCGAAGCCACGGTGCTCGCCACCGAGAGAATGCAGGAGATGGGGATGCCTCCACTGCCGCACATCACGCCGCACAGCTTCCGGCGCACCTACATCTCGATCCTGCTGCTCGCCAGCGAATTCGACCTCGAATGGGTAAAGAAGCAGGTCGGCCACGCGGACTCGAAGATGACGCTCGAGGTTTACAACCAGCTGCAGCAGCGCGTCAAGCGCGAGCACGGCGCAGCGTTCGACCGGCTCATCCGCGAGGCCCGTAAGCGGCTACACGCCAGCCAGGAGCCGCCACCAGGCGCCAGCACGCCCGACACCGACGGGGTTTGTGCCGAGGTTTGTGTCGAGCCCGCGAAAACACCCACCAAACCCCGTCCTCCGCGCCGTCCAGGGCGGGGTCAAAACCTAGCGATTAGCAGGAGAAACGGCGGGAGCCGGCGACGCGACTCGGCTTCTGGGCATAAATGTTTTCAGTCGTGTGCTCTACCAACTGAGCTATCTGGCCGCGAAACCCGATGCTACCGGCTCGCGCGCAGCTATTGCCGGGTCCTTCAGGCCGTGACTCCCGAGCCCGTGCCGAAGGGTCCCCCGGGTCGGGGCAGCCTCAGGCGACGCTGTGCTCGAATTCCTCCACGAGCGCGGCGTAGGTCTCGCGCAGGCCCTGCTCGACCGGCACCTGCGCGCGCCAGCCCAGCGCGCTCGCGGTATGGCTCGTGTCCAAGCAGCTGCGCTTGAGCTCGCCCGGACGCAGCTCGGCAAGCTCTGGCTCGATGTCTGAGCCGGCGGCCGCCTTGAGCACGTTCCACAGCGTCAGCACGTCGGTCTCCACGCCTGTGGCCACGTTGAACGTGCCGCAACTGCCGTTGGCGGCGATCAGCGCACCGACGACGTCGGCGACGTGCACGTAGTCGCGCGTCGGCGTGCCGTGGCCGAACATCTTCGGCGTCTTGCCTGTATGCAGGTGCTCGGAGAAGATCGCGACCACCCCAGCCTCGCCGTGCGGGCTCTGACGGGGCCCGTAGACGTTGCCAAGACGACAAACGGCGTGGGGCACGCCGGCGGACAGCGACCAAGTGTTGACATAAGCCTCGGCAGCCCACTTGGACGCGCCGTAAGGAGCCAGAGGCGCGGGAATTCGCCCCTCTGGCGTCGGTAGCGGCGCGTCATCGCCGTATAGCGCCCCGCCGGTGGAAGTGAACGACAGCGGCGCGCCCAGCTTGGTGGCAGCGTCGACGACGTTGAGCGTCCCGAGCACGTTGACCGAGCAGTCGCGCCCAGGATCGGCGACCGACGCGGTCACGGAGGCCTGCGCGGCCAGGTGGTAGACAGCGCCAGGGCGCACCTCCTCAAAGACGCGCTCCAGCGCGGCGCGATCGACGATGTCGAGCTCGCATAGCGTCGCGCCGGCGGGCACCTTCTCGGCGCTGCCGGAAGAGAGATCGTCGATCACAGTCACCTCGTTGCCGGCGGCGAGCAGCGCGTCGGTGAGGTGCGAACCGATGAAGCCGGCGCCGCCGGTGACGATTACGTGTTGTGGCATCCGCGGAAGATTACCCGCGAGCGAGCATGTAGCGATTCATCGTCGCCATCACGCGGCGAGTGATCGCGTCGGCACGGTGCTCGGTGGCGAGGTCGATCTCGCCCGCTTCGCGCAACCGCTCGATTTGGCGCATCGCCGGCTCCACCACCTCGTCCTTGAGCGTGGCGGGGTCGATGCCGTCCTCGATCGCCTGCGCGATCGCCTCCTCGGCGAGCTCGGCGTCGCCGAGGCGCATCGCGTCGGTGTAGATCTCGAGCGCCGCCGCCAGCAGCGAGCTGGGATCGGAGCGTGAGCGCGCGCGGGCGTCCACACCGGAGCTGTCGAGCACCTCCATGAACTTGTGCAGCAGCACCGGGTCGAAGTGACGGTCGGCCTGCTCGAGCATCATCTCGACCGCCTTCTCGACCGGGAACGCCTTGCGGTAGACGCGATGGGATGTGAGCGCGTCGAAGACGTCGGCGATCGCGACGATGCGACCCTCGATCGGGATGTTCTCGGCCGCGACGCCACGCGGGTAGCCGCCGCCGTCCCAGCGCTCGTGGTGGGACAGCGCGATCGTCGCGCCCATGTCGAGGATCGAGGAGGAGGAGCCGCGCAGCAGGCGATGGCCCTCCTCGGCGTGGGTCTCCACGATCGCGCGCTCCTCGGGCGTCAGCTGGCCCGGCTTCAGGAGGATCGCGTCCGGGATCGCGACCTTGCCGACGTCGTGCAGCGGTGCCGCGTAGCCGATCCGCCTGCAGAAGTCCGGGTTCATGCCGATTGCTTCGGCGAGCAGCGTCGAGAAGCGCCCGATGCGCTCGATGTGCGCACCCGTGTCCTCGTCGCGAAACTCGACCGCCATCGACAGGCGCCGGACCGTCTCGGCCTGCGCGATCTCCAGCTCCGAGAGGGCGCGGCGCAGATCGTCGTTGCGCTCGTCGACCTCCAGGCGCAGCGCTTTGCGACGGTCGTCGCCCAGCAGCCAGCCCCAAACGCCGGCCAGCAGCGTCAGTGCGAGCGTGCCGAGGACCGTGAGCGCGGGGCCGCCGACGAAGAGCGCCGCGATCGCGGCCGCGGCCACGGCCAGCGCAAATGGCGCCCTGTATCGTGGCGGGCGTTGACGCCGGCGCGTAGCCTCAGGTGTCGCCGCGCGGGCGCCCTCCTCGCGGCGCGTCTGCTCCTCTGCGGAGCTGCCGAGCAGCGCTCGCAGCTTGTGCGACTGGGACGCTGCCTCGACCTCGCCGGAGGCCGGAGAATCTTGAGTTGTGAGGCCGTGCGTTAGCGCGCCCCCGCGTGGGACGGATCGCTGCAAGCCAACCTTTGTGACTCCACGCACGAAAAGCACTCCGTTTCTTCGCTGTTCGTCTATTCGGCTGTTTGGCCAGCCCGCTTGAGCTACCCGCAAACGAGCTACCCAAATCACCGCAATTTTCGGCTTTTATTCGCAGGGGCGGGACGCAGACGATCTCACTCGTTGGGCGAGCACGGACTTCGAACGGATCTTTTAGACCTTGAGCGCGACGTACTTCGTCTCCAGGTACTCGCCGATGCCCTCGAAGCCGCCCTCGCGACCGAAACCCGACTGCTTTACACCCCCGAAGGGGGCCGCTGGGTTGGAGACGATGCCCTGGTTGACGCCAACCATGCCGGCTTCGATCGCCTCCGATACGCGCAGGGTGCGGGCCAGATCGCGTGTGTAGATATAGGCCACGAGCCCGTACTCGGTGGCGTTGGCGGCCTCGACCGCCTGCTCCTCGGTGGAGAACGTGCTCACGGGGGCCACCGGCCCGAATACCTCCTCGCGCAGAATGCGTGCGTCGGAGGGGACGTCGCCGAGCACGGTAGGCGCGAAGAAGTAGCCGAGTCCCGACGACGGCTCGCCGCCGCACAGCAGCTTGGCGCCCCTTTGCACGGCATCCTGCACAAGTTCCGCCACGATCTTGCGCTGGCGATCGTCGATCAGCGGGCCGATGTCCACATCCGGCTCGGTGCCGCGGCCCACCTTCAGTTTTGTCATGCGCTCGGCCATCCGCTTGGCGAACTCCTCCGCCAGCGACTCGTGCACATGGAAGCGGTTGGCCGCCGTGCACGCCTCGCCGACGTTGCGCAGCTTCGCGATCAGGGCGCCCTCGACCGCGGCGTCCAGGTCGGCGTCCTCGAACACCACGAACGGGGCGTTTCCGCCCAGCTCCATCGAGACGCGCAGGACCTGCTCGGCCGACTGCTCGATCAGCTTGCGGCCCACCTCGGTGGAGCCGGTGAATGACAGCTTGCGCGTGCGCGGGTCCTTCAGCAGCGGTTCGATCACCGCGCCCGAATGATGCGCGGTGATCACGTTGAGCACGCCGTCGGGCAGGCCCGCCTCGGCCAGCACGCCAGCCAACGCGAGCATCGACAGTGGCGTCTGCTGCGCCGGCTTGACGACCATCGTGCAGCCCGCCGCGATCGCCGGGGCGATCTTGCGCGTGCCCATCGCCGTCGGGAAGTTCCAGGGCGTCACGAACACGCACGGGCCGACCGGCTGACGCATCGTGAGGATGCGTCCCTGCCCCGTCGTGTTCGTCATGTAGCGGCCGTGGATGCGCACCGCCTCCTCGGAGAACCAGCGCAGGAACTCCGCGGCATAGTTGATCTCGGCCTTGGATTCGGCGAGCGCCTTGCCCATCTCCAGCGTCATCACCAGTGCGAGCTCGTCCGCGCGAGCAAGCAGCAGCTCGTAGGCGCGGTGCAGGATCTCGCCGCGCTCGCGCGGGGCAGTGGCGGCCCACGAGGCCTGCGCATCGG
>JBAQGH010000039.1:0-7189 GCA_049287685.1 Solirubrobacteraceae bacterium | reverse complement strand
TCTGGTGTATCTGTTGTCCTGCCAAGGGCATAGCAGGCTAGCTACGTGTGGATCGGATAACCGCTGAAAGCATCTAAGCGGGAAGCCGGCCTCAAGATGAGTTCTCCCATCCCCTAGAGGGAGTAAGGGCCCTGGTAGACCACCAGGTTGATAGGCCGGATCTGGAAGGACGGTAACGTCCGAAGGAGACCGGTACTAATGGCCCGAGGGCTTGACGGATTTTTTTTGATTCCTAGGCAGTGTATGCCTAGGAGTGGTACTCGTTGTGGCGCTGTGTAGTTTTGAAGGACCCCGAGACGCGTGGTCTTTCGCATTTTTCCGGTGGCCTTAGCGAGGGGGAAACACCTCTTCCCATTCCGAACAGAGAAGTTAAGCCCCTCAGCGCCGATGGTACTTGGCTCGCAAGGGCCTGGGAGAGTAGGACGCCGCCGGTTTCTTTACGCACACGAGCCGCCCCAAGGGGCGGCTCGTGGCGTTTCTATGGCCTTCGTGACCAGGCCCATTCGGTACTAGGGGTTCCTTGAAGACCCCGCCCCGCGCGGCATAGCCGCGCAAGATCTCTCCGGCGGGAAGGAGCCGCGCGAAACTCCGGCGCGAGCTCGCCCACCGACAGGACATAGACAGACCTGCTCAACAGACGCAACGATCCCCTGACGCCGAGCACCGAGGCGACTCCGTAGGACCATCCGATGCGGATGTACAGTCCCGCGGACATCGTGTCGGTCATCGGGTTCCTCCCGCGCGCGCGGGAGAGACACGGCCCACTCGTCCTGGTCGACCTCCCAGTCGACGTCGTAATCGTCCTCGAGCAACAGGAATGAGCGGACCAGCTGCAGCGTCCTCACGAGACGCAACGGCACTTCGGGTTTGCGTGATGAACAGAACATGTGTTCGTAGAGTATGCCCGCCTCCGGACGGAACGCATGCGAACAGGCGTTTGTGTGCCTTATGCGCCGCCGTCAGGTCCGCGAAATGGCTCAACCAAGCGGATTCCGGCGCCTAGCACCTGCAACGAGAATTGCGTGGGATCTCCGTTACCGGGCTCGAGAGAGCGGCCGGCTGGTGGTTCGAAAAAGTGCGATGCCCCCCGCGCGCGCGGGGGGAAGGCGTTTTGGCGATTGTGTCCGCCGGCTCTTGCGTGCGGGAGCGGCGCGTACACGCCCCCTCTACTGCGTACACGTCCCCTCTACTGCGTACACGCCCCCTCTACTGGCTTCGCGCGCGCACGCGGGGCCACTCGTCGTGGACACGTGTGCCCGGCGCCGAAGGCCCCACGCGATGCGAGCACTGGGTCAAAGGGAGGGTCTGAGGCTCCCCGCTCGAACTAGTCACCGAGATGGCTGTTACGCTTGCCAGGCGCTCAACCCAGGAACCGACCAAGGCTCCTCGCCGGCGCATTCAGCTCATGGAGAAGTTCGTCATCGAAGGCGGCGCCCCGCTCTCCGGCACGATGGTCCCGGCCGGGAACAAGAACGGCGCCCTGCCCATCCTCGCCGCCTGCCTGCTGACGGAGGATGAGATCGTCGTGCACAACGTGCCGCGCATCCGCGACGTGGACGCGATGCTTGCGATCCTCAAATCCCTCGGCGTGTCGATCGAGTGGCGCGGCGCCAACGAGCTTGCCCTGTGTGCCGCCGACGTGCACGACACCGAGATCGACCCGGAGCTGGCAGAGCAGATCAGAGCGTCGTTCCTGCTTGCCGGCCCATTGCTCGCGCGCTTCGGTCGTGCGCTGATGCCGCCTCCAGGAGGCGATGTGATCGGCCGCAGACGCCTCGACCCTCACCTGGACGCATTCAGAGCGATGGGCGCGGACACGCAGTGCAATCGCGAGATCGTCCTCAGCGCTCCCCGCGGCCTGCGCCCCACCGACGTGTTCATGGACGAGCCCTCGGTGATGGCCACCGAGAACGCGCTGATGGCGGCCGCGCTGACACCTGGCACCACCGTGATCGGCAACGCCGCCTGCGAGCCCCACGTGCAGGACCTGGCGCGCATGCTCGTGAAGATGGGCGCCGACATCCAGGGCATCGGCTCCAATCTGATCGCGGTCGGCGGTGCCAAGCGCCTGCACGGCTGCGAGCACAGCGTGGCGCCCGACCACATCGAGATCGGCAGTTTCATGGCGCTCGCCGGCGTGACAGGCGGCGAACTGCGCATCAAGGACACGGTGCCGGGCGACCTGCGCATCATCCGACTGGTGTTCGAACGCCTCGGCTTGCGCTCGGTGCTCGACGGCGACGACGTGATCGTCCCGGGCGAGCAGAAGCTCGTGGCGCAGTCCGACATCGGTGGCTACAAGTGCAAGGTGCAAGACGGCCCGTGGCCCGCGTTTCCGGCCGATCTGACCTCGATCGCCGTCGCTCTGGCCACGCAAGCCTCAGGCTCGATCCTGGTCCACGAGTGGATGTTCGAGAATCGCCTGATCTTCACCGACAAGCTGATCCTGATGGGCGCGGATATCGTGATGTGCGACCCGCATCGCGCGATCGTCACCGGGCCCCGCCGCCTGCGCGGCGAGCGCGTGGAGTCGCCGGACATTCGCGCCGGCATGGCAGTGCTGCTTGCGGCGCTATGCGCGGAGGGACGTAGCGAGATCGGCAACATCCGTCAGATCGACCGCGGCTACGAGCGCATCGACGAGCGTTTGCGCGAGCTCGGCGCTCGTATCGAGCGAGTCGCCACAGAGCCAGTGCACGCGTAGGCACGGTTACTCTTTTTGCTCGATGCCCCCCGCGCGCGCGGGAGGCATGGCCGTTTTGAAAGCAACGCACCATCCCGCAGCGCACCTCGTCGTCGCAGTCCGATTGAATGGCGAGGCATGACCAAGCCAATTCCAAGCTGACTACCCCGAGACCCATGATCCACCCGATACCCAGCGGCACTCGGGACGTGCTCCCGGACGAGACGCGCGAGGTGCGCGCCATCACCGACGCCTTGCGCGGCGTGTTCGAGCGCCACGGCTACGGCGAGGTGTATACGCCGGCGCTCGAGTACGAGTCGGTGCTCGCGCGCGCCGACATGGCCGAAGCAAAGCCGGCCTATCGCGTCTTTGACGAGTCGGGCGCCGCGCTCGTGCTGCGCTCGGACATGACCGTGCCGATCGCGCGTGTGGTCGCCACGCGCTATCCCAGCGAAGAGCCGCCGCTGCGCTTTTGCTACCTGGCTCACTGCTATCGCGGCGTGCGCCCGCAGCGTGGTCAGCTACGCGAGCTGCTGCAGGCCGGGATCGAGCTGATCGGCGCACCCGCCCCCCAGGGAACCGCCGAGGCGCTCGGCGTTCTGTGCGCCGCGCTCGACACAGTGGGCTTGGAGGGCTACCGCATCGGCCTCGGCGACGCTTCGCTGTTCCCGGCGCTGATGGCCGGCTTGGGTGTCCCAGAGCAGGCCAGGCCGCGCCTGCTCGAGGCACTTGCCGACCGCGACTTCGTCGGGCTGGATGAGGAGCTCCGGCAGCTCGATCTGGCAGAGGCCGATCGGGAGCTGCTGTTAAGCGTGCCCCAGCGCCGTGGCGGCCCGGAATTGTTGGATGCCGCCGAGGGAGTTGTCGCTGACGCCGTGGCGAACATGCGCGAAGTGCACGAGCTGCTCGAGCCGGACGTCGCCGCGCGCGTGATCTTCGACCTCGGCCTGGTGCGCAGCATCGGCTACTACACGGGCGCTGTATTCGAGGTGTACGACCAGGCGCTGGGGACGCCGGTCGGCGGCGGTGGACGCTACGACGAGCTGCTCGGCCGCTTCGGCCGCCCGTTGCCGGCCGTCGGCTTCGCGCTCGAAATCGATCGTTTGCACATCGCCCTGATGGGTGAGGAGCGCGGTACAGGGGTATCGCTGTGAGCATTCCCACGAATGGTTCGCCGAGCGCTTCTGAGGGCTCGCCGGCCGCCGCAACCGGTGCGTCGAATGTTGCCAAAGGCTCAGGCGGCGCCACCGGCGGGCTCACGATCGCCGTCCCGCGTGGCGCCCTGTTCAAGGAGACGGTCGATCTGTTGAGCGGGCTCGGCCTCGACACCTCCGAGCTGCGCTCCAACGACCGCAAGCTGCTGTTCGAGGACATTGGCGTGATCACGATGCGGCCGTCGGACGTGCCCACCTACGTGGAGTCCGGAGCTGCCGACATCGGCATCACGGGCAAGGACGTATTGCTCGAGCAGGCCGCGGCACGCGGCGAGGGCGGGCGCGAGGTGTACGAGCTGCTCGACCTGGGCTATGGCCGCTGCACGATGGTGGTGGCCAGCAAGGCCGGCCCCGACCCGGCCGCCGAGGCCTTGCGCCGGCTCGGCGTGATGCGCGTCGCCACCAAGTATCCACGCATCGCCGAACGCTACCTGGAGGAGACCGGCAGGCAAGCCGAGATCGTCGAGGTCAAGGGCTCGGTCGAGCTTGCGCCACTCACGGGCATGGTCGAGGCGATCGTCGACCTCACCGCCACGGGCACGACGCTGCGCGAACACGATCTGATCGTGCGTGAGGAGATTGTCGAGTGCACGGCGCGCTTGATCGCGAACCCTGTGTCACACAAGCTGCGGGCGCGGGAGATCGACAAGCTGTTGGAGCGCCTGCGTGACGTGTGAGGTGAAACGTGTCATGGCCCGATCGCGCCGCCCTCGTGCAGTGTGCCGAGGAGTCCGGCGAGGTGAGCGGACGTGAGAGTTAAGCGGGTAGCACTAGCGGATGTGCAGCGCCAGGGTGGCCCCGCGGATGCGGCCCGGCACCTGCGCGGAATGGTTGGTGGTGGTCTCCGCGAAGAGATCGCGGAGGTCGTGGCCAACATCGCGGCCCACGTGGAGTTCGAGGGCGACGCGGCCGTGTTCGAGTACACACGCGAGTTCGACACTGATGGCAAGCAGCCGCTGCCGCTGCGCGTACCCGCCGGCGAGTTGGACGAAGCGCTGGAGCAAATGCCGCTCGACGTGGTCGCGGGATTGCAGGTGGCGATCGCCAACGTGGCGCGCGTCGCCGACGCACAGGTCAGCGTCGAGCAGGTGGAGGTCGAGCTTGCGCAGGGTCAGCGCGTGACGGTGCGCGAGCTGCCCGTCAGCTCCGCCGCGGTGTATGCGCCGGGCGGCCGCGCCGCCTACCCGAGCACCGTCGTCATGGGCGTCGTCACGGCCCGCGCGGCCGGGGTGCTCGACGTGGCGGTTAGCACGCCCCCCGGGCCCGACGGCCAGGCGCACCAGGCAATCCTCGCCGCGTGCAGGCTGTGCGGAGTGGAGTCCGTCTACCGGATGGGCGGAGCGCAGGCGATCGCCGCGCTCGCCTATGGCACCGAGTCGGTGGAGCGCGTGGACGTGGTGGTCGGTCCCGGCAACCTGTATGTGCAGGAAGCCAAGCGACAGCTCTCGGAC
Source organism: Solirubrobacteraceae bacterium (assembly GCA_049287685.1). Lineage (GTDB taxonomy): Bacteria > Actinomycetota > Thermoleophilia > Solirubrobacterales > Solirubrobacteraceae > Palsa-744. The sequence goes on along the minus strand of JBAQGH010000039.1, from coordinate 1,841 downwards.
GTCGTCGGCATTGAGGGGTTCGCGGGACCAAGCGACCTGATGGTCGTGTTCGGCCCCGACGCCGACCTGCGCCTGGTTGCGCTCGACCTGCTCGCCCAGGCCGAGCATGGCCCGCGCAGCATCGTGGCGGCCGTGTCTAGTTCGCCACAGGTACTTGACGCGCTGCAAGCGGAGATCGAGCGCGAGGCGGAGTCGTGGCATGAGCTCGAGCCGGACGCGTGCGTGCTGATCGAGTGCGCTACGTCAGACGATGCGATCGAGCTGGCCAATGCGTTCGCGCCCGAGCACCTGCAGCTGGTGGGCGCCGCCGAGCAGGCGCTGGCGCCCAAGGTGCGTACCGCCGGTTGCCTCCTGCTCGGCCGCAACGGGGCGACTGCGTTTAGCGACTACACGGCCGGCTCCAATCACGTGCTCCCGACCCGCGGCGCCGCGCGCTTTGCCTCGGGGCTCTCTCCGCGCCACTTCCGCCGCCGCATGTCGGTGGTCGAGATCGGCGACGAGGCCGCCGCCAAGCTGGCTCGCGCGGGCGCGCCGATCGCAACTGCCGAGGGCTTCCCGTTGCACGCCGAGTCGATGTTGGCGCGAGTAAGGGAGAATGAGCCCGGATGAGCCGAGAAGCGACAATCGAGCGCAAGACCGCCGAGACCGAGGTGCGCCTGGAGCTAGCGCTCGACGGCAGCGGCCAAGGCACCCGCGAGACCGGCGTGGGCTTTCTCGACCACATGCTCGACCTGCTGGCCCGCCATGGGCGCTTCGACCTCGACGTGCGGGTAACGGGCGACCTGCAGACCGGCGCCCACCACACCGCCGAGGACACGGCGATCGTGCTTGGCCAGGCGCTGGACCACGCGCTCGGCGATCGCGCGGGCATTTACAGGTATGGATTTGGGGTCGTGCCGATGGATGAGGCGCGCGCCAGTTGCGCGATCGATATCTCGGGTCGCCCTTTCACACTGTTCGAGGCGCGGCTGCCGCCCGGCTCGACCGGCGGCTTCGACCACGAGCTGACAGAGGAGTTCTTCAGGGCGTTGGCCAACTCGGCCAAGCTCACCCTGCACTTGGAGGTAGAGACAGGCACGAACGCCCATCACATGATCGAGGCCGCGTTCAAGGCCTTTGCGCGTGCTCTGCGCCAAGCGGTGGCACTCGACCCGACCGAGAGCGGTGTGCCGAGCACCAAGGGCACACTGACGGCGTGAGCGCTCGGTTGCGCATGCATGCGAAGCTAGGCTGACAGTAACGATGCCGACAGAGACCCAAACGAAAGCCACCCGGCTGCTCGCCGAGCCCGTCGACATCGCCGTCGTCGACTACGGCATGGGCAACCGCCGTTCGGTCGAGAAGGCGCTTGCGCACATCGGTGCGAGCGTGACCGTCACGAACGACCACGAGCGCCTGCGTGCCGCGGCCGGCCTTGTCGTGCCTGGAGTGGGCGCCTTCCCGCGCGGGATGGTCAAGCTGCGCGAGCTCGGCTTGGACGAGCTCTTGCGCGAGCGTCTCACCGTAGGCACCCCCGTCTTGGGGATCTGCCTCGGCATGCAACTCGGCTTCGAACGCTCCACCGAGCAGGGCGGCACGCCAGGCCTGGGCGTGATCGGCGGAGAAGTGCGCGAGCTGCGGCACGGCTCGCTGAAGCTGCCGCACATCGGCTGGAACGAGGTCAGCCTCGTTGCCGGCTCGCCGCTGACCGAGGGCTTGCCCGAGCGCTGCGCCTTCTACCACGTGCACTCCTTCGCGCCCGTGCCGAGCTCGGCCGAGGACATCCTTGGAACCTCGGTCTACGGTGCGCCCTTCGCGAGTGTCGTGGCTCACGAGAGCTTCTACGGCGTGCAGTTCCACCC
>JBAQGH010000038.1:0-13373 GCA_049287685.1 Solirubrobacteraceae bacterium | reverse complement strand
CCCCCCCCGAGAATGGAGTGCTCATCGGGCGATCCGTAGCGAAGAGAAGCGACGCTGCCGGCGCTGTCGCCGTAGCGGCAGTTATTCGGTGCGCTCGCAGCGTGCCGTCGGTCGGCGGGTGTGAGCGGGCGGCCTTCGGATTCGCGAGCCCGCTGCATTCCCTTCCCGCCACGGGGGTCGCCGAGCGTCGCGTTGCCGTACGGAGGCGAGGTCAAGATGAGCGACACGCGCCCAGCGAGGTCATCGAGCACACCCTGGCCGAGCTGCCGCGCGTCGCCCTGGACGATCGATGCCCTGCCGGCTGCGCCTTGCTCTCCCGCCTTCGTCACGTTCTCGGCGGCGAGGGTCGCCCACCTGGGCTCCAGCTCCACACCGACCGCGCGGCGACCTTGGTGTATGGCCTCGACCAGCGTCGTCGCGATCCCGCACATCGGGTCGAGCACAACCTCGCCCGGCTCGCTATAGGCCGAGATCGCTCGGCGCGCGATCTCGGGCAGCATCTTCGCCGGGTGCCGATTGGACTCGGGCAGGTAACGCCCGTGGCGCTGGCACTGGCTCGTCCGCTGCGCGCAGGGCCATATCGCGAGCGGCAGCCCGCGATAGCGACTCACGCTCCTACGCCCGGCGGGGGCACTCGACGCGCCGGGGCTGGGTGCTGCGCCACGACGGGCACGCACCTGCGGGCGCGCGGCCTGACCTGATGTTCTGTCCGTTGCTGGGATCGAATCTCGGCTCACTGTTAACTCGCTTCCTGGGTTTTTCAAGTTGGCTTTGTTCGTTCGCTGGAAAGGATGAAAAAGGGCCCTCCGCGGGCGGGACTCAGCGACGAGTTCCCGCCGCGCGGAGGGGCTTCATGCGTGGGCTACGACGGCTTGCGAATCGAGGTCGCGCGTCCTTCCTGGATAGCCAGGCGTTCCCTAGCCGCCCGCGGAGCGGGCCCGTCACCAGGGAGCTGTGCGACGATCTCATCCGCAAGTTGGCTGTAGTCCGTTGCGAACCCGACGAACTCGTCCCCGCAACCATTGAGGGCGAGCCTTGCGAGCCCTAGACCGCTGATCAGCAAATTGAACTGACCGTTGTCGAGGGCGATCGTTGTCAGGGTGCTACCTTCCAGCGACTTCAGGCCGGACTCGTTGAAGGCGGCGATCACCCGGCGGACGAACCATGCATCGGCTTTCTGCTTCGCCACGATTTCAGTGACGGTGTTGCCGAAGTTCGAAGCCAGGAGTATCGCTGCCCGTTTGCGCGTCCACGAGTGAGGGCTCTCACCTGCATCCAGGAGGGTGCTGGCCTCATGGCGTGAGAGTGGCCTGACGAATACTGCCTCGATTTCCTCCATGTTTTCTATGTCGGCGAGGCGTATGTATGTGTTCTGACGGGTCCGGATCTCTTCGACGGACACCTCGTGGGCGGCAACGCCAGTGACCCATCCCTGGATCTCTTTGCCACGGGTATCTTCGATGTACGCGGCGTCGCCCCGATCTGCGAGGTGACGCAGCATCCGGTAGGCCGCAACAACTAGCGGCGTACCCTCGATCACCGGCTCCGCGGGACTCGCTGGAGTCTGTGCGCTGCTTCGATCTGCCCTGACGGCGTCGTACTCGTCCGCTGCTTGGACGGCCTCAGCATCCTCCCTGGCGTTAGCGCGAACCTCGTTTACGCTGATGCCGACCAGCCTGCTGATTTTGCGAATGAGCTGCCACGCCCGTCGAGCCTTTCTCGGTGAGAGAGGCTTTTGGGCGTAGAGATGCCCTAGCTCTTCGCGCATCTCGCCTGGATCGGGCTGTTGCTGTGCGGTGCTACGTGTTGGCTCGCTCGGGAGGTCACCGATTGATTCACAGGCGTCCTCGATGAGTTTGCAGCACACGTTGTGCCAGTCCTCCGACGTCGCGACATCGAGAACCTCGGTGATAAGTGGCCGAAGGTTCTCGGTGATCACGGACGGGTGGATCCGGCCTTCGACGACGTGCTCAAAGAGCATGGCGTCGACCGCGTCGGTGACGGCGTCGTGGCTGAGTGCTGCCAGCAGGAATTCGCGAATGATCGCGACGCTGAACACGTTACCTTGCTCGCTTGTTCGCTTTTCGGTAGTCATGGTGTTGCCTTTCCTTTGGGTATGACTCCCTTGACCTGCTGGAGCACCGCCTGCGGGCTTTTGCTTGGGCTAGACCTCCTCTTCCGTGATCGCGACGAGTGCGTCCGTCAGCGCCTTTGTCGGATCGGTGGTGGTCCCACCGTCCCGCAAGCGCCAACAGGCATCGTCCTGGAATCCGAGGCCGGCCTGTGCAATTAGCTCGCTGGCGAGTTCGCCAGTGACCGTGACGGTTACGTCACTGTCAATCGAAGGAGCGTACATTGGTAATTACCTCTTTATGTCGGTAATTGACTGGTATGTGAGCACTATGCGCTCGACTGAACGTGTACCCCGACCCGACAAAGGGTTCAAGCCGTTTTTGTCGGGGATCACGGGGGATGCCGGTTTATTGCGGTGGCGGCGCGAACCTCGTGGGTGAGGCGGTCGTCCGCGCGGACGAAAGCTCGGCTGATGTGAGCCTAGCTCCCGCCGCGCGGAGGGCCGTGTTACTGGCGCGATCGTCGCCTATGCGCCTTCATCACCGTGCGGCACGTCGAAATCCCGCAAGCGTTCGATCGCCCGCTCCAGAGTTGGATATTCCTCGGAGTGGACGAACCCTTGCAGGTCTACGACGCCGACGAAGCGATTAACCCGCCAGGCGTAGCCGCGGACTACGGCGTCGCCTCTGATTTCGTCGGGCATGCCGTGGTCATCGATGATGTTGAGCGCGACGGCGAGGGCCAGGTCGCTCGCTCCCTCGTACTTGCCAGGATGCGTTGCCAAGCGAGTATCGATGTCGAATGTCATCGGGTCGAGTTTGCGGGCCGTGTCGATTACCTGTTCCCTTTCGGTCAGCGCCTTGGACTTGGGGCATGTACGGTTTTGGTCCGTCGCCGTGATCTGCTGCCGGCGGATGCCGGTGTGCTTACCGAGCATGCCCGTGACCCATGCGCGTAGGTGTCTTGGATCGAAGCACGTCAACATGCGCCTGGTCTTTGTTAGCAATTGAGGCTGTTGAGCCTCATGGGTGCTGTTGAGGGGAGGCTCGACCTCGAGTGCTTCGCTTGCCTGTGAAATGAAGGTTCGTGCTACCCAGTCCCAGTCATCGGGTGTGGCTTGGCGTAGAACATCGAGCATGACTCGGTGTAGCTTCGCCGGTATCGTGGTCCGGTGGTACTTACCTTCGGTTACATGCGCGTAGATCAGGTCATGTACAGCGTCGGTGACGGCGTCGTGCTCGAGTGCCGTCAGCAGGAACATGCGTACAACAGCCGTGGCCTGTTCGCTTTTCCGTGTCTCGGTAGCCATTTCGTGCCTTTCGGATAAGGCTCCCTTGAACGTGCTGACAGCACCTCTAGCGCATCGCGCACGCCAAAACACCACAGTGCTTTGGCCCTCGTGGTCCGCGATGACTGTCAGTGCTTGGATGCGGGCCGGTCGTCTAGACCGAGGCCGCAGCCAGCAGGTGTCAACGGGGAGTCCGAGGGTCCTTACGTGCTGACGCGCCGGCGGTCTTGCCAGCTACGGTGACTGCTATGTCACTGTGGATCAAAAGAGCGTACATTGGTGATTACCTGTCGATTGATTGTTGGTATGAGTGCGACGCACTCCAATCAACGTGTAACTTGATCAGCGCGTGGCCGCAAGCATTCCTCGCGGGGGATCGCGGCGGATGCCGGTCTAGTCAGAAAAGGGGGCGGGCGAACGCCTTGCGGCGAAGTTCGCGGATGCGATTGCGCCCCAATGAGCCGAGGCGCAATCGCGATCCGCCGAGGATGGTCAGGGCAGCGTGTAACCAGCGGTGGTGACGTCGAAATTCTTGTCCTCACCGTTGATCACGCTCTTGATGGCCCAGCCGTCCTTGCCGCCGTCGTAGGTCACTCGCCACCAGTCACCACGTCTCTCGTCGTAGCCGAGCGCTGTGAGCGCTCGCTCGAGCTGGGCCTGGAGTTGTTCCTCGAGCTGCCGGTCGGCGTCATCGCGTGCGCCGCCGATAGCTTCGATGTTCGAGATGTACTCTGCGAGGGCGTCGAGTCGCGCGATCACCCGAGTCCGCTCCTGCGCAGAGCGCGAAGCGTCGGGCTTTCCGAGTGCGCGGGCGTCGGTCTCCAGCTTGCCGTGTAGCGCTGCCAACAGCGGCAGGCGATACTTCTCCAGGCTAACCCGGACGGCGACTGGCCTGCTCGGACGCGCGCGGCCGACGATCGCGAGTAGCGCCCTGGCCTTCTCAACGCGCTGGTAGCGGTCGGGGTCGGGCTGTTGGCCTGCCGCTAGAGGGTTACGCCGCAATTCGTCTGTGGCGGCGCTCTCCTCGATGTATAGGCCGGTACGCACCGCGTCGACCAATTCGGCCGGTACAGTGATGATCGTCTCAGCGCTGTTGCTCATGATTTGTTCCTTTCGGGGAATTCGTGAGGACCGTCGCTGACAGTCACCGTTTGCGGTGTGCTCGCGAGCTGTCGTCGTTGGTTGACAAGCTCGCCACTCACACTGCAACGGTGCGCAATAAGCGGCGGGCGTCACGTCAACCTCTAACTCGATTTGGTTTGACTCGTTTTCGTGTGTTACACACACCCTTCTGTGGTAGCGCCGTTATGGTGAAAACGCAAGCGCCTTTTGTGGGGGATCACGGCGGATACCCCGTTTGTCAGAGAAGTTGTGAGCGCCCGAGAGCACACGCGAGCACCCGTCCCGCGCCGGGGGCGTAGATCAGCCGCGAGCTGGTGGGCGGGCTAGACGACGCGCGACCTGCTCGGGGTCAAACCGCAGCCGCGGCCGCTCGCCGTCACCGATCCTGATTGCGCCAAGCTCCTGCGCGTGTTCGTAGACCCAGCCGCGGTGAAGGCGGTAGGTCTTTGACACCTCGGTTGCGGTGAGGTACTCCTGGCGCTTGGGCTCCGCCGGTTGAGTCCGCGAGAGGTAGCGGATGACCATGACGGCCATTCGTTGCGCGATCCGGGCCTCGGTCTCGGGGTGAAGGCGCACCACCAACGAGCGGGTGTTCGCGGCGGGCTGAGGCGGCGAGCTCATTTCGCGCGCCTCTCATCGCTGTGCCCGTCGGGGCGCCCGAGCCAGTCCACTTGCTGCTGCTGCCCAGGCCGCTGCCAGATCGCCGCGAACGGTCCGTGGCGCTGCAGGTCGCTGAGCAGGCCGAGCGATATCTCGACCTCCGGTGTGCCCGTGAGCTGGGGATCCTCACGGCAGAGCGCGAGGACAACCTCGGTCCGCCGTTTGAGGGTCGTGTCGCTCTGGCCGGCGAGGACGCAGAGCACGCCGGGAAAGACCGCATAGCGGGCTCGCCACGCAGGCGTGCTTTGGCCCGCGACGGCGTAGTCATAAAGGCGCGCGTATCGGGCGAGCTTGGCCGCGAGCGCGTCGGTCGGGAGTGTCGCGCGGTCAAGCTCCAGCAGCCGACTCTCGAAGATGAGCTCGCCACCATCGCCGTATCGGAGATAACTCAGGAGCGCGTCGGCGATCAGCAAGTTCCCGCGGCGAGTGCCGAGGGGGTGCGCGATCTCGTGCTGCCAGGCCAGCGGGCCGAAGTCGTCACCCCGCTCGCGCGCCGCTTGCATAAACGCGATACCCGTCTCGTTGACCGCGAGGGTGTGAGCGCGCAGCGGTCCCGCCGCCTGCTCCGGCGTGATGGGCTTCCCGCGCGCTGGCGTGCGCGAGGCGATTGCCTCGACCGCGCTGGCGCCTTTGCTGGTCAAGAAGTAGACGCTGCCCTCACCGTCAGCGGCACGCAGGCAATCCACAAGCTCGCGACGTCTTAGCCCGGTCAAGACGCGGCGAGTCCAGCGAACGCTCGCATCGGGCATGTGCATCCGGTGGATCTGTCCACTGGACAGCAGCCGGTGCTGGTAGAGGCTTTCCAGCACCGCACCGCCGACGACCGGCAGCGCTCCCGTGGCTACCCGAGCGCTCATCTTGGCTTGCTCACCTTCTGCGATGACCCCTTCAGCACGCGCCGCCCGCCACCGCTCGGATGTGTCCTGCCCTCCTCACACTCCCCGCGGCGCGCGGGCCGATGCTCCTGCAGCCAGCGTGCTATCCGCTCATCGTGGCCCTCGACCACCTTCAGCGTGTGATCGATCCCGCGGCGCCGCTGGGCCTCTGGCGCCGCCGTCTCTGGCGGAGGCGTGTAGTGCTCGCCGTGCAGCTCGCGAGCGGTAACGCCCCGCACGAGGAACGGCTTGCTGGTGCGCTTACCGAGAGTGACCTGAGAGAGATACGTGAACCGCTCCAGGCGGGTGAGGACATCGGGCTCGATCTGCCCCGACCACTCGCGGGCGATCATCTGCGCCGCCCTCGCGTTCACCGTGGTCGAGGACAAATGCGAGCGGTTGGTTGTCACCGCATTCCACGTAGGGTCTGAAAGCCGATCGGGGTTTTGGTTAAACAAAAAGCCCCTGCCGCCATACTTCGCGGACTGCTCCAGGAGCACCGGCAAGTTCGGCCCGTCATACGTCTGAAGCTCATCGAGGAACAAAAAGAACGGACGACGAGCCTCTGGCTTGAGGTGAGCGCGCTGCTTGAAGGCGTGCAGCATGTCGTACACCAACAGGTTCGCCACCAGCCTGTCCCGCGTTGACCCCGAGCCAGGGCAGGCGAGCACGATCATCCCGTCGCGCATCGCACGCTCGGCGCTGTAGGTCGACACCGGGGTGCCCATCAGCGCCGCGACCGACCGGGCAGCGCGCAGCCGGTCGATGATGTTCGTCACCGCCGTCGCGGCGTCGGGAGCCAACCTCGGGAAGCGATCACGAAAGAAGCTCGCGGTGCCCTGCGACATATGCGGCAGCGCCGCTTCCCGCCACTCGGCGTTCGACAACAACGTCGGGACCTGGAAGACCGTCGGCGCGAGCTTCGCCGGGAGCCGCTGCGCCAGCTCCAGCAGAGCCTGCGCTGACTGCGTGGCGATATTCAACGCGCGCGTATTTCTGTCGTCCCACCTCAACGCCGCCGCCAGTGCATCCACGAACGCCTCGACCCGCGCCGCGGCCTGACCAGCAGTCCGACGCTCCAGCCAAAAGAGGTTCCACGCCAGCTGCTCGCCCTGCCGGTCAGGGTCGGAGAGATCGATCTCCATGATCCGCTCGGGCATGTCGGCGAGGTAGGTCTTGATCTCGCGAATGGCGTCGGCGTGGGGATCCAAGAACATCCCGCCGTATCCACTACGGACGAGGTGAACGAACTGCCCGATCCCGGTCTCCGTCTTGCCGTACCTGGAGCGGCCCGCCTGGTAGGCGAAGAACGTCTCCGAGACGCGCACCCCGACCATGCGCTCGCCGTTGCGATCCTGCACCCGCCCAAGCGGGATCAGATCGCGCTGCCCACTGAACTGCGGCAACTGGACCGGCGGCGGAGGAATGACGCCACCCGAGCGCGCGACGTTCTCAGCGGCACAGTTCACCGTCGCGGGCTTCAGCAGCCCAGCGATCTCCCCAGCGCCGACGACCCGACGACGGCGAGGCGCAAACCGGCCGCTGGCGATCCGGGCGTCGAATCGGCCACGCCGCCACGGCAAGTCCGATCCCGCGAAGGCGACCCCGCCGAGGTTCAGACCGGCGACCCGCAGGTGATTCTCACCGGCGAACGCATCGAAGCACGCCAGCAGCGACCGCAGCTCGCTCTGCACTCGCGGCTTACTCGAGGCGCGCACTTGGACGAGCAACTGCAGCGCGAACAGCGGCTCGCCGCCACCGAGCTTGCGCTCGACCGCGCGCCCTTCAAACCTGCGGCCCGCGGCTTCGGACACACCCATCCGGCCCCTCGCCTGCCTCTGACCCAGCGGCACGGCGAGCATCCCCGAGGTGGATTGGAGGCGATCGGCTTCACGCAGAAGCCGACGACGCAGACGCCGCCGCTGATGAGCCGCCGCCGGCATCACATCCAGCACGACCGAAGCGCGCTCGCCGCGCGAGACATTCAGCAGCCCGAGCGCCGCAGCGAAGCTCTGCAGCGGATCAGGCTCAAGGCCGACCTCGGCGAGCGGCAGCGCCGACGAGCGGGCGAGCACAAGCTCGGCCCGCCCCACCACACCACCATCCTTCAGCGGCTCGCGAGCAGCCTCCCGGACTTCGAGCTGATCGTAAGCCCCGAGCGCCGAGTACAGAGCAGGCAGACCGCGACGCGGAACTTCGAGGATGTAGTGCATGAGCCCGTCCGGCCCACTGGCAAGTTCAACACGGACCGCGCTCGCAGGGCGATCGAGCCAGCCAAGCACCGCACGACGCACACGAGCGAGCTGCGAAGCGAACCGCACCACGGCCTCCGGTGAAGGATCGAACGCCTCCGACGGAAGCAACTCCACCCGCACCCGCGAACGCAGCGTCCTAGCAACAGCGACCTTCCGCAGCGCAATCAACGTACCCGACACGACCAACGTCCCAGCCGCCAACGGCAACAGATCAACAGCCAGCCCAGCCGGGCTTGAAGCGGCAGTCCTAACGACCTCAGAGACAGCAGGCGCAAGCGCCTTCACAGCCAGCACCAGCAACAGCCCAGCGACCAGCGCAACAGCCGCCATGCGCTCCTGCGGCGTGGACTCCCTCACCGGATTACTCCTTGACCTATATAGATCTCGGCGGCGGCCAACCCCCCGAAACCGCCGACGGACACGGCGAAAGCTCGCTCCCCGCCTGAAAGGCGTGAGGAACCCACCCAGGAGCCATCAGAGGAACCATGTCTGGAACCCGCCAGGCACCAAAGCGCATGGCGGGCGAGGACGATCAGCTCGTCGGGACGCTCCGGGCGAGCCGGCCGCGACACGGTGACTGCCAGCCTCCTCACGATCGCCGCCTCGCTCGGCGACGAGGGACGCTGGCTCGGATCGCCTCCTGCAGAACCGCCCGCGCGAGCGGCGGTGGGACCGCGTTGCCTATCTGCAGGAACTGACGAGTCCTTGCTCCCTGCCACGGGTAGTCGGAAGGGAAGCCTTGAAGGACCGCAGCCTGCTCCACCGTGACTCGAACGGCGTTGACGCCGCGGCGCTGTTGGTAGCGGCCTGGCGGATCGCTTGCGTTCTCCTTGTGCCCAGGAGGGTGGACCCGCCGATCGCACGCGACCGTTGTCGCCGGCCGCCGGCCAGCCCAAATCGGTGTGCCCTTCGCGAGCCCGACCGCGAGCATCGTCGGCGCGGGGTCCTCCACCGGCCTGGGCTGCGCGCCGCGCTGGCGAGCCTCATACGCGCACGGCACCCACTCGACCTGATTGAGCGCGTTCCCGAAGTGAACGGTCGGCGCTGGCTCTGCGCTGCTCCGAACGGAGGCATTGCGTTGCGTGCCGTTGCGCCACGCCCACCCTCCGCGCGCCACGCTCTCGCCGGGGGGGAGCTGCCGTCCCACGAGCGCGCCATCGCGCGAGCGCCTGGTCGTCACGAGCGTCGGTGCTGGACGCTCGCTCGTCCAGTCGACGCCCTCGCCGGTCGGGGGGCGCTGGTCAACGCCGTGCGCCTGCCAACGGTTGACCCTCGTGGTCACCGCCTGCGCGGGCGCCCCGGTCGGGTCAAAGCCCTCCTCGATCCGCTTGCCTCCACGACGAACCTGAACGCACGGCTTCCGTGTCCAAGACCTCGTGCGAGCCGTCAGCGTCGATGCGGGCCTGCACGCCGCGCGGCGATCACGCGCACGATGCGTCCCCGTGTCGCTCTTGGCTGGATGGTTGCTCGGCGTGTCGTTACGTCGAGGGAACCCGACCTGATCGCCCATCTGCCACCCGAGCGCCTCGGCCATGCTCACCCAAGGAAAAAGGCCAACCTCGTCCTCGGGAGTCTCGCGGCGGCGAGGGTTGTAGGAGCGATGCGTCGGCGCCGGCAGTTTCACTGGCCCGTCGAGCGACGCCACGAGAAACGCGCGTTTGCGGGTCTGTGGCACTCCGTACTGCTCGGCGGACAGAATCCCCGTGGCCGTTTGGTAGCCGTGCGCGTCGAGCAGCCCAGCGAACACACTCCACAGCTCGAGGACTGCCGGCACCTGCTCCAGCGCAACCCAACGCGGACGGAGCGCAAGGGCGAATCTGAGCGGTTCGACGGTCAGCAGCGACCTCGCGTCCCGGCACCGAGCGAGACGCTCCCGGCGACTGTCATGCCCGGTGGCAAGCTCGTGCGCGCATGCGATCACATGCGGCTTGTCCTCCCTGCCGAGGCCCTTACCTGCCGAGCTGTATGCCTGGCACGGCGGCGAGCCGATCACTCCCCACACCGCGCCGAGCGACGCGGGGTCGAGCTTCGTGACGTCGGCCTGCAGGCACTCGTGCCCGGCCGCGTGCGCTGTCGCGCAAGCCCACTCGTCCGTCTCGATGCCGAGGGCGTTCAGGCCGAGCATCCGAAGGCCCTCCGCCCAGCCGCCGGCACCGGCGAACAAGTCGATGATCTTCCCCGGCTGACGCCGAGACCGTTGGTTACTTCGAGTCGCATCGGCCCTCCCGCGGGCCTGCGAGCCGCGCTTCCCCTCGCTCGGGGGGGGGGGGTAGGTGTGGTTGCTCGGTGCGAGCGTCTGGTGCTGGCTGGCGTTGGCATTTCGGCCTCCCGGTCGGCCGGGTCGCCGGCCTTGTTGTTTGTGTGAACTCGTGCCACCGCTTTCACCTTTTCTTGGTTGCGGGTGGCTGGGCGTAGCCGTAGATCCCGGCTCGCTCCCCGATCGGGTTCGATGGCGAAAATGGGCCGACGAGGCTGACGTGGCCGGCGTAGTTGCCCTCGATCGTGGTGATGCGCCCGTCTTTGAAGACGCTCTGCACGACACCGACGTGCTGGCTTTCACCTGGTCCTGCCCCGGATCCGTAGAAAACGAGGTCACCAGGGGACGGCGTGGCGGTGGCCGGCAGCACTCTCCCGCCGTGTTCCTTGGCCCAGGTGTAGAGGGAGCCGGTGTATCCGTACTCGGCAGTCGAGCCTTCAAGCGGAACACCCGCCTTGATCCACACCCAGCTAGCGAAAAGCGCGCACCATTCCTCACACGGCCCGTAAATGGTGCATTCGCTTCCCGGAGGGTTTTCACCCTGCCCGATCTGGCTTTCGGCGATCCTGACAATCCGGGATGAACTCGCCGGGGTCGGCGCTGGCCCCGAAGTGCAACCACCGCTGACGGGTTCAGCGAGCGTCGGGCTACTCGGAACCGGGGCACCGGAGCCGGTAAAGCCGTACTGAACGGCGCGAGCCATTACCTCTTCGGCGTAAGACACGGTCGAGTCAGAGCAGGCGCCGTAGTAGTGACACGCAGCTTCGTGATATTCAGCGAACGTCCCGCCGGTCGGCGGGGCACCCATGTCTTCACGGAGAATCCTCGCCGCCGTGTAGATCGCGTCCGCCGGGTTATTCACCGATAGCGGCTTGCCCGGGTCGGCGTTTACCGCGAACCTTTCCCACAACGTAGGTCCAGAGCCACGGCTGCATTCACTTTCCCGCACGTAGGCGATCTGCATCGGCCCGGCGCAGCCGGCTTCATTCGTTCCAGTGCAGTCGCCGCTTGAACACTCCTGCTCGGCGATGCTCGCCAGGAATGACCAATCGAGGTCAAATCGCTTTCCAGCACCCTCGTACAGGCGCAGCCGTTCGGGCGGGAGCGTCTGCAGCGCATAGGCCGAGGGCGTTGGGCCGGAGGTCGCTTCGGTCGATTCGGTACTGCCGGGCTGGCAGCCGCCGAGGCTCGCGCCGAGTACCGCGACCGCCAACGCAAAGACCGCGAGCAGCGCTATCCCGGTGCTCGCCGATCCCGCGAGCAGCCAAATCCACAACGCCCTGCTGTGTGAGCGTTGCTCGTTCATTGCCTGGCCTGCAGTCCGCTGACGCGCCAGCGGCCCCCGGTTTGGGTGAGGATCAGACCGATCGGGTAGTGGACGACTTCGCCGTCACTAACCACCGCGGCGGCGATCGCACGGCCGGGGGCCTGCGGGGAGACGATTACGCTGACGATGCGAGGGTGAAGCGCTCTGATTCCTGGCGGCACCCGCAGCGGCTCGTGCTCGAGCGCGTCGACGAACGCTTCCGTCGCATCTTGCACGGCGCTCGCGGGCGCCCGGCGGTACAGGTGGGCGAGATACCCGGCGAGGAACGTCTCAGCGGTCGACCTCGTCGCAGCGGCAATCGCTGGCGTCCATCGCTGGGCGACCCTGCCGCTCGCATGGACTACCTGGGTGCGGTCCGCTGCTTTGCCGCCTGCGACAGTGGAGGGACTCGGGCGAGTGAGGACCAGCCCGGCAGCGGCCAGGAGCAGCAGCAGTCCGCACACCGTCGCCGTGCGACCCTCGCGCCCGGCGATTGGCCGGTCGAGCTGGCGTCGAATCCAACCGCGGGCGCTCATCGCGGCGCCCCCAGCTCACAGCGAGCAAGTCGGGTGGCGGCGCGGCGTGCGGTGTCAAAGTCGTTCTCGACCCCGAGAAAGGAGCGGCCATCCCGCAGCGCGAGCACCCCGACCTGCCCAAGTCCGCAGAAGGGGTCGAGCACGAGGCAACGGCCACGACCTTTTCCGTGCCGGCACCCGGGCCGCCACCTTCGCTCGGGCGTGGTGGCCCCCGGCGAACGCCTCCAAGGCGTTCCGCAGACCTCGCACGCGCGCGGCGATGTACTGCGGCGTATGCACCACTCGATGACTTCTGGCGTCAGCGCCTGCGTCTCGCCGAGCGGAATGCACCAAGGTCGCCTGGTCGGCCGCCAAGCGCCGCTGGGTCGCCGCCCTGCACACGACGCAGTAGAGAAGCGGTAGCCCGTGCGAATCAGCGGGCGCTGCGCGTTAAAGTGAAACGCGGGCTGCTTTGCGCACAGCCTTACAGACTCTCCGCAGCGCGTGACACATCGGTACGGGTTGCTCTTTGCCTGCCGGTACTCGGCTGGGAATAGCCACCCGGCTTGTTCAACCAGGTGAAGTCGCTCAACAGGAGCGGCAAGTCGCGGAAAGGTAATCCACAGCGTGCCGTCATTTCTGAGGACGCGGTGAAGCTCGCCCAGGAGCACGAGCAGGCACGGGTCCGGTAGGTCAGGTGGAACTCGAAGGAAGCAAGTCTGCACGAGCTCATTCGGCAGTTCCGCAAGGAGTGCGAAGGGGTTTGCGTGTTCAATGCGCCAGCTCATGCGAGTTCGTCCTCCGGGGTCGCGGGGTCAGTAGGGGCGGTGCTCTGCCGCGCGTTGAGGAGCTGCGCGACGGGCTCTTGGATCGCGCTGGGCGCCTCGACGGCCCGCGGAGTGCCAGCGGCGGTCCTGGTCTGCCGCTTCGCCGATTCCTCGCCGCTGGACGCTGGCCACGCCGGAGGGACGTCGTCGCCGAGCGCGTCGTCGTGCGAGAGTGTTTGCGAGGCTCCTGGCGCG
>JBAQGH010000037.1:0-50352 GCA_049287685.1 Solirubrobacteraceae bacterium | reverse complement strand
GGCGATCGCCAAGGCCAGCGGCGCATTGCCGGCCGGGTCGCCGCCGCCGTCGCGCGCCGCCACAGTCACGGCACGCGCGAGCTTTGTGAACTGCTGGCCGCGCCGCGAGTCGACGATCGCCTTCTTGTGCTTGATCGAAGCCCACTTGGAATGTCCTGACATAGCCGGAAAGGATACTTCGGGTTGGGCAATGTCGGACGACGACGCGGGCGGAAGCTCGAAGACCGTCAAGAGCGCCGAGCGCGCCGCGGCACGCCTCCTTGGCGCAACGCCTCTAGGATGGGCGACCGCATGGCTATCGACCCTGGCATCTTCAAGGCATACGACATCCGCGGGCTCTACGGCGAGCAGATCGACGGCGAGACGGCGCTCGCGATCGGTCGCGGCTTTGCCCGCGTGCTTGCCAAGCTGTCGGGCAAGCCGCCCGCAGAGCTTCGTGTCGGGCTTGGCCGCGACATGCGCCTGACCGCTCCCGAGCTTGCCGCGCGTTATCGCGAGGGGCTCTTGATGGAAGGCGCCGACGTGCTCGACGCGGGCCAGGTGGGAACCGAGATGCTCTATTACCTGGTCGGCTCACGCGAGCTCGACGGCGGCCTGATGTGCACCGCCTCGCACAACCCGAAGGCCTACACCGGCGCCAAGCTCGTGCGCGAGGGCGCGATCGCTCTCTCCGGCGACGCCGGCATTCAGGACATTCGCCGTGAGATCGAGGCGGGGCTCGACGCTCCAAAAGGCGCAAGGGCCACCGGCAGTGCCACCGGGCTCGGAACCTTGCAGGAAGTGGACGTCTACGAGGAATTCCAGGAGGCGGCGCTCGCAATGATCGACTCCACCGCGATCAAGCCGCTGAAGGTCGTCGTCGACGGCGGCAACGGCATGGCCGGCCCGATGGTGGGGCCACTGCTCGATCGGCTCGGCTTGGATCTGATCGAGACATATTGGACGCCGGATGGCAACTTCCCCGACCACGAGCCCAACCCGCTGCTGCCGGAGAACCGCACGTTCATAATCGAGAAGCTGCGCGAGACAGGCGCCGATCTCGGGATCGCCTGGGACGGGGACGCGGACCGTTGCTTCTTCATCGACGACACCGGCGAGTTCGTGGACGGCGACTTCCTCACCGCGCTGCTGGCCGAGTCGCTGCTGGCCAAGCGGCCCGGCTCGGCGATCCTGTACGACGTCCGTGCCAGTTGGGCTGTGCCCGACACCGTCAAGCGCGCCGGCGGCATTCCCTACATCAACCGCGTGGGGCATGCCTTCTTCAAGACGCGGATGCGCGAGGAGGGCTCGCTGTTCGGCGGCGAGGTCTCTGGCCACTACTACTTCCGTGACTTCTATTGTGCGGACTCGGGCACGATCCCGGCGCTGTTGATCCTCGAGCAGCTCTCGCTGCAAGGCAAGCGTCTTTCCGATCTGTTGAAGCCCTACCGCGAGCGCTACTTCATCTCCGGCGAGATCAACACCGAGGTCTCAGACCAGCAGGCCAAGATGCAGGAGATAGCCGGGCGCTACTCAGACGCCAAACAGAGCTGGCTCGACGGCGTGTCGATTGATTACGAGGACTGGCACTTCAACGTGCGTCCCTCGAACACCGAGCCACTGCTGCGCCTGTGTCTTGAGTCGCTGCGCTCGCACGAGCACATGCAGAGCGCCCGCGACGAGGTGCTCGAGCTGATTCGCTCGGCCGCGCCAACCGAGTTGTGAAGCAAATTTGCCCGATGCCCCCGCGCGCGCGGGGGGGCATCGTTTTTTGGCGGTTCTCGACTCTTGCGGCTTGGCGTCTCTGTGAACCATAAAGGCCCGCTGCCCCGCGCGCGCGCAGGGGGCATCCACTGTTTGGCGATCCCCACTCCATTCGCCGTGGGGCGCGTGAACTGCTATCTGATCGAGGATGAACCGCTGACGCTGGTAGATGCCGGCCCGAACTCGGCCACCTCGTTGACGGCGCTCGAAGCCGCCCTGCAGACCCACGGGCACCGTGTGGAGGAGCTCGAGCGGATCGTCGTCACCCATCAGCACATCGACCACATCGGCCTCGTGGAGATCCTCGCCAAGCGCTCCGGCGCGGAGGTCTGTGCGCTCGATCTGCTGGCGCCGTGGCTTGCCGACTACAAGCACGAGATGGAGGAGAGCGACAAGTTCTCCGCTGAGATCATGCTTCGCAACGGTATCCCCCAGGACATCGTGTATGCGCTGCGCGCCGTGTCGGCGGGCTTTCGCGCTTGGGGCGCGGCTGCTCACGTCACGACGCCGCTGGCCGAGGGCGCTTCGCTGGAGTTCGCTTCGCGCAGCTGGCGCGTTCTGCACCGTCCGGGGCACTCGCCTTCGGACACAGCTTTCTGGGATGAAGCATCGGGCGAGCTGTTTGGTGGCGACCACCTGATCAAGCACATCTCTTCCAACCCCCTCATCTCTAAGCCGTTGGACGGCGGCGGCGATAAACGCCCGCGGGCGCTGATGATCTACATGGACTCATTGCGCTTGACCCACGAGATGGACTTGGAGGTCGTGTATGCCGGGCATGGCGAGCCGGTCGAAGATCACCGCGCCCTGATCGACGAGCGCTTCAAGATGCACGAGCGTCGCGCCAACAAGCTGTACGGGCTGATCGCCGCGCAACCCCGCAACGCATATGAGCTGGCTCAGGAGATGTGGGGCAACGTGGCCGTCACGCAGGCCTTTCTGACGCTCTCAGAGGTACTTGGCCATGTGGACCTGCTGATCGACGAAGGCCGCGTCGTGCAACACGAAGCGGACGGGGTCGTCCACTTCGAGGCAAGCTGAACAGTCCTCCTCGCGTTGCGGCTGACGGTCGCTCAAAGAGTAACGACGCCGTCGCGTCCGCTGCTGGCTGCGACGTCCGCAAGGAACAGCTTATGTAGGCGATCGTCGCGACCGAGCTCGGTGTGGAAGGCGACCGCCGTAACGTGGCCTTGGCACGCGGCGACGGGATGGCCTTCGAGCTCCGCGAGGATCTTCACCTCCGGTCCGTGCTCGGCGATCCAAGGGGCGCGGATGAACACGCCTCGCAGCGGCCCACCCTCGATTCCGTCCATCTCCAGATCGGCCTCGAAGCTGCGCAGTTGACGCCCGAAGGCATTGCGCTCGGCGAGCATGTCCATGATCGCCAGGTGCTCACGGTCGAGCATGATCAGCCCGGCACATGAGCCGAGAATGGGAATCCCACCCACCCCGGCGCGCGCGGCCAGCTCCCGCAAAGGCTCGGCGAGCCCCTCGCGCTCCACTCCAAGCGTCATCGTGGTGGACTCGCCACCGGGTATCACTAGACCGTCGAGGCCGTCGAGATCCGCTGGCACTCGGACCTCGCGCACGCGCGCGCACAGGCGCTCCAAAACGCGACGGTGCGCCTCAAAGTCGCCCTGCAAGGCGAGGACGCCCACCAGCGGCGTCCTCTGGGCCGCAGCCGACGATCCCATCGTCGCCGTTTCCGTCGCCGGCTCTACCAACCGCGCTGGGCCAGAAGCTGCTCGTCGGCCAACTTGGAGCTCTCGAGGCTCACCATCGCCGGACCGAGGCCTCGTGAGGCGGCGGCGACACGCTCGGGGTCCTGCCAATGGGTCGTCGCCTCGACGATCGCCCGCGCACGCGCGGGGGGATCCTCGGACTTGAAGATCCCCGAGCCCACGAAAACCCCCTCGGCGCCAAGCGCCATCATCAAAGCCGCGTCGGCGGGGGTGGCGATGCCGCCGGCGCAGAACAAGACCACGGGCAATTTGCCCTCGAGCGCAACCGAGCGCACCAGGTCGAGCGGTGCCGCGTGCTGCTTGGCGGCGGCGGCAAGCTCTGACTCATGGAGGGCTGAGAGGCGACGAATCTCGCCGGTGATGCCGCGCATGTGGCGCACCGCCTCGACGATGTCGCCGGTGCCGGCCTCGCCCTTGGAACGGATCATCGCCGCCCCCTCCCCTATGCGCCGCAGAGCCTCGCCGAGATTGGTGGCACCGCACACGAATGGCACCTTGAAGGCCCACTTGTCGATGTGGTTGCTCTCGTCCGCGGGCGTTAGCACCTCGGACTCGTCGATGTAGTCGACCTCCAGTGCCTCCAGCACCTGCGCCTCGACGAAATGGCCGATGCGCGCCTTGGCCATCACGGGGATGCTGACGATCTCCTGGATTCCGGAGATCATCTCCGGGTCTGACATGCGCGCCACCCCGCCGTCGCGGCGAATGTCGGCTGGCACGCGCTCCAGCGCCATCACGGCGGCGGCCCCGGCGTCCTCGGCGATCTTGGCCTGCACGGGGGTGACCACGTCCATGATCACGCCGCCCTTGAGCATCTCTGCCAGGCCGCTCTTAACCGTGAATGTCGCCTCGTCGCGCATGCTCATGATCTTATCCGGGTCGGCGCGTGTGGACCCAGCCCGGCTGTGCACGCGGTGTCTCGACATCATGAACAGACGAGGCGCATGCGCCTCGTCGAGACATCGGGGACCGGTCGACGCATACGTCTGCATATCCCTATATCCCGGTCGGTGCATGCACCGACCGGCCGGGGCGCGCATGCGCGCCCCGGGACAGGGCCGCATGCGGCCCTGTCTTCCCCGAAATTGAGACGAAGGTTCAGACTCGACTACTTGAGGCGGAAAGCCTTGATGCGGTCGTCGTACTGCGCCGTATCCTTGGCGTACACGCCGTAAGCAAGAGCTTGGATCAAGCTCAGCAGAGCGGTGTGCGAGCGCACGTAAGCCGGGCTGTTCGAGGAGTAGTAGAGCTTGATCTGCGCGAGCTTTGCGACCTCGGAGAGCGTCGCGTCGGTGATCGCGGCGGTACGTGCCTTGCGGTGGCGCGCCAGCTTCATCGCGCGCACGACAAGCGGATGTGGGCGACCGGCGGAGAGGCCGATCACGAGCGTCGTCGAGTCGATCCGCCCGAGGCGGCTCAGGGCCTCCTGGGAGGGGCTGGCAACGACGTCCACACGCAGGTCGAGCAGCATCAGCAGGTGGCGCAGGTAGCTTGCGAAGAACGCCATCTGGTCGGTCCCGGCGACAAGCACCTTCTCGGCACTGACGATCGCCTCGGTCAGCGCATCGACGGCCGGTCGCGAAACCTTGCGAGCAGTCTCCTCAACGTTCAGGTGGTCGGCCGCCAGGGCAGTCTCGAACTCGTTCTGGTCGAGCGAGAACAGCGGCGCGGAAGTCTCAGAGGGGTCTGTCGATTGCGGGTGCGCATGGATGCGCCGGTACTCTTCGCGCGCGGCTGCTTGAAGCTCGGGAAAGCCCTCAAAGCCGAGCGCTTGCGAGAAGCGCACGACCGTCGAGCTGGACGTGTTGGCGCGGCGAGCAAGCTCCTCGGCAGTCTGAAAGGCAGCCTCGTCGAGATGGTCGACGATGTACTGCGCTACGTCCTTCTGCGAGCGCGAGCACTCCTCGAAGCGGCTCTGGATGTACAGCGAAAGGCTCTGGTGCTCATTTATGCCCTTTGGGGTACCGACACCGTTCTCCGATGGCTTCTCTGGGGCAGTCGCTAGTCGTCTCACGGCGCATTTGTTCGACGGCGGCGGGCCACACTCCTTTACGTCGCGCGCAACTGTGTTGCCAGCTCCACGAAATATTCGAGCGAGTGTGGGTTGGCAAGCGACTCGACGCTCGCCGCCTCGCTCGGCACCGCGCCCATCAGGATGCGCTTGACCGGCACCTCCAGCACCTTGCCCGAGAGCGTGCGCGGGACCTCGGCGATCTGCAGGATCTGGTTGGGGACGTGGCGCGGCGAGCAGTCCTCGCGGATGCGCTGTTTGATCCGGATCTCCAGTTCGGGATCGAGCAACACCCCTTCGCGCAGGACGACGAACAGGATCATCCACAGCTCCTCGGCGCCAGCTCGCGGAATGTCGACGACGATCGCATCGACCACCTCGTCGATGGCGGCCGTCGCTCGGTATATCTCGCTCGTGCCCATGCGCACGCCCTGCCGGTTGATCGTCGAATCCGAGCGACCGTAGATCACGGCCCCGCCGTGCGGAGTAATGCGAATCCAGTCGCCGTGGCGCCAGATGCTCGGGTACATGTCGAAGTAGCTCTCGCGCATGCGCTCGCCGCTGGAATCGCCCCACAGGAACAGCGGCATCGACGGCAGCGGCTCGGTCAGCACAAGCTCGCCTAGCTCGTCGATCAGCGGCCGACCCCGCTCGTCCCAGGACTCGACCGCACAGCCGAGCACGCGGCACTGGATCTCGCCCTCGTAAACCGGGAGCAGCGGACAGCCACCGACGAACGCCGTGCAGACGTCGGTGCCGCCGCTGGTGGAAAACAGCCAGATCTCTCGCCCGACATGCCCGTAAACCCAGTGGAAGCCCTCCGGCGCCAACGGCGATCCGGTCGAGCCAATGCTGCGCAGCGCGCTCAGGTCGTGGTCGCGAGCGGGCTCCAGGTCGGCCTTCTCACAGCTCGTCAAGAAGCCGGCGCTAACACCCATGCAGGTGATTCCGGTCTGCTCGGCAAGCGCCCACAGGGCGCCGAGGTCGGGGTAGGCGGGACTGCCGTCGTAGAGCACGATCGCCGCCTCGCTGAACAGACAGCCGATCAGGAAGTTCCACATCATCCAGCCGGTCGTCGTAAACCAGAACATGCGGTCGCCGGCGTGCAGGTCGAGGTGCAACATGCTCTTCTTCAGCTGCTCGATCAGGATGCCGCCGTGCCCGTGCACAATCGCCTTGGGCAGGCCGGTCGTCCCTGAGGAGTAGAGCACCCACAGGGGATGGTCGAACGGCACTTGCTCGAAGTGCGGCGCCGCCCCGTCCCCACGCCTGAGCAGCTCCGCCCACAGGAGCCCGCTCGGCAGTCCCGCGGCGCTCGCCTCGCTGTCCAGGTAGGGGAGCATCACCGTGTGGGCGACGCTGGGCAGCCCGGCCGAGATCGTCTGCAGGGCGGCCGTGCGGTCGAAGTCCTTGCCGCCGTGGCGGTAGCCGTCGACGACGAGCAGCAGCTTCGGCTCGATCTGGACGAAGCGGTCGACGACGCTGCGCGCGCCGAACTCGGGTGCCGCGCACGACCAGATCGCGCCGATGCTGGCGCATGCCAGGAAAGCGATCAGCGTCTCGGGAACGTTCGGCATGTAGGCGGCCACGCGATCGCCCCGCTCCACGCCGAGCGAGCGCAAGCCACCCGCCACGGCGGACACCTGCTCTGACAACTCGCCCCAGCTCAGCTCTGCCAGCGGACGCAGCTCCGAGGCGTACAGCAACGCCGTCGCCTGGGGATCGCGCTCACGCGTGAGCATGTTCTCCGCGTAGTTGAGCTGTGCGCCCTCAAACCAGTGCGCGCCCGGCATCGCTTTCGACGCCAGTACGCGCTCGTAGGGCTTGGAGGCGCGCACACCGCAGTACTCCCAGATGTCCGCCCAGAACTGCTCGACTTCCTGCACCGACCACGCCCATAGCTCGCCGTAGTCGGCGAACGTGCGTCCGTGACGCCGCCCAGCCCAGCCCATGAAGTCGGTCATCCGAGCGTTCGCGGCCATCTCAGCCGTCGGCATCCACAACGGCGCTTGATCGTGCCCATCCGACATCGTGCACCCCTTTTCTAGCGACTTTGCACAGCGGCGCCCGTGCCCCCTCGTGTCGCCGGCCTCCACGGCAAAGATCGGGCTGTTCAGACCGATCTCGCTCCGGCGTCTAGTGCTATTGATACCGGGTCTTACACAGCAAACGCAAGGGCCGCACGATCGCGCCCGGCTATGCTCCCCGCTCGTGAGCGTCGAGACATTGCGCAAGGAGTTCCCGGTGCTCGAACGTGTGGCGTATTTGAACGCCGGCACCGACGGCCCGCTGCCCGCCTCCGCGGCACAGGCGGGCGCCGAGGAGCTGCTCGGCGAGGCGCGCCGTGGACGTGCGGGCGAGCACTTCGAGCGCCGCCGTGAGCTGGCTGAGGAGCTGCGCACCGCGTACGCGCGTGTGCTCGCGTGCGAGTCGGAGGAGCTGGCGTTGACGACCTGCACCAGCGAGGGCCTGGCAAGCGTCATCGACGGCTTGCAGCTGCGCGAGGGCGATGAGATCCTCACGAGCGACGAAGAGCATCCTGGCCTGCTCGGCGCGCTCGGCGCCGCACGCGCGCTGCACGGCGTCTCGGTTCGGGCGGTGCCGCTCGCGAGCATCGCCGAGGCGGTGGCGAAGCACACACGGCTGGTGGCGTGCTCGCACGTGAGCTGGATGAGCGGCCGTCTTGCGCCCGCGGAGCTGGCGCAACTGGAGGTGCCCGTCGTGCTCGACGGCGCTCAGGGAGCCGGAGCAGTGCCGGTAGATGTGCGCGAGCTCGGCTGTGACGCCTATGCCGGCGCCGGGCAGAAGTGGTTGTGCGGGCCGGACGGTCTCGGCATGCTCTACGTGGCCCCTTCGTTCAGGGAACGCCTGAAGGTGAGTCGCCGCGGCTATGGCAACCTGCTCGATCCAGGAGCGGGACTTGACGCGCGATTGCACGAGGACGGCAGACGCTTCGACACGTTCGCGCTGAGTGCCGAGGCGCTCGCGACGGCCCTGGCCGCCGTGCGGACGCTGGAGGGCGCGGGCTGGGACGCGGTGCACGAGCACGCGATCGCACAGGCCACACGACTTGCCGAGCTGTTGGCGATCAGAGGGCGCACGGTCTCCCGGCGCGACGCGAGCACGCTGGTCTCGTTCTCCAGCCCGGATCCGCTGGGCGAGCGCACGCGCTTGGCCGAGCGGGGCGTCATCCTGCGCGACATCCCAGACCAACCTTTGCTGCGGGCCTCGGTTGGTGCCTGGAACGACGAGAGCGATTTTCAACGACTGCTCGCTGGTCTCGACGCCTGAGCCTTCCCCTCTGGAGAACGCCGGGCTGTCGCACTCGGACGCTGGACATCGTGGCGCGCGAGTGTAGGTGGAGCGGTGGAGCGCAAATTTGTGACAGCCGTAGCACGGCTTAACGTGTACTTAGCACGCCGATGCGGTTTGCTTCTAGCAGCATGGTGCACTCGCCAGGGGCTGGGCGAGCCCTCGCCATCTAGATATGAGCGCCACCGACCGCACATCCGCCTTGAACGCCACCGAGACGCCGATGCCCGTCACGAGCGCACCGGAGCCCGTGGGAGCGCAAGCGAAGACCGAGCAAAGCTCGTTGCGCTCGCTGCTCGAACGCGTCCACCCCCAGTACATAGCACTTGCCGGCATCCTCGCTTTGGCGGCTGCTCTGAACACGCACCGGCTCTCCCAGAACGGCTACGCGAACACGTTCTACTCCGCCGGCGTGCACTCGATGCTGAAGTCGTGGCACAACTTCTTCTTCGTCTCCTTCGATGCTGGTGGCCTCGTCACGATCGACAAGCCGCCGCTTGCCCTATGGGTACAGGCCGCAAGCGCCGAGCTATTTGGCTTCTCGCCGCTGAGCCTGCTGTTGCCGGAGGCGATCGTCTCGGTCATCGCTGTCGCGGTGCTCTACCGCATCGTCGCGCGACGCCTGGACACCGGCGCAGGACTCGTGGCCGCGCTGGCACTTGCCGTGTTCCCCTCCTTCGTGGCTGTCTCGCGCGAGAACGGCGTCGACCCGCTGCTGCTCCTGTTGATGATCCTTGCCTGTGGAGCGGCCCTGAACGCGGTCGAAGACGGGCGCTGGCGCTGGCTGATGGCCAGTGCGCTGCTCGTCGGGCTCGCCTTCAACACCAAGACGCTTGCCGCCTATCTGGTCGTGCCCGGTATCGGGCTTGCCTACCTGGTTTGCGCGCCGGGCCGCTGGTATCGGCGGGTCGGGATGCTGGTAGTCGCGGGCCTGGTCATGGGGATCGCCTCGTTCGCGTGGATCGCCGCGGTCGAACTGATACCGGCTTCTCAGCGCCCGTATGTCGGTAGCTCCACCAACAACACCGAGCTCGGGCTCACGTTTGAATACAACGGCCTTGGCCGTGTCGAAGGCGAGGTCGGTGGCCCGGGCAAGATCCCGGTCGCCGAAGGCGGCCTGGTCCGCACCCCCGTGGTCCATCATCACTTCGCCTATCACCGTCTCACCCCGGCGCAGCGCTCAGCTCTTGCGGTGGCAGCTCTTCGCGAGCACGAACGACGAGAGCGCATTCTGAAGGCAGCCAGATCCACCTACCTGCCCGACGGCCGCTTGCGCGACGCGATCGCCTTCGGCGGCGAGACGAGCCCGATGCGTCTGTTTGAAAATCGCCTAGCCGACCAGGGCTCCTGGACGCTGCCGTTCGCGATCTTCGGCATGCTCGCGCTGGCGCTGTTGCTGCTCGTCGGCGAGCGCAAGCGCCGCAGTCCGCGGCTTGCCTTCCTGATCGTGTTCGGCGGCTGGCTACTTGTGGAGGTGGCGATCCTCAGCCTCTCCAAAGGCATCGTCCACCCCTATTACATCTCCGCCGTCGCCCCTGGGGCGGCCGCGATGATCGGCGCGGGCGCGTTTGCTTTGACGCGTTTTGCCAAGCAGCGCAGTTGGGCTGTACTGCTGTTGCCGTGTGCGGTGGGCGCAACCGTGGCCGCTCAGATCGCGGTGCTCGACTACCAGCACTATCTACGCTGGTTCATCCCCGTCTTGATCGGCGGCACGGCGGTGCTGGTGCTTGCGATGGCGGCGCGGCGACTGGCGGCGCCGGCGATGGGACTCCTGGTGTGTTTGCTGCTGTTCGCGCCGGCCGTCTATGCCAAGACGACATGGCTTGCCCCGGTGGAGGGCACCTTTCCGGCGGCGGGCCCGCACCAGGCCGCAGGCGAAGGCGGCGTGGGCCTGAACGCGATCGACCTGCCCATCTATCGCAACCTCGTGAGCTATGTCGACAGCCACCATCCAGGTAGTCGCTGGAGCGTCCTGACAGTGGCCGCACCGACGGCCGCGCCGATGATCTTGCTGGGCTCTCCAGCCGGCGCCTTGGCGGGCTACAGCGGCACCGATCCGACGCTCGACGGGCCAGGGCTCGCACACCTGGTAGCCAAAGGGGAAGCGCGCTACGTCGTGCTCGGCGGCGCGTACGCCTCACGCGGGGGCAACCTTGCGACGAAGGCCGTGCTGCACGTATGCCGCTTAGTGCCCTATCACGCCTGGCACGGTCCCCACCCCTCCACTTATGAGCTGGCGTTGTTCGACTGCGCCGGCCGCGAGCGCGCGCTTGAAGCTCAGGCTCACGTCAAGGTCGCCAAGGTTCGGCTCGTCGACTTTTCGCGTCCCCTGTAGCTCTGAGCTTCGTGCAAGCTTCGGCGCCCGATCCGTTGTGCAGGGCATAGAGGCGGCTTTTTCGTCTGGCGTCGGCAGTGCGGGGGCGTTCTCAGGCAGCGCGGGCGCCCGTGGAGGCCAGTACTGGCTCGACGTGGCGGCGCACGAGCTGGCGTTCGAAGAAGATCCCCTCGCGCAACCCAGCTCCCGTGACCTCGAGCCGCTCGAAGCCACCCGCGCGCATCACGCCTCCGATCACGAGCGCACCCGCGAGCACGATGTCGGCACGCGCCGGTTTGATCCCTGGCACTTGGCTGCGCTCGGTGGCCGGGAGCGCCGCCAAGCGTGCGATCAACTCGTCGAGCGCGGTCTGATCGAGTACGAAGCCCTGGACCTGATCGTCGGGCAGGCCGGCGGCACGCTCGGCCGCGGCCGCCAGGTTGCGCACGGTGCCGCCCAGCCCAACCAGGTGCGGGCCGGTGTTCTCAAGCCACGGCGCACGCTCGAGCTTGCGCTCCACGTGCGCTTGCAAAGCTTTCAGCTGGCTGCGCTTGGCGGGACCGGGATCGGCGAGGAAGCGCTCTGTCATGCGCACGGCGCCCATGCGCCAAGAGCCCGACTCGCGCGCCAGGCGCCCGGCAACGCGCACGAGCTGCAGCGAGCCGCCGCCGAGGTCGAGCACGCAGCCGTCGCTGAGCGTCGTCGAGTTGACCGCCGCGAGATAGCCATAGCGCGCCTCCTGCTCGCGACTGAGCACGCGCACGTCCAGGCCGGTGCTGAGGCGAACGCGCTCGAGGAACTCGTGGCCGTTGTCGGCCTCGCGGATCGCGCTTGTGGCGACCGCGTCGATCGAGCGCTCGTCGAGCGCTCGCCGCTCGCACAGCGCCGTGAACGTCTCGAGCGTCTCTAGCGCACGCGTGATCGCCGCCTCGCTCAGTCGCCCGCTGGTGGCCATACCCTCGCCGATGCGCACTGCCGAGGAGAGCTCGTCCACTCGCTTCCACGAGCCGTCGGTCGGGGCGAACACGACCATCCGAAACGAATTGGACCCAAGGTCGATGACGGCGACACGCTGTTCTGGCTCTGGGGCCATCGTGTAAGCGTAGTGGGAGCGTCGGAGGGTTCGCCGAAGGCAGGCCCCAGGCCCGACTCCGAAGTCGATCCGGTGGCGTGGACGGATCGTACGTCCGTCCTCTGGAATAGGTTGCTGTGAGACTCAACCACTCAGACGACGATGTGCCCTGAATGGCGCAGCGTTGCGCTGTCAAAGCTACCAAGGAGCGACTCCTTCATGGGATCCACCCGTTTTTCGTTTTCCTGGCGCCGCCGACGCGTGCCACTTCTCGCAACATCAGTGGTCGCGGTCGCGCTGGGAATCGTGCCGGCTTGCGCTCTGGCCGACTCGACGAGCTATTCGACCCCGGGCTCACAGACCTTCACGGTCCCCGCCAACGTCGACCAGATCACTATCTCGGCAACCGGGGCGCGTGGCGGTCTCGGTGGTGATGGCATCCCAGAATGCACGCCAGGTCGGGGAGGACAGCTACAGGCAACCTTCTCCGTGACCCCAGGGTCAAAGCTTTCGGTGACGATCGGCGGCGAAGGTGGCAATGCGGCTGCCAACCTCACAGGCGGTCCGGGCGGCGTTGGTGGAGGCGGCACGGGCGGTACAGGTACAGGGGGATATGGCGGCGGTGGAGGAGGCGGCGCTTCGACGATCGCATACTCAGGCGGCGCCCCATTGCTGGTCGCGGGGGGCGGAGGCGGCTGTGGTGCTTTCCAGCACGGAGCGGAAGGAGGCGGCAACGATGGGACGCCTGGCGGTAACGGCAGCGTTGCCAAGGGAGGCGCTGCCGGCGGCCTGACTACGGGCGGCACAGGTGGTCTGAGCGCAAACACTGCCGACCCGCTTGGTGAAGCCGGTAGCGCTGGGCTAGGTGGCAACGGAGTAGGCGCCGCAACCCAAAACGGTGGCGGCGGCGGTGGTGGCGGCGGTTACTTCGGCGGTGGTGGTGGCGGCGGCGTCAGAAGTGGCGAATCGACTGCTGGCGGCGGTGGTGGTGGCAGCGATTTCCTCGGCACGGGCGCATTCGAATATTCGAGCAAACCGGGCACGGGCGTGGGCAACGGTCAGGTGACACTCTCCTACACAGGCGGACCGGTGCCGCAGCTCCCCGTCGGCCCACAGGGAGCCCCCGGCCCGACGGGACCGGCTGGTCCCCAGGGAGCCGCGGGAAAGATCGAGCTCGTCATATGCACGACAACCACAAAGACGGTCAAGGTGCACGGTAAAACCAAGAAAGTGCAGAGCAAGAAATGCTCGACCAAGGTGGTGAGCGGCGTTGTGACATTCACGGCGACTGCGTCCCGTGCGACACTCTCCAGGAACGGGCATCTCTACGCGACGGGCGTGGTCAGCACCGTCAATGGTGCCAAGCAATTGGCGCTACGCGCCGGACACCGGCTATCCGCCGGGCGCTACACGCTCACGCTCACGCCCAGCTCGGGTGGCTCACCGGTGCGCACGGTGATCGTGATTAACTGAGAGCAGCGTCGCAGTGCACATGCTGAAGAGCGATCGCGCAGGTTGCGAAATCATCTTGGCCAGATAGCTCGCCCGATGTAGGGCGAGCTATCTGGTGATCGAGGCCCGCGCGACTGGCTTGCTCTGCTCATCCGCCGCAAATCACTGTACGCGGCGCACAGTTGGAGTGTTCTGAGCCGGGTTGCACCGCAACGCTTGGCTGCTAGACGGGTTGTCATCCGTCGAAGGGTTCAGGCTTCACCGGGATGGGTGCATGTTGACGACACAGCTCGAACGACCGTTTTGCCGTCCCCGTCACTTTGCTGTGCGCGAGCTCTACCTGGGTTTCCCCGCCGGCATGCGCCGACGGTGCATCTCGTTCGCAGCGGCGATGCTTGCGCTGACGCTATGTGTATCGTTCCCGTCAGGAATTGCCGAGGCTGCCCCTTCGCTTGGCTGGTCAGTGGCTGCGGCGTTCGACCCGGGCAACGCCCCAAGCGGGGTCTCTTGCGCGTCCGAAACCTTGTGCGTCGCCGTCGACCGTCAAGGCAACGTTCTCAGTACGCCCGATCCGACGGCCTCGCACCCATCGTGGAGCGTCGTCGCCACAGATGAAGGCAAGCCATTGGACGCGGTCTCGTGCGTAGCGGGTGGTTCCTGCGTGGTGGTCGATGGTCGCGGCAACGTGCGCGTAAGCAGCGGATCGAGCGCATCCGCCTGGTCGCCGCCGACCCCGATCGACGGCGGCAGCCCACTGACCGGAGTCTCGTGCGCAAGTGCCTCGTTGTGCGTGGCCGTCGATGAAGAAGGCGACGTGTTGACCAGCCCTGGTCCTGGGACCGGTGAATGGAGCGCGGCCAGCGTCGACGCCGGGCATCGCCTGAGCGGCGTGTCCTGTCCGTCACAGGCCCTGTGTATTGCGGTCGATGACGCAGGCAACGTGCTCTCGAGCACCAACCCGGCCGGCGGCAGCGGGACTTGGCATTCACAGAAAATCTCCGCCGTGCAACTGGTCGGCATCTCCTGCTCGGCCTCAGGATCGTGTCTCGCGGTCGACAGCGCCGGCGACGCGCTCGCAAGCAGCGATCCCTCGACTGTGGGTGCGACCTGGAGTGAGACGCCGATCGACAGCGAAGCCCTGACCGCCGTCTCCTGCGCGTCCTCGGGGTTGTGTGTTACGACCGACGGGCGCGGACAGGCGTTTGCCAGTGACGATGCGGCGGCGCCGATCCCGGCCTGGGGTGCGTCGAGCGCCGACTCCGAGCGGATCGCCGGCATCTCCTGTCTGGCCGGCGGTTTCTGTCTGGCCGTAGACCCAGGCGGGAGCTTCGTAGCCGCGCGAGTCCCGGCGCCTGGAACCACGACGCTCGCGCCGACGAGCGTGACCGACGCTGGGGCAAGTCTCGCGGGAGTCGTCGATCCCAACGACGCGACACTCGCGGGCTGCTCGTTTGAATACGGGACCGCCCTCCCCTACACGCAGTCTGTCCCTTGCTCGACGCTCCCCACCGCAAGCGGCGGTGCTCAAGGCGTCTCAGCGCAGCTGTCGGGGCTCTCCCCGAACACCACCTATCACTACCGGGTGCTCGCCTGGAGTCCGTCTGGGACGAGCTCCGGCGCCGACGTGACATTCACGACGGCCGTCTCCTCGCAGGTGGCACTCGTCTACCCACAGCCCTCGATCGCCGGCACACCAGCGGTAGGCCAGCGGCTCACCTGCCGTCCCGGCACACCGACTGGTACGACGGCGCGCCTGAGCTACGCATGGGTGCGAGACCTGATCCCGATCCCCGAAGCCACTGCCACCACATATACGGTCAAGGGGCAAGACAGCGGCCACCACCTGCAGTGCCAGGTCACGGCAACCGACGGCGGCGGCAGCGCTACGGAGAAGAGTGCGTTCGTGACGATTCCCGTCGGTGGCGCGCCTGCCTCGATCGGCGAGACGGTCGTCGGCAAAGCGACGTACAAAAGCGGCAAGTTGAGCGTGCCAGTCTTCTGCTCGGCGCAAGCCGACGGTGGCTGTGATGTCACGGTGCGGCTTGCCGCCGTCGAGACGCTCAGCGGCGGTCACGTCGTGGCGGTTGCCGCACGCTCACAGAGTGCCGCGCACACGAACGCTTCAGGCCTGCGCCATCTGACGGTCACGCTCGCGAGCGTCCGCGTGCGGCTCGCCGTGGGCGCGCACCGGACCTTGATCGCGACGCTGAGCTCGAGCGCCAGACGCCTGCTTGCTTCACGGCGGCACTTCACCGCCTACGTCTACGTGAGCGGGACCGTGATCGGCGTGATCGAAGCGCAGCTCGCGCGGCAGCTGATCACTCTGGGCGCCTCCGCTCACGGAGCATCCGCACAGCCCATTACTGCCACGCATTCGGCCACCGCGAGCGCGACGAACGTCCTGGCAGCAACTCCCTACATGGGCTGGGACACCTATTTCGCGCTCGGTGGCAACTACAGCGAGGCGACGGTCCTGCGCCAGGCGAGCGAGCTGATCTCACTTGGCCTGCTCCAGCACGGATATCGCTACGTGTGGCTCGACGTCGGCTGGTGGCATGGCACTCGCGCGGCGAACGGGCAGATAACCGTCAGTCCCACGCAGTGGCCGCACGGGCTCGCGTGGCTTACGCGGACTCTGCACGCGGCTGGGCTGCTCGTCGGGCTCTACACCGATGCGGGGCCAAACGGCTGTGGTGGTGCCGGGCAAGGTAGCTATGGCCACTACCAGCAGGACGTGAACACGTTCGCCGCCTGGGGCTTTGACGCGGTCAAGGTCGACTTCTGCGGTGGCGCCGAATACGGCCTGAGCCCGGCGGGCGCCTACTCCGCGTTCCACGCGGCGATCGCGGCGAATTCGAGTCACAGGTCGATGCTGCTGTCGATCTGCAATTTCCTGCAACCAGAACAGTACGGCGACGGTGAGCCTCCAGTGAGCGAATCGGCCTTCTCCTCATATAGCTTCGGCCCGAGCGTTGGCAACAGCTGGCGCACCGACACCGACGTTGGCTTTCCAGGCAACGTCCCGTTCGCCGACGTTTTGCGCAACATGGACGCTGACGCCGCCAGTCCACAAGCGGCTGGCCCGGGCCACTGGAACGACCCCGACTACCTCGCCCCCGACCAGGGCATGTCCGCCACCCAGTTCCGTACCCAATTCAGCATGTGGGCAATGCTCGCTGCGCCGCTGATGATCAGCGACAACCTGACGAAAATCGGTCCGTCGAGCCTGGCGGCGGTGCAGAACAGGGAAGTGATCGCGGTCGACCAGGATCCTGGAGGGGTTCAGGGCACGCTGCTGGCCGCTTCGGGAAACGGGCAGGTTTGGGTGAAGCCGCTGATCGGCGGCTCACGCGCTGTGGCGTTGCTAAACAGGGGATCGAGTGCAGTCAGGATCGAAACGAACGCAAGTGCCGTCGGCATGTACCCTGCAACGAGCTACACGTTGCGCAACCTGTGGACGCACGCCATGA
Source organism: Solirubrobacteraceae bacterium (assembly GCA_049287685.1). Classification (GTDB taxonomy): domain Bacteria; phylum Actinomycetota; class Thermoleophilia; order Solirubrobacterales; family Solirubrobacteraceae; genus Palsa-744. Next base: position 33,236 of record JBAQGH010000037.1, on the reverse strand, counting down.
GTTCAACTAGCGGCTCGATCGGCGCCGAGGTGCCGGGCGACAGCGTAGTTTTGCTGCGGGTTTCCGTGGGCTAGGACGCGTGGGGATCACCATTTGCGATCACGATTCTCTCTGAGCTCGTGTGCTTGTCCTTGCCCGTTCCGGTCGTCAGCTTCAGCGTGTAGCGCCCTGCCCGCAGCGCTTTCGATGAGTGCATCGTGAGCTTGTGATCACGTAGCGAACCGGTCGCATCGACGTGACTCGCGCGAGAGATAGTCGCGCTCGCCGCGCTCGCCTCGAAGCTCACCGGTGACGAGACAAGCTTCGAGGTGCACTTCTTCTGCGTGACGGTTTTCTTCGACTTCTTGGCCTTCTTCTTTACGCTAGTACACGTCACCAGCTCGATCTCACCAGCCGGACCCGGAGAGCCGTTGACGCCTGCCGGACCCGGAGTGCCGGCTGGACCCGGAGAGCCGTTAGTGCCGGGGGGACCTTGAGGTCCGTTTGTGCCGACTGGGCCCGTGGCTCCGATTTCGCCGGTCTTGCCGTTTGTGCCAGCCGCGCCCGCGGGGCCGATCGGGCCGACCGCACCGTCGGAGACAGCCGAGGAAGGGGTGCCGTTGTTGGTGTTCCCGAACACCGAGTTGTCGGCGCCATAGGACACGATCGAGCCGCCGTTTGCCACTTCCAGTCCCGTTGCGTTCTGAGTGATCGTGTCGCTCGCGAGGGAGATGTCGGCGAACGCCCCATCGGCGAGCACGCCGGTAGCCGTATTCCCCGACAGCGAGCTATTCGACACGCTGACCGGCGTGCTCGCCAGCGTCCCGTCTACGTCAAGGCCATCGCCCGTGTTGTAGTCGATGTCGTCGCCATCGAGCAAGGCGTCCATGGGGAATTCGTCATTCGCGAGGGTGACACCGCCGCCCGCGTTGTCGTTGATCTGGTCGCTATCGAGGACGAGCTGAGAAACACCGGCGCCGGGCCCATAGATAAACACCCCAGCACCCGTATTGTCGTCGATTTCGTCGTTTTCGAGCATATAGCTAGCTGGTCCGGTGTCCGCCTCGAAGCCGATGTCGTTGCCCTGGATCAGATCGTGGTCGGCCGTCAGCTGACCTTCGCCATCTCGAGTAAACACGCCGGCAGAGGACGCGTTCTCGATGAGGTCGTTGTCGAGCACGACCTGGTCGGGGTAGCCGCTGTGCAGACCGGAGCTCTGGAATGTGCGCACGCCCAACGTCCCGCCGTTGATCGTCGAGTCCTTGACCGTCATCGTGTTCTCGACCTTGGAAGTGTTCAGGTCGCCCAGGCCGGCCCCGATCTGGGCGAACCCGTATAGGTCGCAGTCTTCGATGTCGACGTCGCCAAGATCGTCAAAGATCGCGTCGGTGCCTGTACCGCCGCCGTCGATGTCCAACCCATGCAGCACCACCCCCGTGTTACTCGGGGTGGGCGTTTCACTCGGCGCGGTCAGGTCCACGAAGATCCCCTCGCCGTCGCCGGCAAAGTCGACCGCGGCCGTGACGCCACTTGCGAAGATCGTGATCGGCTCGGTGATTGTTACCGGGCCGTAGCTACCCGAAGTGAGCACATCGATCTCACCACCCGCGCTGGTCTCCCCGATCGCGTATGCGAACGAAGCGCACGGAACAGCGACTGTGCACGTACCCGAATCTTTACCCGTGCCGGAGACCCAGGTCTCCGCGGAAGTCGCAAACGCAGATGTCGGCAGCACCAACGCAACGGTCAACACCGCCAAGGCGAGGAGCCCCGGACGCATCCCCGTCTTTCCTGGGACACGGTCTGTAGCAACACCACGAAGCCTGCCTATTCCGCCGCTCATCAGCTCCTCCATCGGTTGGGCACCGCCAAGCTCGGCAAGGCACCATGATCCGGCCAGTCTTGTACCCCCAGAAGACGACACACGGTCGGCCGCCGCGCAAGCGCGAGAGCAGGAGGTGGCCGGATGTCGTATGGCTCTTCAGGGCCTTTCTTTCGATCTGTGGCAAACGCTTTGAGCAGTGGGCCCGATTTGTTACGTGGTGGTAGTTCGGCCAGTCGCAAAGGGGCACAGTCGTGAGAATTGCCTCCGCTCTCCGACATCTTGGCGCTGTTGGAGGTGACAGCCCGCCGGTCGAGCTTGCCGACCGGACGACACGGCAATATTTGTGTGGATGCCGACAATAAGCCGCTTCTTTGGACTCTCGATCACGATGTACTTCGATGACCACGGGCCTCCCCACTTCCACGTGCGAGCAGCAGGGCGCGGCGCCAAGGTCCGCATCGACACGCTGGAGGTGCTGGTGAGTAACTTGCCGCGTCGTGAGCTTCGGCTCGTGCTTGCTTGGGCCGAGATGCACGCGGCGGAGCTTGACGAGAACTGGCGTCGTGCACGCGAAGGTGCCACACTGCAAGAGATCGAGCCATTGCGATGATCGGGCTTACTCCAGACATAACCCAGGCGAGCGCTCCGCGGCACGGTGTCTTGCGGCTCACGTTTGCCGATGGCATGACCGGCGAGGTCTACGTGCTCGACCGCATGCGCGGCCCGGTGTTTGAGCGCGCCATGACTTCGGATGGCTTTGCCGAGGTCAGCGTCGATTCCGAGAGCGGCACGGTCTGCTGGCCGGGCGGGGCCGACCTTGCGCCAGACACGCTCTACGAGCGCGTGCGGACCGGCGTTTGGCCTGGCGAGAGCCAAGCCGCATAGCTCCCTGCCACGCGGCGACGAACTCAAGACTGCCTCCGCTCCGCGTCTGTGAGCGGGACGACAGCCGACGGCTTGCCGGTGGTGGCCCGCTGATGGGTTCGCGGGCCAGACGCTCGGACGGGTGGCCGTAGAGTCGTTGCACGAGCCCCTCGCCGTCCTCGTGGCCGAGTTGGTGCGGGACGTGTCGGCAATCGTCGCCGGCCTGAGAAAAATGGGCCCGCCAGGACTCGAACCTGGGACCAACCGATTATGAGTGCGCTACGGGCTTTACGGCTGGTTGCGGCTGTTAGCTGATTTGGCTCAACCGTGCGATTTTTCGGGGAGCGGCACCGGACCTGTTTTGCGCTGCCTCCGGACCTTCGGTGGCCCCAAGGTGGCCCCGAGCGTCCCCCAAGATGTCGTCCCACGCGTCTGCGCTGCCGAGGCCGTCATCGACCTGGTGGATGTAGACGTTCATCGTCGTGGTGAGCTGCGAGTGGCGGAGCCAGCCTTGCACCTGCTTGAGGCTCTTGCCGTGCGCGAGCAGCAGCGATCCGCACGCCTTGCGGAACGCGTGGAACGCGACCCCCTGGTAGTCCCACACGGGCTCCTCGACCTCCTCCCCTCCCCTGCGCACCTTCACCGTCCCGGTCTGCACCGCGATCCCGGCGTCGATCAGCGCGGGGTGCAGCACGCGGTTGTAGACGTTGTGGTAGCTCAACGGCGTGCCCGTGGCGGACGGGAACACCGGAGTGTCGGTCGCCACGTCCTCGGGCCGCAGCTCGGTCAACCACGCCGCCATCGAAGCCGACAGCGGCACGCGCGCATAGCTTGCCTCGGTCTTGAGCTTCTTGCGCTCGCCACGGTAGACCTGCTCGGCGACCATGATGTGCGGATCGTCGCCCAGGTGGACGTGCTCCCAGGTCAGTCCCAACAGCTCTCCGATCCGTACGCCCGTCTGCGCAAGCAAGGTGAAGAACGCGCGCCAAGACACCGGCATCGCAGCCAGGATCGCCATAACGTCCTCTGCGGTCAGCGCGCGCGGGGGCGGCTTGCGGTGCTGCCGCTTCGCAGTGTCAGACGGCACGTACCTGACGCCGGCCGCCGGGTTGGAGCCAAGGTCGCCATCTTCTACGGCCGACGCAAGCATGACCGACAGCGCAGCCTTGGCGCGACGGATCGTGCTCGGTGTCGCGTCTCGACGCTCAAGCTGGCGTAGCCAGTCGCGCACGTCGGGCGCCGCCAATTCGCGCATCCGAATCCGGGCGATGGGCAACGGCAGGATGTGCAGTCGAAAGCTGATCTCGTACTCCCGACGCGTGGACTTCTCAAGCCCTCGACTCGTGCGACCTCGATAGGCGGGAAACCACGTCTCGTAGTACGTGGCCACGGTCAGTGACGATTGCGGTCGGCGGGTGCCCTTGCCCGACCCGAGGTTCGCCTTGAACTCTCGCGCCAGCTCAAACGTGGCGAACATCTGCTTGTGCTCCTGCCCGCGCTCCTTCCACCGGACCACGTATGGGCATTTGCAGCGGCCGTTACCCTTGCACCCGCCAGCGTGCCGGCGATAGATGCCGGGGACGCTCGTCTTCTCTAGCTTGCGCTTGTCGGTCATCACACCTCCATTTGATCGTAGGAGGTGTATCGGTTGGAAACTCCCATCAGACGCTCAGCTCGTCTGCCTTCACAGCGGCGCGCGACGCGCACACGACGCGCTTGTTGATGCGTGTCACGAGACCCTTTGCCTCCAGCTCGGCCAGCGCGTCGACGACGGCGAGTCGGTTGCCTTCGCCCTTCTCGCGGATGATCTCCTCAACGGTCCACGGCCTGTCTTCGGCGATCAGCGAGAACAGGACGCCCTGGGGGCTTGTGGGTGGGACGGAATCGATGCTCATGGTTCCTCCTTTGTGGTTGGAGGCCCCGGAGGACTGCTCTGGCAAGGAAGCCGCACTGCCGGACTGGTAGCTTGGCTGGCGTGCCGGGAGTTGACGCTCTCGGTGCCACGCGGGGCGGCTGCTACTGGCGGCGCGCCCCGCATCTGCATATATCTGGAATGACGACCAGTCTATATGCTTACACGCATGTGGTCAAGCGCATGGATTTGAGCGCCTGTGCGTGAAAGTCTCCGCGCCATGCCTCCACGACTTCCGGGCGACAGAGAGCTTGGCCGAGCCGTCCGTCGCCTGCGTGAGGAGCGCGGGCTTACGCAAGAAGAGCTCGCCAGCCGTGCAGGCACAACATTCGGCACGGTCAGCCGTGTGGAGTCGGCAAAGAGCGCACCGGCTTGGTGGACCGTGCGCAAGATCGCCGAGGCGCTTGGTGTCTCGATAGCGGAGCTGGCCGGCGCAGCAGAAGCTGAGCGCTGAACCGGCCGACGGGCTCCCGGCTCGAATAAGGCGGGGCAGCTTACGGCGTACGCCGTCTGCCGTCGAAGTCGTCGATCGACGCTTCGAGCTGTTGCCGCCAGTTCTCCTGCTTCGGCTTCACGCCCCACTCGGCGATCAGGTGCCACAAGACAAGCTCGAGCGGCACCCGCCGGGTGGGGATGTGGAGCCTGTCGGCCTCCTTGCCGTCGGGGAACGTGCCGCGTACGTGTACGTGCGCACGGGCGTAGGGGTAGTCGGATCGAGGGGACTCGCGTTGATACTCCCAACGAATCAGCCATGATGCGGCCGACTCGTCTGTTTGCAGGCGATAGGCGTAGGACTCGGTTCTGCAACTGCCATCCTTGACAACGATCACGTAGCGTACGAACAGCCGGACCGTGGTCCCTTGCAACTCCAGCGAGGAGCTGTCTCTGTCGACAAACCTCGTCACCTCGAAGGTGCCAGGATCGGCCGGCAGGGCGATCAGCGACAGTCGCGAGTCGCTGACTGTGCCGTTGAGAATGCCGTTGAGATGATCGGCGAAGCGCTGTGCTGCTCTACGCGACAGCTCGATGCCCGTTCTGGCCGATCCGGAGCAGCACCACGAGATCGCCCACGGCAGCATCCGCGTCGTCAAGCTCCCCGGCGGTGTATGCGCGGACAAACTCCGCCCGGCTCATGCCGATCCCACGACGCACCTCGCGTTCGAGATAAGCGTCGTACTCCTCGGGAGTGAACTCGATGATGGGGGTGCCTGCTGCGGTTTCGCTGCGCTTCATGGCTTTTCTTCCGTCGTGGCCTGTGCCTTGCTCCAGACAGAATGATAGACACGTCGGATGGCGCGGTCACTTCAAGGCCGCTTGCCGCCTCCCGCACGCAGCCACGCGTCGAGTTCGCTGCGCCTGAACAGGGTGCGGCTACCGTCCTTTACGAACGGGATGCGACGGGCGGACACGAGGCTGTAGACCCTCGACTTCGGGCAGCGCAGATACTCGGCCGCCTCTGCCACCGTCAGCCAGCCGTCGGGTTGGGCAGGTTTGGTCAACCGCGGCGCGAGCCTTTCGGCGAGCATGTCGAGCGCGTCACCATCGAGCGCGTCGAGCAGGACCTGGACGAGCGTGGCGCTCATGGTGCGGCCCACTTCGTACATGGACGCGCGCAGATGATTCGTGATGCCTGCCGGAGTACCGAGGAGCGCCGCGTTGGAGTTGGTGCCATCGCGTTCATAGACCGCAACCCCACACGACCGGCCAACGACTTCAGCACCGACGAGCAGCGGCGTAGTTGGTCTTCTTCATAAGCCCTCATACAGTTATTGACCGTGAGCGGCCCAAAACGGCCACTCAATTCGTCCAGACGCTTCTGACAAGCGCCGATCGCGCATCCTCTACGCGCGGATCTGACCCGAGATCCGCAGGCACACCGCCGACCCGTTGCCGATCAAGGCGCCTTCAGCGCAGCACTGCCCGCTACGCTCCAACAGCCACGACAGACAACATGCACAAGAGTGCGAGCGCTGTGTGACGACTGTGTGAGCAAGTCGGTGGCCGTTTCGGCTTTCTCACGGTCATCACTTCATGTGATGACGGCAGCGAGCATCCCGGCAGCGCGTGGTGGCGACTACGCCCGATATTTGGAGGGGAAGACCGTCGCACCTGAGCGCGGCGACTACTACCTGACCCCCGACGGCGAGATGACCCAGGCTCCGGGACGATGGTTGGCCGACTCGGAGACGCTTGAAAGGCTCGGCATCCGGGCGGACACGCCAATGAGCGGCGAGGACTTCGTCGCGCTCATGGAAGGCCGCCACGCACAGACCGGGCGGTGGCTTCGGCGCGCTGGCGCCGACGGCAGCCGTGGCGGTGGGATCGACGGTGTTTTCAGCGCCCCGAAGTCCGTATCGACCACATGGGCGCTCGCCGATCCTTGGCAACGAGAGCAGATCGAAAAAGCCCACACGAACGCGGTCGAGCAGGCGGTCGGCTACCTGCGCGAGAACGTTGGCGTAGTCCGTCGCCGCTATGGCGGCGAGGTCATCGAGGAGCCGGCCAAGGACTTGATCGCGGTCGAGTACCAGCACACAACGGCACGCGGCGTTTCAGGAGCTGATGCGCCCGATCCGCAGCTCCACAGTCATGTCGTCATCACGAGCGCGGTACGCGAGGACGACCGGATCGTCGCCGTCGCCTCCCGGCCGGTCTTTCGTGCGGCAGGCGAGGTCGGCGCCTTCTACCGCTCCGCACTCGCTCAAGAACTCGCCAATCAGGGATACGCAATCGAACGAGAGACCGGGAAGAACGGCAAGTATTTCGAGATCGCTGGCGTACCCGAGGAGCTACGCGACGCCTTCTCGGGACGCTCCCGTGAGGTCGCGAGAGCTGCCGACCGCTTCCGTGCTCGCTACGGTCGCGCCCCCGAACGTGGCGAGCTGCGAAACCTCGCGCTCGAAAACCGCCGCGCAAAGAAACTCACCAACCGCGCCGACCTTGAGAACGTGTGGAGAGACACCGCGAGCCGTTACGAGTTTGGTCCAGACGGGGCAATGCGGCTACTCGCCAGCGAGCGTATCTGGCCTGCCGTCCGGCCCGTGGAGGATCGGATCGAGGAACGCCTCACCGAGCGTCACGCCGTGTTCGAGTTGCGCGACCTGCACACCGTCGCGCTGGAGCAGACCACTGGAGAGCTGTCGCCAAGCGAAGCGCTCCAAGTAGCGAGGGAGATGATCCGCGACCGGCACGTGCTGAGCCTTGAGGGCGGGCGGATGACGACGCTTGCAGTACGTGCGCAAGAGCAAGCAATCGAACGACGAGCAGCCGTACTCGCTCAACCGGCCGGACGGGATGTCGGCCATACCGCACGGATGAACGCGGCGCGTGAGGTCGCAGAGCGAATCGGCGCACAGCTCACCGACGAGCAAGACATGGCGTTGCTCGTCCTGACTGGTCCCGAGCGTGCAAGCGTGCTTGTCGGCCCGGCGGGAACGGGGAAGGGCGTCGTCATCGACGCCGCAGCACGAGCAGAGCAACTGGCAGGACGCGAAACAATCGGAATCGCAGTCTCCGGCTCCACAGCCGAGCGACTCGGCACCGACAGTCCAGCCCTTCAAGGAAACACGCTCACGCTCGACGCGCTCACCGCCCGGGCAAACACCGGAACCGTCCACGTCGGTCCTGACACGACGATCATCCTCGACGAGGCCGGCATGGTCGATCACAAGCGCCTCGACGCGCTCACCGAGCTGGTGGAGCGCTCAGGCGCGAAGCTGATCGCGGTTGGCGATGGCAAGCAGCTCCCCTCGATAGGTCCCGGAGGCATGTTCGACCGGCTCACCGGCCGCGCGCCGACGGTGGAACTGGAGACGATCCACCGCACCACCGACCCACAGGAGCAACGAGCGTGGCAAGCACTCCGTGCGGGCGAACCCGAGCGCGCGATGGCCCACTACAAGGCCCAAGGGCGACTCCACCTCGCCGACACCCGCGACCAGGCAGCCGAGAGCGCCGTCCAAGCCTGGGCACAACTCACCAGCGAAGTCGGCGTCGGCAAAGTCGCGTTGATCGCGGACTCCTCGAACAAGGACATAGAGAGGCTCAACGCCCGAGCACAACACCTACGCGCCCAACGCGGCGAACTCGGCCCCGACGAACTCCCACTCTCAAGCGTCCACTACGGGCTGCGACAAGGCGATCACGTCGCATTCATCGCCCAGCACCGACCGCGTGGGCAACTTCGCGTCGAGAACGGCACGCGCGGCCAAGTCACGAACATAGACCAGGAGGGTACGCTGACGCTCGCGCTCGAAGGGTCAGGTCGCCGGTTGCAGCTGGCATGCCAAGACGCCGAGTCGCTGCGGCTTGCCTACGCACAGCATGTCTACCGCCAGCAGGGCGCGACGGTCGAGCGTTCCGTCGTGCTCACTGGCGGCTGGCAAACAAGCAAGGAGAGCGCCTACGTCCAAGCCACCCGTGCCCGCCACGGCACCGACTGGTACATCGCCCGCGACCAACTGGGAGAAGAAGGCCAAGACCACAACCGAATCACACGACTCGCACAACGAATGACCAGAAGCCGCACGCAACCCCCATCGACACTCCACCACGAGATCGCCGACGGAGCCTGGAACCCAACCCGCGACCCGCTACACCTCAGCCGCCTGAGCCCATACCTGGGTCAGCTCCTACGAACACCTACGCCCACGTCCGACCACGACATCGAACGCGAGCGCTGACCAATAACTTGTCTTGGGTTTGCCGCGACGCGAAGTCACCCAACGCGCGAGCGTTAGCTTGCCGTCCGAGACGTACACGTTCTCCACGAAAGCGTGCGCGGAGATTTCCATCGTCGACGGTCCGCGCTAGGGTTCCGGCAGTGGCTCCGCAGGTCCATCCTCGGAAGCTTTCAGGCGATGCTGGGCGCGCATCCGCTCCCTGCGAAGCCAATCGAGGACCTGCGCGCGATTTCTGCTGCGTGTGACGATCGTTGTTGGTCCGGCCGAATGGCCGTCTGTGGCGACAAGAACATCGGCGAGGAAACTCTCAAGCTCGGTCTTATGTCTGTCCGAGAACTCTTCGGTACGGTAGTGAAATAGGCTCCATTGGGTAAGCATCGTGGCTACAAGCGCGTGCTTGCCATGGCGGTCAAAGACGGCCTTGACCCGTGCAGGCCAGTCCGAAAGTCCGAGCCCGATGTACAGAAGTACCGCGAAAAGAGCGTGCAGCGACACGTCCATGAACTCCTCGTCGTCGAGCACGCTGACGAGTGCGGCGTGAAGGCGGCGTGTGCCAAGCTGATCATCAAGGCTTCCGGCGAGCAGCGCGAGAATCAAGATCGCCGCGAACTGTTCGGTCATCGCCGCACGTCCGCCTTCATTCTTCTCGTCGGTGTCGCCCACCGCTCCCGCTAGCAACTCAGTTAGCTCGCCAACCGCCTCGGCGTCGCGCAGCAGACTCATTGTCAGAGCGCTCCAGCCATGGATAACCTCGCGCAGTTCGCGTGCCTTCAGGTCGAGGTCCTCGACCAGCTCTGAGTTCTTGAGCACGGCTGCGAGCAGCGCATAAAGCTCGCTAAGCAACTCGCGCGGAGCGACATTCAGGCCGGTGTCGATGCTACGAAGCCCAGAATCCTCATCCAAGAAGGGCGGTGGAGATTCCACCTCGTCGTAGGCCGCATCGAGCTCGGCCTCGCTGAGGATCTCAACGGATTGCTCAGACCCGTCGTCGGTAAGCGGATCGGGAAGCAGCGCCACGGCTGAGCGCACCTCGTCAAAGCCGGAGACGTCGATCGTCTGTGTGATACGAGCGGCGGCAGCCCGGACCGCCTCACCGGTGATGCTGAGGAAATCGGGGCGATCGCGGCGCAGCCCCGAGGCGTGGCGAATGATGTCCGGGAACTTCAGACAGTCGGCGAGGACCTCCGACGCAAACTCGTTGTTGGAGAGCATCCACTTCGCTGCGAAGAGGTCGCGCAGCGCTCCGTGGCGGAACCCGATTTCACCGTCGCGATTGATCAACACCCGACTCTCAATGAAGGCGTCAAGTAGTCTTGCCGGCGAGCCGCGCTCCGCCCAACCAACCTTGCGCACGAAGTCGAGCACGAACTGCTCGGCATCAGTCCACAAGAGGTGGGTCGTACCGCGCTGGACCAGAACGTGCGCGAAGCGTTCCAGGAACGCCTCACGCAGGCGCTGATCTATGGCGCCAGAGGCAATCGCCGTCGAATGCCCACCTTCGAGCAGGAACGAGACATAAGCGTCGAAGAGACCGGTCTCGTTGACGTCGTCAAGGTTGGGCTCTCGTGCTGCCACGACGACCAGCGCGGCCATATTCAGCGCGTTGCGGGGGAGGCGCTGTGAGTCGAGGACCGCCATCACCCTGCGGATTAGCTCACGCGACTCATCGCCATAGACGCGCGCGGCGAGAGCTCGAAGATCTCTGCGCCGCAGCGGATGCAGGAACACCCTCCCGATCGATACATGCGGCCCGAGTTGGCGTGCAAGGACGCGGTGGGCCTCGCCGTGACAGCCGAGCACGAAGTGTGCCTCGGGATGACTCTCGATGAACCGCTGCAACCGCTGCATGCCACGTTGATCACTGGCTATTACATCGTCGATCGCAATCAGCAGCGGTATCGGATCTTCGTGCTCCCCGTTCGGGATCAGTGCCTGGTTGAGGCGCCCGGTACTGATCCGACTATCAATGCGCAAGTAGCGTGGAAGTCGTGCGCTGGGACCCCGGAAGTGGGCGTCCAGTAGCCACAGCAGCGCACTTGTGACGCCGGAAGACTCAGATCCAGAGACGATCGTCACGCGGGTCGCGTCGATCTTTGGGAGCGGATCGACCGGCTCAGGGCTCACGTCGGTGAACTCCTGGGCGACGCGGGCCTCGTCGTCTGGCAGTGACCAGAAGGTGGGTGGAATCAATAGCTCCTCAAGGCTGGCCGTCTCCGAGAGTTGCGGGCTAGAAACGATCACGCTGACTTCGCGGGCTATCGTGGTGATCGAGGCCAGCACCTCGGCGGTAGGCAGCGCGGGCGCTGGAAGCGACGCGGTCTCGCTTGGCCACGGCAACTCGACGACGCCGCCCTCAACGAGATCCTCGGCGACACCGAACGCGTCGCGTTCAGGCCACCATCTACGAATCCGCGCGACGGCCCGGTGAGAGCCGACATCGAGTTCGAGCAGCGTGTAGCTGTTGGAGTACGAGCGTCTTTCGTACAGGCATCCAGCGCGTGAATACACGGCTGAGCCGCGAGCACTAGTCTGCGCCGCCGGGTTACTCTTGTGCTCGTGGCCGGTCAACACGAAGCACCTGTTCAATTCGATCAATTGGCGGCAGATCGATTCATCAAAATCAGCGAGCCACTCCAGAGGGTGATGCATCGCGACGATGCGGAGATCGTGGGCATCGAGTGCAGAGCTCGCGTCTCTCATCTGCTGCTCGCCGAGCATTAGGCGTCCGCGATCGTCACCGGAGCTTGAGCGCCACGCAGTGTTCAGCGCCGCCACCCCGACGCTGACCCCATCGATCTGACACTCGTGGAGGTGGCCGAGCAGCGGCAACGCACGAGGAGCCTGCTCGCCGTACCAGGTCTTGTGGAACTCTTGCCACGATGACAGGCGACGCAGAGCCTGCTCGCGCGACCTCTCTTCGGAGAGCAGTTGCTCAACGGCATCCGAATTAACGAACAGGTCTTGCATCCCTCGCTCGACAATCGGGTCGATCATGTCATGGTCGACATCATGATTGCCTGGCACTAGCACGATATCCCGCTGCGGGAGTAGCTCGTGCAGCGGGTCTAGCAGCAGTTTGCGCGCGACTTGGAATCCCTCGGGCTTTCCGTCGAACGCGCAGTCGCCTGAAAACACGACAAGGTCGATGCGACGCTCTTGCTCTAGCCGTTGAAGATCGTCAAGCAGCTTCTCTACGAGCAGGTGCTGCCCGGCTGGTGTCTCTACCCGAGCATGCAAGTCCGAAATATGGAGGATCCTCATAGCGATCCACTTCGAACACGAGTAGCTGTGCTCGCTGACTTAGCTGCGGAGTCTCGCGCAGTGCTTGGCCTGACGGCGGACCTGTTGCGGCGGGTCATGGACGCGCAGCAAGCCGAATACGTCGAACGTTGGGGCCAAAGTCATGTTGTAGTTCTAGTTGATGCATTTGGAAGCTCGCCGATAATGATGAGCCTTGTCACGGACAGACGTCTAGGAGGGCGGAAAGCGAGCGCATCGTGAACTAGCGACAGACGACGAGTGGGCCACGAGATGAACAGCCTGGCACTGGTCGACGCGCTCACTAGCCGCCGTCTAACTCCACGTCCTCAGGGAGTACGTCCGACACCGGTGGCCCCAATGGTGGCCCCAAAGCCCCTAGTTATGTTTAAGGGTGAGGGCTTCAATGCAAGAATCCCGCATATCTGTGCGGGATTCTTTAGTGGGCCCGGTAGGACTCGAACCTACGACCAACCGATTATGAGTCGGCGGCTCTAACCAACTGAGCTACGGGCCCGCGTCGCGCTCCGCGCGACTGCTCAGAAGCTACCAACGTTGATCGCGTATGCGCTCGTGCGCCCGGGATGGTTTGATTCATCGGTCAACCAACGAGGGGAGCGGCAATGGCAACGCGTGCAGCGATCGTCACGGGAGCATCGAGCGGTATCGGCTTGGCGATCGCACGGATGCTGGGCGAGGAGGGCTATGGCGTCACGATGGCCGCCAGGCGTCCTGAGAAGCTCCAAGTCGCAGTCGATGGGCTCGCCGCTGATGGGTTTGACGTCCATGGTGTGCCCGCCGCGCTGTCGGAGGAGAGCGAGATCCAGAAGGTAGTTGCCGCCCACCGCGAGCGCTATGGGCGGCTCGACGTGCTTGTCAATAACGCCGGGGTCGGTATCGGCGCGCCGGTTGGAGACATCCAAACCAAGCACCTCGACATGCAGCTCGACGTCAACGTGCGCTCAATCGTCCTGTTCTACCGCGAGTGCATCTCGATGCTCAAGGAGTCGGCGGCCGAGCACTCCAACACGCTGGTCGTCAACACAGCTTCGATCTCAGGAAAGCGCGCGGAGGCGTGGCTGTCGGTCTACTCGGCCACCAAGCATGCGGTCGTCGGCTGGACCGAAGCGATGAACAAGGAGCTTGGCTCCTCCGGCATCAAGTCCACCGCTCTCTGTCCCGCGTTCGTGGACACGCCGATGACCGACTTCGTGAAGGGTCAGGTCAAAGCGGAGGACATGATTCGTCCCGAGGACATCTCCGAGGCAGTGCGCTACCTGCTGCGCGTCTCACCCGCCTGTGTGGTTCCTGAGATGATGTTCGTGCGTCCCGGAGACGCCATCTAAAGGAAAGGACGCACATGAAGCTAGGCGTACACATCGGCTACTGGGGCCTCGGACTCAGCTCCCAAGACCAGCTCGAAATCGTCCAGGAAGCGGAGAAGCTCGGCTATGACTCGGTGTGGACCGCCGAGGCCTACGGCTCCGACGCCGCCACTGTGCTCTCCTGGCTTGCCGGGCAGACATCGAAGATTCGGCTGGGCTCGGGCATCTTCCAGATGCCCGGTCGCTCACCCGCGATGACCGCGATGACCGCCGCCACGATCGACCAGCTCTCCGGTGGGCGCATGATCCTCGGCATCGGCTCCTCCGGACCACAGGTAGCCGAGGGTTGGCACGGACAGCGATTCGGCAAGCAACTGCAGCGCACGCGCGAGTACGTCGCCGTTGTACGCAAGGCGCTTGCACGCGAACGGCTCGAGTTCCATGGCGAGACGCTCGAGCTGCCTTTGCCCGACGGTCCCGGCAAGGCTCTGAAGCTCACGATCGCTCCCGTTCAGGAGCAGATTCCCGTGTATCTAGCAGCGATCGGTCCCAAGAACACGGCGCTTGCCGGCGAGATCGCCGACGGCTGGATCCCCACGTTGTTCTCGCCCGAGCATGTCTCCGAGTTGCGCCCCCTGCTGCAGGAAGGTGCCGATCGCGTCGGGCGCTCGCTCGAGCACTTCGACATCGCCCCCACCGTCAACGTGTTCGTCACCGACGACCTTCCCGCCGCACGTGACGCGATGCGCCCGTTCATCGCTCTGTATGTCGGCGGCATGGGCTCGCGCAAGCAGAACTTCTACAACAACCTCGTCTGCCGCTACGGGTTTGAGGAGCAGGCGAAAGTCATCCAGGACCTCTATCTGGAGGGCAAGCGCGAGGAGGCGATGGCCGCGATCCCCGACGCCCTGATCGACATGGTCTCGCTGTGCGGGCCCAAGGACGTCGTTCGGGAGCGGCTGGCCATATACCGCGACGCGGGCGTAGGCACACTCGGCCTCACCCCGATCGCTTTCAACAAGGACGATCGCCTCGAGCAGTTGCGCGTGGTCGCCGAGCTGGCCGCTTAGCGCGACGCTCACGGCAGGACGTCCGTGTCCGCCATTCACAGTCCGTAGCGCCATGCCCATCTACCCTGCCCACCCCGTTTCGCGGGACGATCATCCGCAACCTGTCTCATCGCCGCTACGCCTGCTGCTCGGCGCCTTCGGCGACCCTGGGCACGCGTTCCCGATGATCGCTCTCGGGCGTGCGTTGCTCGCCCGTGGCCATGACGTGACATTGCAGACGTGGGAGCGCTGGCGCGCACCCGTGGAGGCCGAGGGCATCACCTTCACGCCCGCCCCGGAGTACAGCGCGTTTCCGATCGGCGATCAACCGCTCGACTTCTACGAGGCGGTCGTCTACGCCACCCGCGACACGCTCCCACTGGTGCGCGAATTGCGGCCTGACGTGGTGATCCACGACATCCTCACGCTGGGACCATCGCTCGCCGCCGAGCTGCTCGATATTCCACGAGCGACACTCGTCCCCCACGTATTCCCCGAGGCGGGCCCCGGCTTTCCGATCTACTCTTTCGGTGCTCGACTGCCGCGCACCGCCGCCGGTCGTACGTTCTGGGAGCGCGCCCACCTGCCTGTCCGGCGCGGTCTCGAGAGCGGACGCCTCGCGCTCAACCACACACGCGAGCAGGTCGGGCTGCCTCCACTGTCCTATCCACACGGCGGCACCAGTCGGGAGCTCGCACTCATCGCCTCCTTCCCGCAACTCGAGTACCCGCGTCCCTGGCCCCCCCATGCCCATGTCGTCGGTCCGCTCATGTGGGAGCCGCCCGCACAAGAGGTCTCCCTGCCACCCGGTGACGCCCCGCTGGTGCTTGTGGCTCCCTCCACCTCACAGGACCCAGACCATCGTCTGCTCCACGCAGCCCTGCGAGGACTGGCCGACGCTCCGATTCGCGTGCTCGCGACCTACAACCGGCGTCTGCCATCGCGCCCCCTGCCCGTTCCTGAGAACACGACCGTCGTGGACTGGGTCTCCTACACCCGCATCCTTCCTCATTGCGATGCGATCGTCTGCCACGCCGGACACGGCACACTCGTCCGTGCGCTCTCCCTCGGCGTCCCCGTCATCGCCTGCCCCGTCGCCGGCGACATGAACGAGAATGCAGCTCGTCTCGTATGGGCCGGCGCAGGAGTACGTCTGCCGCGACGCTTCATCTCTCCACGGCCGCTGCGACATGCCGTCGAGCTAGTGCTCGGCGATCCCTCGATCAGAGCACGCGCAAGAGAGCTCGCCGCCTGGACCACAAAACACGACGCAGGCGCCCGCGCCGCGGCTCTCGTCGAGCGGCTTGCCGCAACCTACGACACCACAATAGGGCTCGAACCCATTCCTGTCCCTTACGGGGATACCGCCCCTGCCGGAGAGCCGAGGGATTCATGAGATCCGGGAATGGACTCGAACCCATTCTCCTCCCCTTCGGGGATACCGCCCCCCTCAGGGGGCGGAAGGGTTCATGAGGCTCTGGGGGTGGGACTCGAACCCACAACCCTTCGGTTAACAGCCGAATGCTCTGCCAATTGAGCTACCCCAGATCGTGAAGCTCGGGCTACTTTACTAAGGGTCCATCCTGACGGTCATTAGGGGGCGCCGTCTGGTCCGCTCTCCGCCAGCGCTCGCTCCTGCGCCCGGTCGAACTCCTGCTTGACCTGCCCACGCAGCTTCGCCAAGTCGCTGACCTCGCCGACACCTTGCGCGCGTGCGGCGTGGATACGCCGGTCGATCCAAGCAAGCTGCAGCTGTAGCTGCTGTACCTCCAACATCGGTGGCTTGGTCGAGCGGGCCGACACCGGCCAGCGCCCCGCTTCGACCGTCAGCTCGGCAAGCAAGCCCACCAGATCGCGATCCTCAGCATCGACGTCTTTGAGCGGCTCGGCCAGGCGTCCCGCCTTCAGGTGCGCGGCCGCCCGGCGCATCAGATCGCTGGTGAACACCCCGTCTAGCTTGACTTCTCCAAGCGCGGGCTCGCCGTACTGGGGTGTCGCAATGCACAGCGCTAGAAACGCGCGCTCGGTGTCCGCGCGCGCGGACAGCACCCGGTTCGCGTGCGAACTTCCGTTTTTTGCCGGTTCCTGCTCACCGCCCGTGCCGCGATTGGCGCCGGAGTCGATGCCATCGTGGCGGCGCCCCCCCGCTCTGCCGGCGCTCTCACTGTTGCGTGCCGACTGCTCCCCAGCGCGAGCCTGGCCACCGGAGGCCAGCAACGTCTCCGTCAGCCCCTCGCTCAGCCCAAGCCTCCCCGACACAACACGTGTCAGCTCCATGCGCATCGCGCTGGGCGGCAGCGTCTCGAACACCGGCCGCAGCTCGGCGATCATGCGATCGCGGCCCTCGGGACTCGAATCGTCGCCGCTTGCCAGCGCCCGCTCGACGCGGAAGCGCACGAACGGCACGGCCTGCTGCACGGCGGCAGCGATCGCCTCCGCCCCGCCCTGTTGAACGAGCTCGGCCGGATCGGCGCCCGCCGGCAGCTCCACCACGCGCAGCTCCAGCTTGCGCCGCACCGCAAGCCGCGAGGCCTTGAGCATCGCCTCCTGGCCGGCGCTGTCGGCATCGAGCGCCAGCAGCACCGTCTGAGCCAGGCGTCCAAGCTCGCCAACCTGCTCGTCGGTCAGGGCCGTGCCCATCAAGCCCACCGTGTTCTTGAAGCCCGCCTGGTGCAAGGCGATCACGTCCGTGTACCCCTCGCACAGGATCACCTCTCCAGCCTTCGTCGCAGAGGCGCGGGCCAGGTCCGCGCCATAGAGGTGACGACCCTTATGGTAAACGTCGTTGTCGGAGGTGTTCAGGTACTTCGGTCGTTGCCCGTCGCGCATCGCGCGCGCGCCGAAGCCGAGCACGCGGCCGCGCATGTCGGCGAGCGGGAACATGATGCGCGAGCGGAAGCGGTCGTACAGACCGCGCCGCTCCTGCGAGCGCTGCGCCAACCCCGTCTCGTACAGCTCAGCTTCGCTGAAACCGCCGCGGCGCGAGGCGAGCAGCACACGGTCCCAAGCGCTCGGCGCGTAGCCGACACGGAATTCCTTCAAGATCGCCTCGCCCAAGCCACGCCCCTCCAGATAGCTTCGAGCGCCGGCGGCCTCCGTGGACTCCCACAGGTAGCGCTCGTAGTAGGAGGAGGTGCGTGTAAGCAGCTCCAGCAGCCGCTCGCGCCGCGCCCGCCGTTGTGCTTCGCGGGGATCCTCCTGCTCCAGCTGCAGCTCCACCCCGGCCCGGTCGGCCAGCAGCTCCAGCGCCCCCTTGAAGTCGACGCCCTCGGTCTCCTGGACGAACGTGAACACGTCGCCGGAGGCTTGACAGCCGAAGCAGTAGTAGACCTTCTCGACAGGCTCGACGCTGAAGGAGGGCGTGCGCTCGTCGTGGAACGGGCACAACCCCTCGTAGCTGCGCGGGCCAGCCCGGCGCAGCTCCGTGCGGGTGCCGACAAGCTCGACGAAATCGATCGCGTCGCGCACTCGATCGCGCGATTCGGGTGTGTATCTGGCCATCGTGACCTACGCTAGCCCTTCGGCGCGTGTGCTGCCCCGTTCGCAACCGACCACGAGCCCGGGGCGCCCGCGCCTGCATCAGCGAGCGAACACGCGCGGAACTTCCAGGTCGGTGTACTCACGGATGCAGTAGCGGTCGGTCATCCCCGCCACGTAGTCGGTCACGCGCTGGGCGACATCGTTCCGCGGCATGCTGCGCGTGCCCGCGAGACCGTCGGTATCACCACCGGGGGTAGTACCTGACATAGGGTCGGATACGCCGGTGACACCGTTGTTCGGCAACAGCTCAGGGTGCTCCACATAGTGCTCGAACAGCTTGCGCACGACGTTCGCGATGCGTGCATGCTCGGCTCGCACCGCTTCGCCTAGATACACGTGCTCGAACATGAACTTGCGCAGCTCCGCCATCGCCGGCCCGGCCACCGGCCCCTGCACGATGTCGCCCGCCTGCGCCGAGTGCTCGACCATGTCGTGCACGAGCGCATCGATCCGCTGTGAGCCGGTCGCGCCGAGCACCGCGATCGGCCGCTCCGGCAGGTCCTTCTCGCTCAACAACCCCGCACGCATCGCGTCGTCGATGTCGTGGTTGATATAGGCCACGCGATCGATCACACGCACGATCCGGCCCTCGAGCGTCCGTGGCAGCGGTGCCCGACTGGAGTGAGAGGCGATCCCGTCGCGCACCTGCTCGGTCAGGTTGAGACCGGCGCCGTCGCGCTCGAGCCGGTCCACGACCCGCAGCGAGTGCTCGTAGTGGCGGAACTCGCGGCCGAAGCGCTCTTTCAGGCACTCGTCCAATGCTTCCTCGCCGATGTGCCCAAACGGCGGGTGCCCGAGATCATGGCCGAGCCCAATCGCCTCGACCAGATCCTCGTTGAGCGCCAGCGCGCGCGCCACGGTGCGCGAGATCGTCGTCACCTCGAGCGTATGGGTCAAGCGTGTGCGGTAATGATCGCCGAGCGGGGCCACGAACACCTGCGTCTTGTGGGTCAGACGCCGGAACGCCTTGCAGTGCACGATCCTGTCGCGATCGCGCTGAAACGGGGTGCGCAGTCCACAGTCATCCTCGGCTCGTGCCCGCTGTGCCGGATAGGAGCGCGCCGCGAGCGGCGAGAGCTCAGCGGCCTCGAGCTGACGGCGGCGCTCAGCAAAGCCCGCCGCGATCGGCGCCGTGTCGCTTGCAATAGTCACGCAACCGATTGTGGCAGCGCCTGCGGCTGCTCCTGCGCGAGCGGCGATCGCTTCGCCCCGCGAGCGGTCGCTGACATCAGCCGTATGTGCGCATGGTGCTCGAGCATCTCCGAGACGGCGCGCTCGACCTGCCCGAGCACACGCTCCTCGCCGACCGGCGCCTCGCTCAGCGGGCGTCCGAGCGCCTCGGTCATGAACGTGTGCGCCGGTTCGTTCAAAGGAAAGGCCGCAGCCTCACAGGAGCTGCACACAACCCCTCCCGCCGCCCCGGAAAAGCCAATCAGGTGCTCACGCTCACCGCAACAGGCACACGCCCCCAGTTGTGGCGCGATGCCGGCGGCGACGAGCAGCTTCAGGCGAAAAGCAAGCGCGCTCGCGCGCGTTGCCTCATCCGGCTTCTCATCGAGTAGCGACAGCTTGCGACAGAGCAGGTTGAACACGCCCGGGTGTGGCTCTGAGGTCTCGAACAGACGCCCGACCGCGTCGCAAGCACGCGCGGCCGCATCGAGTGCGCCCGCATCGCCACGCAGGCTCGAATGGCCGTTGACGGTCTGTGCGCCGGTGACGGTCAACAGCTCGCCGCGTCCTTCGTGCAGCTCGATCTGGAGGCGAAAGAATGGCTCCAGGCGACCGCCGAAGCGACTGCGCGCGCGCCGCACCCCCTTTGCGATCGCGCTCACCCGGCCGCGCCCAGGCGTATAGACGTGCAGGATGCGGTCGGCCTCGCCGTAACGCATCGAGCGCAACACCACCGCTTCGGTCTTTAGGAGTCCGGCCATCCCGCCAACGAGTCTAGGATCAGGCGCGGCGGGAGAAGCCTTGACCAAGCCGATCTCAGACACCGAGCTACACTTAATGAAGTAATGAGTGATACCAGGCAGATAACCGTTTATACGACCGAGCCCTGCTCGTTCTGCGCGCGTGTCAAGGGCCTGTTGAAGGCTCGCGGCCTGGAGTTCTCGGAAGTCAACCTCTCAAAGGATGCCGCCGGGCGCGTGGATCTCGCTGGGCGCACCGGCATGATGACTTTCCCGCAGGTGCTAATAGGCGACGAGCTGCTCGGGGGCTTCGCCGAGACGCTCAACGCCATCGAGAACGGCCGTCTGGACGAGCTGCTTGCCGCTTAGTCGAAATGCCGCTCCCCCGCGCGCGCGGGGGGCATCGGGTTGTTTGGGGTATGCCACACAACCAGGAGCGGCACGCATCCAATCCCAAAAATTCAGCGAGCGGCCCTCCGCCGCGCGCGCGGACGTGGCTGGCAGGTCTCGCACACGTACGTCCCCCGGCCTGCCACCACCATCTTCACGATCGTCGTGCCGCAGCTCGCACACGGCTCGCCCTCGCGCCTGTGCACTTGGAAGCGATCCTGAAAGGAGCCCCAGACGCCGTCGACGTGGCGGAAGTCATCGATCGTCGCCCCCCGCGCCTCGATACCGGCTTCAAGCGCCCAGACGACAGCCTCACGCAGCCGCTCGTACTGATCTGCGCTCAAGCGGCCCGCGGGTCGGCGCGGATGAATCCTCGCCCGGTACAGGGCCTCGTCCGCATAGATGTTGCCGACGCCGGCCACACGGCGCTGGTCGAGCAAAAATGCCTTGATTGGAGCCGTGCGTCCGCGCGCCAGCGTGCGCAGATGCTCTGCGCTGAAGCGCTCGTCCAGTGGCTCGAGTCCGAGTCGAGCAGCAAAGAACTCCTCGAGCGCCTCGTCTCCGAGCAGCAGCTCGCCGGTGCCGAAGCGGCGCGGATCGACGATCGCCAGCCCCGTCCCATCGTCCAGCTCGATCTGCACGCGTACGTGTGTCTGCTCGGGATCGGGATCGCACAAGACGGTCCCCGTCATGCGCAGGTGCTGGGCCAGGTAGACCTCTTCGCTGAGGCACCAAAGCAGGTACTTGCCGCGCCGTCCCAGCTTCTCGACCCGCCTGCCTTCAAGCGCATCGGTCATTTCTCCCGGTGCAAGCGGTCGGCACCAGCGCTCGTCGAGAACCTTCACGCGCTCAAGCGTGCGTCCCTCCAGCAGCGGCGCCAGCTGGCGCCTGATCGTCTCGACCTCGGGAAGCTCGGGCATTCAGTGTCCCAGCATAGGGGGCGCCCATGGACCACAAGAGTGCGAGGCGCTGCACCTCAACGCCGAGGCTGGCGCGTTCCGAGGCCAGAGCGTTCCCTTTCAGATTGGCGTGCCTGCCCGCCGGGCGTGCGCACGCGGGTGAGCGTCGAAGTAGGCGTCCTTCAAGCGCTCCGCCGACAGGTGCGTATAGACCTGTGTGGTGGCCAGGTCCGCGTGCCCGAGCATCTCCTGCAGCGAGCGCAGGTCGCAACCTCCAGCGAGCAGATGCGTGGCGAATGTATGGCGCAAAGTGTGGGGCGTCATCTGCTCGGCCAAGCCCGCTGTGCGCGCATGGCTCTGGATGATCTTGTAGAGGCCCTGGCGCGTGAGCGACCCGCCGCGGTGGTTTACGAACAGGCTGCTCTGCACCTTGATGCCGACGAGCACGTGACGTCCACGCTCGAGGTAGAGCTCGAGCGCGCTAACCGCGCGCCGTCCGACGGGCACGATCCGCTCCTTGGAGCCCTTGCCGCGCGCGCGCAGCATCCCCTCCTCCAAGTCCACGTCGGAGAGCTCGAGCCCGATTGCCTCGGAGACGCGCAGCCCGCAGGCGTACATCAGCTCCAATAGCGCCCTGTCGCGCAGGGCCAGCGGCTCGGAGCCCTTGGGCTGGGCGAGCAGCTTTGTGACCTGCTCGCGCGAGAGCACCTTGGGCAGGCGCTTTGTCTTCGGCGGTCCACGCAGATCGGCGGTGGGATCGTGCTCGATCAAGCCTTCGCGCCGAAGGTGTCGGTAGAACGAGCGCAGACAGGCTGCCTTGCGCTGCAGCGTCGCGGCCGCCACAGGCGTGCGTTGCTCGCCGCCGCTTGCCCTGCCGCCCGCAAGCTCGGAGAGGAACGCCGCCAGATCGCCGTGCCCGGCATCGAGCGGCGAGACTCCACGCGCGGCCAGGAACACGCCAAGCTGCGCGAGGTCTGACCGGTAGGCGTGCAGCGTGTTGCGCGAAAGGCCGCGCTCGAGCTCGAGGTAGGCGAGGAAGTCAAGCGTCAGCTGCTCGATGCGCACCGCGCGCGATGCGAGGAGCAGTTGAGAATCGCCCACCGTGAGAACTTCGAGGAGAGCCTTCGCGCTCCTTGACGGTGCAAGCCGGCTCTCAGTGCAAGCGGGCCCTCAACCGGCGCTGCGCTCTGCTTGCGCCTCAGCGCTCTCGCACAGCTCGGCGAGCACTGTCCCACCTGCGAGCGCGGCACCGAAGAACAGCGGGTCCTCGAGCAACACGCGGCCCATCGTCCTCGCGGGCAAGCCGCTTGCCAGGTAGGCGGGCATGTCCACCGGCGCGCGTCGCCAATCGTGGCGCGCCATGCGCGCGGGCCGGTGCATGTCGAGCTCCAGTTGCGGCTTGACGCGATCGCTGGCTGACCCGAACACCGAGCCCAGGCTCGCGCGCAGATCGGCGCCGGCCGGCGAGCGGATTCCCGCAGGTAGCGCCACGGTCAGCGGCTCGAGCAGCAGGTCGAGCACAGTCAGCGTGTGGTGGGAGAGGCCGCGGTGGCGCGGGCGCTCATCGGCGGAGGACATGCGCGCTACCAGCAGAGTCTGCGCGCCAAGCGCGATCGCGGTGTGGGCCGAGTCCAGCGCGCTCATACCGCCGTGACCGAGCGAGGAGCTCGATCCGACGATCCCCGGACCCGGTCCGCACACTGCCGCGTCCCAGTTGAGCGTGTGCAAGCCGTGGTGCAGGGCGCCGGCGGTGCTGATGGCCTCACCCTCGCCCCCATATGCCGCGCCGGCCGTGAGGTGACCGGCGAGCAGGCCGCGCTCGCGCAGCATGCGCACCGTGCGCGAGTGCCCGCCGGGCAGCGCCCCGCCCGCGGTCTGCACAAAACCCAAACGCGCCTCGGGCCTAGCCTGAGCAAACGCCCACGCCACCGCGGCGAGCTGACCATGCAAAGCGAGCACCGCAACCGGCCGCTGAAGCGGCAAACTCAAAAACTCGCCTGCTTGTGTGCCTTCGCCCGAGAGGGTGTGCCCGTCAGCCTGCCCCCCGTTATGGAGGGGGTGTGACCCGCCACCGGGTTCACCTGTCAGGGCATCCTCGACCGGCTGTACCGCGTGCTGCAAGCTCGTGTAGTTGAGCTTCATAACGTGAGCACCGTCCAAACCCTTTCCCGCGAGGCCGCGCGTGAGGTTGACGTGCACGATGTCAAAACCGCCCGAGCCGAGGCCGAGGTCGCGTGCCTGCACGTTGACGATCACGTCGTCGCCCTGAACGCTCGAGCCAACCAAGCCGACATCGGCGATTGCCGCGCGGCGCTCGCCGGCGAGGGAGATCGTGAGGTCCTGCTCGGGACCGTCAGCGGGTCCCGCCTGAAGGACGGTGGCTCGGCGCAGCTTCAGCATGAGTGGCCTCTAAGAACGTGTTTCAAAAAGATCGGCACGCCCGGATGTGTCCCTGGACGCTGCGCTGGATCGCCACGTGACGTCTTGCACGTACCACCAGTACGCGCTGCGACGTCCCGCGACGACCAGCTTGATCCATGAACACACCGAACGTACCGCCTATTTTGAAACACGTTCTAGGATTTTGGCGGACGCCCGCGCGGCACTGCGCCGCTGGCGGCCTCTGAGGCTCGCGAGCCTTGGAGCGGCGAGGTCTCGACGCTCACGTCCACGTCGCATTCGCACTCGGGCAGGTTGGCGATCTCGTGCGCGCTGTCGATCAACTTTGCCGCCAGCGTCTGCGCCTGGCGCTCGTCGGTGGCGTGGAAGCTGACCTGGATGTGCACCGTGTGCGTCGACGCCGCGAGCGCGGCGGATGCACCGGCGGAGCTCACGAGCGACCCACGAGCGTGCGGTCCTGCGCGCGCTCCTGTGGCTGTTGCAACGCGACGGCGACGAAGCTTTCGAACAGCGGAGCCGGGCGCTCGGGCCGCGACTTGAACTCAGGGTGAAACTGCGAGGCCACGAAGAACGGGTGATCGTCCAGCTCGACGACCTCGACCAGGCGCTCGTCGGGCGAGGTTCCCGAGATGCGCAGGCCGGCGCTCTGCAGGCGCTTGCGCAAAAGGTTGTTGACCTCATAGCGGTGGCGGTGGCGCTCGTAGACAACCGCCTCGCCGTAGGCCTCGCGCACCCGCGAGCCCTCGTGCAGCTTGATCGGGTCGGCGCCAAGGCGCATCGTGCCGCCGAGGTCGGCGACCTCCTTCTGCTCCGGCAGCAGGTCGATCACCGGATAGGGCGTCTCGATGTCGAACTCGGTTGAGTTGGCGCCCTCCATTGCGGCGACGTGCCTAGCGAACTCCGCGACCGCGATCTGCATGCCGAGGCAGATTCCCAGATAGGGAATGTGTCGCTCGCGCGCCACGCGGGCAGCGGCGATCTTGCCCTCGATACCCCGGCCCCCGAATCCTCCGGGTATCAGGATGCCGTCGGCTTGCTCGAGCAGCTCATGCGCGCTGTGAGCATCCTCTCCCTCGGCGGTGCCCCGAGCATCCAGATGCTCGGAGTCGATCCAGTCGATGCGCACGCGTGCGCCCTGAAGCGCCGCGGCATGCCGTAGGGCTTCGCAGACCGACAGGTATGCGTCCTCGAGCTGCACATACTTGCCCACGAGCGCGATGCGAACCGTGCGCTGTGCCTGCTCGGCCCGCTCGATCGGCTCCTGCCACTTCGAGAGATCCGGCTCTGGGGCCTCGGCGGCGAAGTGGTCGAGGATGAAGTCGTCCACGCCCTGCTCGCGGAACACGAGCGGCACCTTGTAGATGTTGTCGACGTCGCGCGCTGAGACGATCGCCTCCGCCGGCAGGCTTGCGAACAGCGCGATCTTCTTGCGGATGTCCATCGATAGCGGCCCCTCGGAGCGACACATGAGCATGTCCGGCGCGATACCGATGCGTCGCAGCTCGTTGACCGAGTGCTGCGTGGGCTTTGTCTTCAGCTCGCCCGCGTGGCCGATGTAGGGCACGAGCGTCAGATGGATGAACATGCAGCGGCGGCGGCCCACATCTACTGGAAACTGGCGGATCGCCTCGAGGAACGGCAGCGACTCGATGTCGCCGACGGTGCCGCCGATCTCGGTGATGACGTAGTCCACGTCGGTTGACTCGGCGATCAGCGCGATGCGCTGCTTGATCTCGTCGGTGATGTGCGGCACCACCTGTACCGTGCCGCCGAGGTAGTCGCCGCGACGCTCGCGCCGGATCACGGTGTCGTAGATGCCGCCGGCGGTCACGTTGGAGGCACGGCTCGTGTTGGAGTCGGTGAAGCGCTCGTAGTGGCCCAGGTCGAGGTCGGTCTCGGCGCCGTCCTCGGTGACGAACACCTCGCCGTGTTGGTAGGGGGACATCGTGCCAGGATCGACATTGATGTAGGGATCGAACTTCTGCAGGCCGACGGTCAGCCCGCGCGCCACGAGCAGGCGCCCGATCGACGCCGCGGCGATGCCCTTGCCAAGCGAGGAGACGACGCCACCGGTGACGAAGACGAACCGGGTCTTGGCCGGAGCCTGTGCGTGGCGGTCGGAGTGGGGCGAAGTCATCTTGGAAGGCCCTGCGGCCTGCCCAAAGAGTCTAGTTGGCGCAGCAGCGGAATCCGCTCGACGAGGCTCGAGATCGAGCGCAGCTCCCCATAGATCGTGACCACGAGAAGGATCGCGAGCGCTATCGCCTGTCCGAGCGCCGACAAGCTCAACACGAGCCACAGGCCCGCGAGCGCCCCGAGCAGGTTTGCGCCTGTGTCGCCAAGCATCGCGCGCTCGCGCAGGTCGTATACGCCTGCGACGAGCGCTGGGCCCACGAACAGGCCCAAGGCCCACAGCGGGCGCACGCTACCCGCCCCGATCGTGAGACCGGCCCCGAGCAGCACGAACACCTTCGTCGCCCGGCCGGGGCGCAGATCGAGCAGGTTGAAGGCGTTCGTGGCGAGCACCAGCACCGCGCTTGCCAGGAGCCAGCGGCCCGTCGAGAGCCCCGCATAGCTCATTGCGTACAACGCCAGGCCAAGCGATCCGGCCGCCTTCAGCGCGCCGGTCGAGAGTTGCATGCGCAACACGGCCCGGCCATGGCCGCGCCAGCCGCGCGGCTCTCCGCCGAGCGTGTCGTCCACGAGGCCTAGAAAAGCCACGCCGAGCACGTAGACGGCGACGATCAGCGTCTCGGGGTGAAGCACACCTGCGACTTCGAGCCGTTGCAGCAACGTCAGCGGCAACAGCGCGAGCAGGGCGCCTAGGACGCTAAGCACGCCGAAGGGGAAGACGACCTCGTGCTGCCTGTAGTTGGGCTTGACGTGGCCGCTCTCGCTCAACGCGTGCAGCAAAGGCAAAGCAAGCGCGGCTGCGCAGATTGTGCCCAGCACGAATGGAAGCGCATGCACCGGCGCAAGTTAGCGGACCACCGGCGGAAGCAGCGCGTCGGCGGTCGACTTCACGCCGTAGGCGCCGTGGTCGCCCGAGAGCGCGAACGCCAGCGCGGCGCGTCCGGCGACCGTGTCCAAGTCATCGACGCTCGCCAGATTTTCCGCCTTGTACCAAGGGATCTGTGAGGGTTCTGTGCTTCTCAGCTCGACTCCGACCACCGGCACACCAGCGGCGACGACACCCTCGATCAGCCCAGCGTTGAATTCGCTCGTGCTCTTTGTGTCCTGTTCGCTCATGTTCGCCGGGTCGGAACGAACGATCACGAGCCCTTCCAGCTTGCCCAGTTCTCCATCGTAGGAGCTGAGCAGGCTCGTGTGCACTCGTTCCAGCAACTGCCCACCGCTGACAAGCTGCGTGCCGATGCGTACACCGAATTCCTTGGTCAGCGATGGATCTGAGGCCAGCGCGGTGTAGCGGTAGCCAGTTGCCTGCGCGGCGATCCCGGCCGCGTCTAGCGGCTCGCGCACCGCCACCACAGCCTTGACGTTGCCGCCGGCCTCCGCAATTCCGCTGCGCACGAGCGAGTCGATCTGATCGGAGGAGTCGCCAAGAAAGACCAGGCCGATGTTCTTCCCAACCAACAAGTCGTGAACCGCGAACGGCCAAAGATCCGCCGCGAGCGTTTCCTCTTCTGAGAGGTGGGTGTTGACCTGTTCGAGGTCTTGCTGCGAGCCGCTCACTTCAGCACGCAGGTTCTTGACGATCCCGTTCTGAGCCGAGGACACGAGATTGGAGTCGCCGATCGCCACGCCGATCAAGATCCCCACGGCGAGCGCGAACAGCACGGCAGCGAGGGACAGCGCGTGGTAGCGATAATCGAACATGGCTTGGAACGTGTTTCAGAATGAGCTGTGTGGCGGGATGTTCATGGTTTGTGAACGCCGGGGTGTGTGGCTTCGTTTGAATGATCCCTTTAACACCCCCCTAGTGCGAGCACGCAGACAAAGATTAGGCACCTAAATAAATCGTCCGCGCCCAAACAAGGGGGGTATCAACGCGCACCGCCCATTTGAAAAACGTTCTTAGGGCTCGCGACAGGATAGATGCGTTGAGCCAACCAGATCCTCGACCGCGGCCCTCAACCGCCGGAGCCGAACAGCAACTGCAGCTTGAGCCACAGCAGGTCCGCCACGTCGCGCAGCGCTGGGGTGATCCATACGACCGCGATCAGCGCGATCAGCCCGGCAACGATCACGACCACCAGCGGGGCCAGTCCCGGCATTGGCCGGTAGAGACGACTCACACCCTTCGCATCGACCAGGATCTCGCCGATGCGCAGGCGCGTGAGGAAGGTCGAGGACATGCCTTCACGGTTGCGATCCAGGAACTCGACCAGGTTGAACTGCGATCCGACCGTCACGATCAGGCGCGCGCCCTTCTCCGCGGCGATCAGCATCGCCACGTCCTGACTGGTTCCCGGGGCCGGCACGAGCTTGAAGGGCACGCCCAGCTCTTCCAGGCGATGCCTGCCCGGCGCGCGGCCGTCTGGGTAGGAGTGCACGACCAGCTCGGTCTTGCCGTCACGCGCGGCCAGCAGCGCCGGCTCGCCCGCCGAGTCCATGTCGCCGACGATCATGTGCGGCGTGAGACCGGCCTCGAGCAGCGCATCGGCGCCGCCGTCGACAGCCACCAGCAGCGGACGCGTGTCCCTGATGAACGGCCTGAGCGCGCGCAGGTCGCGCTGATGGTCGACGCCGCGCACGACCACGAGTGCCGAGCGGTCACGGAAGTCCGTGCGAAAGCGGGGCAGGTCGATCCTGCCGGCGAGCAGCTCGCGCTCCTCGCGCATGTGCTCGATCGTGTTGTGTGCGAAGCGCTCCAACGCATCGCCGATTTCGCGCCGGCGCGCCTCGGTCTCGGCACGTACCCGCGCCACGTCGAGCACGACTCCCGAGACGAGTTGGCGGCCCCTGTAGAGCACCTCGCCGCGCGTATCGGCCGTCACCCGCACCGTCACCGGATCGCCGTCGGAGAGGGAGTGAAACAGCGAGTCCTCAGGCAGGTCTACGAGCAGCACACCGGCTTCGACCAGCAGTTGCGGGCCGAGGTTTGGATAAGTGCCGCTGGTCGATGCGCGGCAATTGAGCACCGCCCTCGCCCCGGCCGCGATCAGCTCCTCGGCGGAGACGCGATCGATGTCGAGATGGTCGATGACGGCGATGTCGCCCGCGAGCAGATGTCTGACGAGCAGCTTGGTCTTGCGTCCCAGGCGCACCGGACCGCTGATCTCGCGCGGCGGCGCGGGCAGCGCCCCGAAAGCGGGCGCGGGCGTGACTGGCTGCTGCCGGGTCGCGGCCATGTGAACCGAGAGTAACGCCCAGGCTTCGATTAAGCGCGTGACTCCGAGAGATACACACGCCTCTGAGACGATCGAGGATCAAGCCTCGCAAGGACGTACCCCATTCGGGGCACAAGCAGCTCGCGCTTGTGTGCTTCGCACATAAGCGATCGAGGACGCAGCGAGGCGCCGGTCCTCGACCGTCTCAGGCGGCCTTGCGCAGCTCCTTGGCGTGCCTACGCGCGGCGCTGTCCTGCTCCTCGGCCCCGAGCATGCGCGTCAGCTCGCTCACCACCTCAGCCTCGTCCAGCTGGCTGACGGCAGTTATCGTCGGCTCGCCCGAGGTGTCCTTGACGACTGAGAAGTGGCGATTGGCAAGCGAGGCGATCTGCGGCAAATGGGTAATGCACAGGAGCTGCCTGTTCTTGGCCAGGGCCTGCAAGCGCTCGCCCACAGCGCGTGCGGTGTGGCCGCCGATGCCGGCGTCGACCTCGTCGAACACCAATGTCGAGCCCAGCCCGCCGCTCGCCGCGGAGCCGCCTTCGTTGCTTGCGCTTGCCAGCGCCAGCATCACGCGCGAGAGCTCGCCCCCGGAGGCAATCTCGCGCAGTGGGGCGCTTGCGACACCCGGGTTCGGCGCGATCGTGAACTCCGCCGCGTCGGCCCCGCTCGTTTTCGGCGCGGTGGGAGTCAGCGCGATCTCGAACGTCGCATCGTCCATCGCGAGCGCGCCAAGCTGCTTGCGCATCGCGGCCGCCAGTCGGGTCGCGGCCTCGCGGCGACTCGCGCGCAGCGCCTCGACGTGGTCGTTGAACTTCGAGCGCTCCACCGCCAGCAGCTCGACGGTCTGCTTCTGGGCGACTTCGGCGCCGAGCAGCTGCTCACGCCTTGCACGTGCCTGCTCGGCGTGCTCGAGCACCGCGGCGATCGTGCCGCCGTGCTTGCGCACGACGCGCTCGAGCAGCGTGAGTCGCTCTTCGACGGCCTCCAACGAGTCGTCCTCGCCCGCGATCTGCTCGCAATAGGCGCTCAGCGCGGCGGCGATGTCCTGGGCCTCGATCGCAACCGCCTCGGCGCGCTGAGCGAGCGCGTCGAGCTGTGCGTCTACGCCCGCGACCGTCTCCAGCTTGGCAACGGCGTCGGCCGCCAGATGCGCCGCGCCTGGCGCATCCGAGAGCTCGGGTGCAAGCGTCTCGGCGGCCGTGCCGGCGGCTCCCTGCAGCGCCTCGAGGCGACGCAGGCGCTCGCGACGCGCGAGCAAGGTCTGGTGCTCGTCCTCGTCTGGATCGAGCTGCTCGATCTCCGCCAGCTCGTGCTCGAGCAGCTCCAGCTCGCGCTCACGCGCATTTGCCAGCTCGGCCAGGCGCTCCAGCTCTGACTCGAGCCTGACGGTCTCGCGATACGCGGTTGCGCATGCTTGCAGGCGCTGGGCGTGCGCCGGGCCGCATACCTGGTCGAGCATCTGCAGCTGTGCGCTTGCAAGTACCAGCTTGCGGTGCTCGTGCTGGCCGTAAAAAGAGATCAGGCGTGCTCCCAGCTCGCGTAGGTCTCCGACCGTGGCCGAGCGACCGTTGAGAAAGGCGCGAGTACGTCCGTCGGCGCTGACCCGCCGTGCCAGCACCAGCTCCAGCTCGTCTGGCCCCTCGCTTGGGCGCACGTTCTCGGGCAGGCTCTCGACTATCTCGGCGCGCATCGCCTCGGGGACCGAGAAGACACCCTCGACATAGGCCTCCTCTGCGCCGGGGCGCACGATCCCGGCACGCGAGCGGCCTCCCATCAATAGGTCCAAAGCGTGTGCAAGCACGGTCTTGCCGGCGCCCGTCTCCCCCGTGAGCACGTTCAACCCGGGGGCCAAGGCCAGCTCGGCTCGCTCGATCAACAGCAGATTTTCTACTCGCAACTCGTAAAGCACCGGACAGGTGTACCAGCGAGCACCGACGGATCGCGTGAGATGGTGCCGCTGGCGGTCCTCCCTAACTTCGTGAGCGGGATCGGTCGATAATCTGGAGGTCACCGCGAAAATTGGCTATCTGGCCGTCGCGGACATCATTCACCCGACGGCATGGCTGCCAACGACTCCCATAACTCCACTTCCCCGCAAAGAGGGGCGCGCGACTGCCTCTCTCCCGCGGAACTGGTGGCACGCCTCGACGAGGAGGTCAGCCGCGCCGGGCGCCATCGCACTGCGCTCAGCTGCCTGCTGGTCAGCCTGCTGGACGTCGAGCAGTTGGCAAGCGCACACGGACAGGAGCTGCCGGCACAGGCTCTGGACTATCTCGGCGCGGCGCTTGGGCGTCAGCTGCGCCGCTTCGACCGCGTTGGCTCGCTGCAAGAGGGCGAGCTGTTGGTGCTCTTGCCCGGAGCGGACGAGCGACGCGGCGAGATCGTCGCGCGTCGCGCGCTCGGGCGGCTGCACTCAGTCAAGATCGAGGTCAAAGGACAGCGCCAACCGCTGCGCATCTCCGTCGGTGTGACCGCCTGGCGCGAGGGGCTCAGCGCCGATCAACTGCTCGCGCAGACGCGTCTCGCCGCGCAGCGCCACGATCGCTCGGGCTCGCAATCGGCCCAGCAATCTGGTCCTGGCACAGTCCTCGGCGGTCAGCTGCCGCTGCTACGTCCATAATCCCACGCCGTGCTCTCCGGGTCCGAGCTGTGGCTGCTGCGTCTGATGGCCGATCGCGGCCTTGCCCTGCTCGACGCCTCGACGCTGTTGATGGTGGTCGAGGAGCGCGGCGAGCTGCGTATCGCGGCCTCCAGTGGCCGTGTGTCGGTGCGCGTGCGCGTGCTGCCGATGGAGGGCAGCGCGCTTGGCGCGCTTTACATGACCGGCAAGCCGCTTTCGCTGGAGCGGCCCCGCGGCCAGGAAGCGACCTGGCTGCACGAGCTCGGGCTCGAAGCGCGGGCGGTGCTGGTCGAGCCCTTCAGCCTGGAGGGCCAGGGCGGCGGGCTGGTGGTTGCCGCCCGCGAGGACAGTAGCTTCCGCGACCCCGACCGGCGCGCGTTCAACGCTTTCGCGGCCAGCGTCGCGCAGCGGCTCGTGGCCGAGCGCTCGGTCGAGATCGAGCGCTTGCGCTTCGGCATGGAGGCCCGCGAGCGCGAGCGCACGCGCTGGGCCAGGGAGATCCACGACGAAACCGTTCAGGGCCTTGGCGCTCTGCGTCTGAGGCTCGCCAACGCGCGCGATCTCGGCGATCAGGCCGAGCTGAGCACGGCGGTCGACACGGTGCTCGAGGGACTTGGCGAGGAGATCGACGGGCTGCGCCACCTGATCACCGAGCTTCGCCCGGCCGCGCTCGACGACTTCGGCTTGGTGCCGGCCCTGGAAGCGCTGGCACGGCGCGCGCAAGCGATGGACGGCCTGGAGATTCGCACAGAGATCGAGCTGACCGACAGCGATCGACGGCTCGACGCGGAGCTCGAGAGCACGCTGTATCGCGTCGTGCAGGAGGCGCTGACGAACGTCAGCCGTCACGCGAAAGCCACCAGCGCGGTCATCAGCGTCAGCGAGCGCGACGGCAAGGTGACCGCGGCGGTCACCGACGACGGCGAAGGGCTGCCGCAAGAGGGAGCGGCCAGGCAGCGCTCGCCCGAGGACGAACTGAAGGGCGGCTTCGGCGTTTCGGGGATGCGCGAACGAGCGGAGCTGGTCGGCGGCGAGCTCGAGCTCGTGCCGGCGCCTGGCGGTGGCGCGACGATGCGCTTGACGGTGCCGCTGGCCGGCCGCCCGGCTTCTGTCTGAGCTGGTCCCATGCCTTCCAATTTCGGGATGCCCCGCTTGCCTGCCCCCCGCAATGGGGGGTGCCCCGCATGGGGCACGCGCGCAGGGGGCATCGACCATTTTGGAGCCACCTCCCCCTCCCCCTTTCTGGAAGACCTCGCCGCATGCGGCGATGTCCCGGACGGTGCATGCAC
>JBAQGH010000036.1:0-16782 GCA_049287685.1 Solirubrobacteraceae bacterium | reverse complement strand
GGGTAGCCGCGGTGCGCCACACCCACCGCAAACCGAGCATCGACCAGCGGACTCATTTGTATATGCGCGATAGGCGGCGCTACGGCCGTATCGATTTCGCTACGGCCGTAACGTTTCTAGTAAGGGCGTAACAACTCGCTTGCGAGGTCCCGTCGAGCGCGTCAATATCGGCGCGGGATGGCGCAACGAGACACATCCACGCAGGTCTGTATTCCCGTCGAGCGGAGGCCCCGCAGCGAGCGCGCTGACGGCCGCGAGGCTCCGGCTCCGGAGGACCGACCAACGTTACCCGCCCAGTGTGCCTCGGGGCGAGCCAGCGGCCAATGCCCATTCTGGCCCATCAGGGGCTGCTCGCCCGCGTGCCATCCCCCCCGAGCACGCAACCCGTTGAGCGCACACGCACAAAGTCCCGCCCGCGCACGCGTTGCGAGAGGGCACCGCCCGAGTCATCGGCGCCGCGATGCGTGACCCGTGGGCAGCAGCGCTCGTCATCGTGGCCCTCGCGATCGCCCTGTCACTCCTGATGGCGCTGGCGAGCATCCAAAAATGCGCGCACTGCGGTACGACACACAATCAACGGGGACAGGGCTGCCCCAAATGCGGTTGGTGAGCTCGACGATGAGCGCCAGCGAGGACCCCCACCACTTAGCAGGAGCGCTTGTCGGCCGGGCGATCCCGTCGATAAAGCTCCACACGACCCGCCTGGATTTGGTGGACCTGCTGAACTACGCGAGCCGTTGCACGGCGATCTACGTGTATCCCGGAACAACCGCGTCCGTCGAGGGCGAGCGGGACACGCCGATGGCCGACGCCGCGCAGCATCGAGCGTTCCGTGAGCGCCGCGACGAGCTATTCCGTCACGGTGTCCTCGTGGCTGGCCTCAGCAGCCAGTCCCAGGATGAACAGCTTGCAACCGCAGATACACACAGCGTCTTACACTGGCTGCTCAGCGACCCGGAGCTCAGCCTCGCGCGAGCGCTAGGTCTGCCTACCTGCAAGGCGAACGGGAACACGGTTTATTCGCGGGCGATACTCGTCGTACGCCACGGCGAGGTAGCCGAGGCGGTTCATCCCGTTGACGCTCCGGAGAGCAGCGCCGAGCTAGTGTTGGCGTGGGCGAAGGCAAACGGTCAATAGATGTTGCCGGGCTGGCTTGAAGAGGATGGCTGGAGCCGCGGCTCTCTGCGTGTTCGCAGGCTGCGCCCTGCAAGCAACGGCGCCTCGACCGGAAGCGAAGCCTCGGTGTTGGGATGCTTCTCCGGAGGCCGACCGCTCACCTCACAGGAGATCGCCGAGAGGCTCAACCTCTCACCCGACACGGTGGACGCGATCGCCAAGAATCTCGTGAGCCTTCACTGTCTGGAACAGCTCGGCCCAGGCGCGTACAAGCCCGCCACTGAGGCGCAACCCCCAAGGGGGCGGGCGGCACGCCCCATCAGGTCTCTGAATGAAGACGTCTGTGTGACTGTCATGGAAATACGGTGCGCGACGCGGACGCTGGATGAACAGCGCCAAGAGCCGTTGCGCTCGTTCGTGCTCGACGAGCGCTTCGCGGGATCGTTGGCACGCTCACCCGTGGAGATGAGGCACGTCGCCTACACCATCCTGCTCATCGCGAGCGACCACCCATCCCTCACTGGTGGGTCTGTGCCGCTGCCCCCAGCAAGACACGCGCGTGGAGGGTTGCAGCCTTCGGCGGCATGGTGGCGACGACTTGTCGGCGCCAACGGGATGGGCCTTCACTACATCGAACTGCGAAACGGAACGATTGAATTCCTCACTGTCGCAGAGCAGCACGAGCAGCCCGATTCGACAGACTCGCGAGTACGGGGCGCACATGACTGAGCCGCCGGAAAACGCCGAGCCGGACGTGTCTCTGGTGGGCCAGCTGATACCCGATATCGAGCTTGACTCTACTCTCGGATACCCGTTCCCGTTGGCCGCGCACCCTGAGCTCATCATTTACGTGTATCCGGGGGCCACCGGGATCATCCGTGGCGATGAAACACCGATGGTGGACGCTGCTCAACACCGTGGCTTTAGAGACCACCTCGCAAAGTTCACCAATTGCGGGTTTCAGGTCGTGGGTCTCAGCAGCCAGTCGATCCACAGGCAGCGCGACCTAGCACGTAGTCACAAGCTCTTACACGCCCTCCTGAGCGACCCAGGGTTTCACCTCGCTGACGCCCTTGGTCTGAGGACCCTACGACTTGGGGCAGTACGGGTCTATGAGCGGATAACCCTCGTCGTCAAGGCCGGTTGGACACGCCTGGCGCTCGACCCGCTCCCCACGCCTGAAAGTCATCCGGCCCTCCTAGCGGAGTGGCTGCGACGCGACCTGCGAGGGAAGCCACCACCACCGCCTTCCTTGAGTCTCTGACACCTAGATGTCACATGGAGATGCAAGACCCGAAGGAGGACTTACTGGCGAGCCTGCCCACCGCGATCGCACCGCTCACACTCGAGCGGCTAGCCGAACGCAGCGAGATCAAAAGAATGGAGAAGCGTGCACGCCGACTCGCCAACCCAGCATACGTGAACACCGACGCCGCCTACCAAGACAAGCAGGCAGGCGTGGCATACGCGAGCGCGGCGCTAGGAGATCGAACCGCCGTAGTCGCCCCGTCCGGCTCAACCGAAGCCGAGTATCTAGCGATGTTGATGGCAATGCACGACGCAGACCGTTGCCTAGCGTTCTGGCCAGCCATCGTATTTCGGACAGATTCCATGAGCGTCGCGACCTTCATGCTCGCCAAAAAGCAGAAGCTCAGACCGCTGCGTGCAGAGATAGCCCACATGCTGCGGATACATCCACAATGGTCCCTGGTGCTAGTGAAACGCACGTGGAACGAGCAGGCCAACCAGCTTGCACGCGAGGCACTACACGAAGCGCGCAGAAACGATCGGGCGACGCGACGCGTTGTCAGGCGGACACAAGTGACGTGAGCTCACATGATCCACACGACCATTGTGACGGCAGCGATGAAAGCGTCACCCCGACTGCTCGACGCCGCCCACGTCCGTTCGTGGTCGTCACCAGCCACGAACTCAACGACGCGGCGCTCGGGCTACGCATCTTCGATTGTTTCTCCCGACAGCGCCGGACACTCACGACGGCCGAGATCAGCGAGATCGTTCACGCGCCGGCACAAGATGTCACCCGGCACGCTGAGCGCTTGGCAAGAACTGGCTACCTGCAAGCGGACTCATCGAGCGGCGAGAGAGCTTGGACCCTGATTGCCGATGAGCGGTGACCCGTGCCGGACTCTGCGATGTCTGAAGGCACCGTTTACGAGAGGGAGCTGTATGTGGCAATCACACTTGCCTGGTACGAGACGCAGCCGCGACGGGCACACATCGACCACGCATTACGGCCGTACGCGCTGGGCACGGGGTTCGCACTGTCAGTTGAGCGCAGTCCGCGGCGAGTGGACCTACAACACGTGGCCGCGATCTGTGCGCTGTTGGTCCGCTCGCGGCCTTGGGAACTGGATGGGCTGCAGAAGGTCATCGACACTCCGGGCATCGAACGCGCGCCGAAAGACGAACTGGACCCGTTGTGTGCCTGGTGGTATCCGCTTGAGAGACCGAGCGTTCTTGGCGTCCACTACTGGGAATTGGGGAGCGGCACGCTGGAGCTGCGGCGTCTCAGCAGATTCGACGAACCGCCGGCCCTTCAGTTTGGCCGGTTCGCAGCCGAGAAGCAAGAGCGCGAGGCGCCGGCCAGGAGCCACCGACCAACGGGGCGACGATGACTTCGACGCGCCGAGGCGAACCCATATGGCTCGGATTGACCGCTGAACGGGTGATCGCATGACCCCTCAGCAAATCCCCGATCTCTCAGACGGCAGGTTCAATCAATCCCTTCAACGCGGCCTAGCGATCCTCCGGCTTTTTTCACCTGATAGCCCTGACCTGGGCATCGCCGACATCGGTGAGGACCTCGAAATGCCTCGCGCAACGGTGCACCGCTACGTGAGCACCCTTGTCGCGCTCGACTTTCTTGAGCGGCTTCCCTCGCGCCGCTACCGGCTTGGCCCGCGTGCAGCCGAGTTTGGAATGTCTGCGCTCCGCGCGACCGGGCTGCGCGGCGATTCCCGCGCAGATCTGAGGGAGTTGCGCAACTGTACTGCCCTCACTGCGAGCATCGCGGTATTGGACAACACCGAGATCGTGTACGTGGACCGCGCCCGAAGCAATCTGCTGGGCGGCAGCCTGCTGGGACTGACACAGCGGCCGGGCTCGCGGCTACCGGCTCACTGCACCGCGATGGGCAAGGTTCTGTTGGCTGCCCTACCGTTGCCCGAGCAAAAGGAAGTCGTGTCGGCCATCACATTCGTCCAGTGCACCCCGAGGACTATCAGCACGGAGCCTGAGCTTGACGACGAGCTAGCCGAGGTCCGTGCGGAAGGTTTCGCTGTCAACAACGAGGAGTGGACGCCAGGGGTGGTCGCGATCGCTGTGCCCGTACGGCTGGCCTCTGGCGAGGTCCGGGCAGCCGTGGGCCTAGTCGCCCAGTGCACAGGGGTCTCGTTGGACCGACTCGCGGAGGAGTTCGTCCCTCTCGCAGCGTGGACCGCTGACACCGTGGCCGCAGGTCTGCAACGCGGACGCGAGAGGGTGCGTTGACCGCAAACGCGAACCAGGCCCGCTCCGTTATGTCTGCGCCGCGCATGTCGGTGGCGCCGCAAGCTAACGATCTCCGATTGCGGGCTTGCTGGTGGCACAGGTGAGCCGCGAACCCGGCTGTGAGGACGGACGGCCCAGGCAGCGCCGGGGTGCGCACGAGTGGTCACCTCGCCAGTCAGATGGGGAGCTTTCACAATCTCTTGAGCGTGGCATCCTCATCCTTGAGTGCTTCACCGACGAGCGTCCGGTACGCGGCATACAGGACATCGCCACCGATC
The DNA here is from genome assembly GCA_049287685.1 of Solirubrobacteraceae bacterium. GTDB lineage: Bacteria > Actinomycetota > Thermoleophilia > Solirubrobacterales > Solirubrobacteraceae > Palsa-744. Next base: position 11,875 of record JBAQGH010000036.1, on the reverse strand, counting down.
TTCAGATGAGCCCCGGCACGGTGGACCGCTATGTCGGCAGTCTCGTCGCACAGGGCCTTCTAGACCGCATCTCCCATAAGGAGTATCGGCTTGGCCTTGCGGGCATCGACCTCGGACTTGCGACTGTGGCCGCGATGGGACTGCGTGAACTATCCGAGCTGCCGTTGCAAGAATTGGCTCGCCGAACGCACTTCACGTCGAGCAGCACTGTCCTTGACGGCAGCGAGGTCTTAGTCATTCGGTGTGTGCCCGGTAATCGTGGTGGGCGTCCCGCGTTCGTCCCGAAGTCGGTTGTGGAGGGATCGCGACAACCGACGCACTGCACCGCTGCGGGGAAGGTTCTCCTGGCCGGCCTATCAGCTAGCCAGCGAGATCAACTTCTAGAGCTGATGGTGTTCACGCCGCGCACGCCAAGAACGCTCACCAGTCTCCCGAGCTTTCGAGATGAGCTACACCAGGTCAGCGAGGACGGCTTCGCGCTAGAGGAGTCGGAGTTCCAGCGGAGCTTGTTGGCGATGGCAGCCCCGGTATGGGACGACTCGGGTGAGGTGATCGCCGCAGTCACCCTTTCGGCATCGTCAGCCACAACGAGCATCGCTCACCTGCGGGACGAGCTCGCCCCGCAGGTGCGGGTTGCCGCAGGTGAACTATCGACCTGGATGTGCTCTCGCGGGTAGGAGCGACGTGAACAGCGGCCCATGTGGGCGGGCAGGCTATTTCACCGAGCGCCGCCGTCACGGCACCCCCCGCACGCTCAAAGGCTGACGGGACGCAGCGGTAGAGCGTCCCAGCACTGGCGATACTTGACCAGCACTTGATCTGAGCTACAAATCGAGCTACACCTGTGGCGGCGTGTCAAGCAAAACTGAAAAGACCGCATGACAGTGGCCGCTCGCACTTTCACTGCGGCCGTTGCGTCCACTGAGCAACGGGAGGTTGTGGCAGCGACGGATACGGCCCCTTCACCGGCGGCTCTTCTTTATCGCGCGGAGGAGCTGCACCCCGATCTCGCTTGCTACGTGTACGACGTCGACGTTCTTGGTGAAGTGCTAAAGGCGCCGCTCGTGTTCATGGTGCCCTACCTGCCGCAGCTCGCCGGGATCGCGAACCGGACATATCGCGGCAAGCTGCAAGCTCTCGCCCGCGCCGAATCAGAAGGTAAGTGGCAGAAGGTGCTCTGGTTGCACGAGAAGCCCTACCGGATGGCCGTGTTCCTTCAGGTGCGCGACCGAATGAGCGACCGCGACTACTGGCAGGCACTCGGCAGTCTGTGGCTAGAGACCGAGAATCTCCACGAGGATCAAGACGAGTGGGTCGCCGCGCTCACAGCCAACCGCGCCGGCCGCGCCCAATGGCTTATGGACGAGACCGAGCGGGCGGTACTCGCCGGTCTCGATGAGCAGGTGACCGTTCACCGTGGATTCCGGCGCCCCGGCAGGTACCTCGCGCCGAGCTGGACGCTTGACCCGGCTCGGGCTGAATGGTTCGCCCGCCGCGCGATCGACCCCGGCACCGCCGGCTACCTCGCAAGCGTGACCGTGCCGAAGAGCGGCGTGATTGCCTACTTCGCCGGACGCGGCGAGCAGGAGATCGTGCTCGACCCCGGCCAGCTACCCGAGCCGCAGATCACACAGGCAGCGGCGCGCTGAAGCCCTATCCGGCTCGCGTCACTCGTGGGCGAGCCGGGATCGCCGCTGGAGGAAGTCGCGGAGTGCGGGACGGTGAACTCGGTCGCCCCATAGGAGGGGCCGTAGACGAGGCCCTTCTCGATCGCCGCCCGGGTCGAATCGCCCAAATACGCAGCTATAGGAGGTTTAGCGAGATCGCGTAAACCTCTAAAACTCAGTAAGACTCCCTGTGGGAAGGTGCCCGCGCTCACGCGAGCCGACCGCCGTCGCAGGCGCGCTCGGCGAGTAGATCCCAGCTGATGTAGTGGGCGCGTGAGGCGCGACCATCGCCGTCGACCGGGACGCCCTCGCCCGTCAGCAGCCGCACGCACTCTCCGGGGTCGGCGGTCTTCGTCGCAAAGCTCCGCCACGCCGCAGGCACTCGCCCACCGGGCGGCAGCACGCGGTGAGCGGGAAAGTCGGGCAGCTCGACGGCGGCGCGAACCACCGCACGGCCATGACGCAGATTCCCGTGTACGACGAGAGAGATGTCGTCAAAGGTCGTCCACTCGCCGGCCGTGACGAGCTGCGCGATCGCGAGGTAGGGATTCACGGCGCGATAGGTCGGCGTGAGTCGCCACCGGACGTGCTCGCCATGCGGGAGGTCTTCGATGAGTCCCTGGGCGCTCAGCGACTGCAGCGCCCGGTGAGTGTTCGCGGCGTTGTAGCCGCCGATGGCATCGGCGACTTCGCGGGTGGACATCCCCTCCTCGGTATCGAGTCCCGCGAGGTTCATGATCTCGAGTTGCCGAGGGCCAAGCCCGAGGCTACTGAGGTCTCGCTCAGCAGCGGCGAGCGGCGGGCGGACGCGGTCGGCGTAGGTCAGTAGTGCGCTGCCCACCGTGTTGGCAAGGTCAGCACGCGCGGCGGTGTCATCGGTCATGGAAATCGCTCCTTCTGTGGTAGCTGATGGCGCGGCTTGCCTCCTCGCTCGGCCGGCCGATACCGGGGAGCGAGGAGGCGTTTGCGCGGTTCGGGGCGCTCTCACGCGGCGAGGCTGTAGCGGCGGGGCTTGTCCACGACCCGCTTCACCTTTTTCGCCTCGGTCAGTCGCTCAACTGGCGGAGGTGGGTTATTCCCCTTGTCCTGAATGCCTCTCGTTGTAGGTGGGGATGCCCTCACGGAGCCGGAGCCCGGGGGGGCGGAGGCGTAGTGAGGGCCATCCACCGCGCGGCCCGGTCGGGTCATCGCCATCGCGCGTGTCGCCGCCTGTGGCGCGCGACGCGGCCCCAGGGCCGCCCTTGGGCAGGAGGGCGGCCTGGGCTCGCATGGCGCGTTGTGCGGTCAGGACGCGATCTTGTAGCGGCGGAGGGGGATGAGGGCCTGCGCTATCGCGGCAACCTGTGTCAGGTTCACGGGCGACGACGGGCTTGCTGGGCGGCGACGAGCTTGTCCCAGCGTTCGATGACGCCTTCCCGGATGGCCGGCTCCAGGTCGATGTCGAGGAACTTGGCGAGACGGCGTCCGAGGATGTCGATCTCGTTCGCGTCGAGCCGGCCGATTGGGCCGGTGACCAGCGCCGACTGGTGTAGGCGCACGGCGGAGTTGAGGTCGACCGCGTTCTCCTGGGCCAGGCCGTACTTGCGTTTGTTCATTGGCAGGTAGAAGAGCGCCGGCTCCTGCCCATCACGGACGCGCTGCTGGTCGCCGGCGGCGAGCTTCGTGAAGCGCGTGAGCTTCAACGCCACGTACTCGGGCAGGGCACCACGCGGACGGTCCTGCAGGATGACCAGCGGCCGGAGCTTCGCGGCGACCTTGAACGTCGGCACCGTTGCCAGTTCGCCGGCCTTGATCGCGCGCGCGACCGCGGGCGCGTCGGGGTAGAGATGGTCGTTGCCGTGGACATCGAGGAGCTCGAACGGCGCCTCGGGCTGGAAGGCGGTGAATGCCCAGAGCACGGCGCCGCGCAGTCCGCGTGGCGGCGGCGGTGTGCTCACGCTGCGGCGTGCGTATCGAGCAGACCGTAGTCGAACTCCTCTATGTCCTCCGCGGCCTCGGAGGCGCGATGAACCTCCAGCGCGACGTCGGAAAGCGACAGCTCCGCGGGCTGATGCTCCCCGAACATGCTGAGCATCCGCTGGAAGAGCTCGAATGTCGCAGCGTCGATGACGGCTGCGTAGGCTTTGCCGTAGCGCTGGATGACGATGACCTCACCGGAGACCGGCTCCGGGATACGGACCTCGTTGGCAGTAATGACGCGGGTACGCATTGCATACCTCCTGGATTGGGTATCGTACGAGAATAGCATATATCGTCCGGTATGCTCAGAATCGTGCGAGGCTCGCGCACGGTGCGAGCCCCCGCCTCCTCGTCGCCAGGAAGGCTGGCCTGGGGGCTCGCACGGCGTTTGGGTGCTCAGGACGCGATCTGGTAGCGGCGGGGTCGGTCGTTGACCTGGCGTACCTTTTTGGCGCGTGTGAGTCGGGCGAGCCCGTTCCCGACGGCTCCTGACGAGCGTTGCAGGGCCTTCGCCACGTCGCCCGGCCCGAGGGGCTTGGCGGGGTGCTCCTGCATGTAGGTGAGGATCAGCCCCTCCAGTTGTCCGGGCTTCAGGCGCTCCCCGTTGGACGCGGGTGTGGCTTTCGTGGCGGGCGCTGCATCCTTCTCGGGCGCGGCGTCGGGTGCGGGCTGGGAGGAGGCGAGGGTCCAGCGGTCGGGCAGCCGGCGGTTGCCGTCCCTGCCGCCATCGGTGCGGCGCACTTCACCGTCGCTCTCCAGCTGGGCGAGCAGCTTTCCCGCCGTCGAGCGGCCGACGTCCGCGCTCACCGCGATCTGCGCGACGGTCGCCTGCGGCTCGACTTTCAGCACTTCGAGGATCGCCTGCTTGGCGGGTGGTGTCTTGGTCTTGCTCATCGTGATTCTCCTTTGTCGGTCGCCTCGGTTGAGGCGAGGGACGTGGACGTGTAGCTCGACTCCAGAGGAAGTTCAAGTCCTTCACGAGCACAATCTCGGTCTGCTCGCGCGGGTGGCTGGCGCGTTTGCGCGCAACGGGCGGGAAAGGGCCCCTTGGGCGGGCTCTCGCGCCTCGTGGGCGCATTGGGACCGGGTTTAGCGTGCTGCTGCGTAGCGTGCCCAGTCGCCGGCCGCGAGCTGGGTCCAGTCCTCGGCGGTCGCCTCGTGGACGCCGAGTAGGTCGGCGAGGATCGCGGCGGGCAGGGTCTTGGCGAGCTGCAGCGCGGCGGCGTTGCGCGCGGCGCGGCCGGTGATACCGAGTCTTCTCAGGCGACGGCACATCGCCTCCTCGTGGATCGCGGTGTCGAGCCGCAGGCCAGGGAACAGCCATCTGGAGTTGAGCTTGACCCCGGTGCTGGCCGGGCCAGCCTGGCGGTCCTTCAAGCGCTGGACGAGGGCGTCGAGTGGCTCGGGCAGCAGCAGCGGCTCGCGGCCGAGGCTGATGAAGAGCCGCCCGTGGTGGTCTTGGACGTCATTCTTGGTGAGCAGCACGAGGCGGCTGATCGGCTGGGCAAAGAGCAACACCAGGCAGCCGGCAACGCGGTCTGAGAGATCGAGCGACTCGTCATCCAGGAGCCTGCGGACCAGTCGCAGGCGCTCGCGTGGATCGAGCGGGTCGACGTGCCGGCGAGTCGCGGGCGGCGGCGCGGTCAGCCGGCGGGCGATCCCGCGGCGGGCGGCCCAGGCGATGAAGATGCGGATCCGCATGCGTTGGCTCGATCCCTCGGCGAGCCAGTAGTCCAGGTGCTCCTGGCGGAGATCACCAAGCGTCATGTCGTGCTGTGAGAGCCAGGCCAGCAGGTCAGCCGCGACGCGGATCAGTGTGCGCGCGTAATGGCCTGCTGTGCGCTTGACGCGTCCCTGGCGCTCTGAGCGGGCGAGCTCGTGCTGGACCTTCCAGGTAGCGAACGTCCGCAGGGCAAGCCGGTCGGGGCCGTCGGGCACACGCAGCAGCTGATCGTCGATGAACGTGGCGAGCGCGGCTGACTGCCCGTGGCGCTCACCGAGCGCGCCGTGGCGAACCAGCGCGGCGCGCAGGAAGATCGTGCTCTGCCCACGATCGACGCCATCGAGTGCCTCGTGGGTGAGCGCCAGGGTGCCGGCGAGCAGTTCGAGGAGCGTCTCATAGCTCTTGCTCTTGCCCATCCACCGGAGCACTGTGTATGGCTTTGGGTTCTCCGCGAGCGCGGCCAGGTAGCCCTTCAGCGCGGTCACGGCCGCGGGGTCACCCTCGCGCGCGAGCTCGTCCAAGCGCTCGCGTAGCACGCAGCGCTCGCAGCGACCGGCGAGATAGTTGGTCTCCTGCGCACCGCAGCCACCGCAGACCTGGCGTACCTCCTCCCCGGCGCAGCGCTCACAGACCCCGGGCTTGCCGAGCGACGCCCGTCCCTGCCTTTCACACGAAGAGCAGGTGATCTTCGACTGGAGTCTGCGCCGCCAGCATGACGGGCATTCAGGACCGCGCGGGGTGCGGCCCTCGACCGGCGCGAGGACACCACAGGAGACACACAGCTTGCGTGGCCTTGAGCAAGCCTGGCAGCGCGGCAGTCCGCTCGCACGGCTTCGGCGACAGTGCTTGGTCTGCCCGCAGACCGAGCACTGTGCGAGCAGCGACCAGTCCGGGGAACTCCTCGGGCGGCAGGTGTGACACACCCACACACCCGTGCTGGCACCACCGCACGAGCGTTCCTGCCCACAGACTGAGCAGACCGCGATCGGATAGACATACGAGGAGCGCTTGTGGCTCACCGCTGCCCGCCGGAGGGCCGGATCCGGGCACGCTTGGGCTTCAGATCAGCCACACCCTTGCCGCCCTGCGCCTGCGCACGGGGTATAGCCCTCGCGGGCTTGGCGGCCAGCTTGATCAGATCGTTGGGGGTGCAGCCGAGAATCTCACAGAGCACCATCAGCGTGTGCAGGTTCAGCCGCTCCGGCTTGCCCGTAAAGAGCCGCCACACCTGCGACTCCGACAAGACGACACCGCGCTCCGCCAAAAGCGGGGAAAGCTCGACGTAACTATGCACACCACGCTCGGACAGCAACGGCCTGAGCATCCACTCGTAGTCGATCTCGCTCACTACCTCCTCTCCTCTCCGAGCTGCGCGCGCAGCGCGCGACTCATCGCCTCATTCTTGTAGTCGCCGCTGACGCCCGTGTAGAGCGCGGTCGTCGAAGCGAACCGATGCCCGACCTGCATCCGCACGAACAGCTCATCCCACCCATCCTCGATCAGATGCGTCACATAGCTGTGACGCAACGCATGCGGAGTCAACTCCCCCGGCAGACCCAGCTCGTCGCGATACTCCGCGAAACGTTCTGAGACCTGCTCGCTGGCCAGCCGCGCGCCGCGCTCGGTCAGCCACAGCGCCGGATGACCCTCAAGACCGTAGAGCGGCCGAACCTCCTGCACATACTGCTCGACCACCTCGACCGACCAATCAAAGACGCTCAGCACCCCGCGGCGCTTCGGCGCGCTGCCCCGCGACGCCTTCCCGTAACGAACGCTCAACATCCCGTAGGCGCCGAACGACGAACGGTGCGGGTTAGCAGAAAAATCCGTGACATCGAGCCGTGCGGCCTCCTGGCGGCGCAACCCCCACGCATAAATCGTCTTGAACAGCGCCGCGTCCCTGAACGCAGCCAGCGCGCCCTTGCGCCCCCGCGAGCGCCGATCCGAGACACGCGCATCGCAGTAGTCAAAGAACACCACCAGCTCCTCCCGTGTCAGGGGCCGGCGGTCCGGTGCGCCCTCGTACTCAACGACATGACGGATCATGTTGCGCTCATCGAGCACCTGCACCGGGCGCTCACCAAACTCCGCCTCGCAGATCGCCACCCACGGGTAACGCTCATCCGTCAGGTACTCAAGGAAAGCCCGCAGCGTCGCCTGGTAGCTGCGCAGCGTCCCGACCGCCCGACGCTTCGGCGGGCTCGCGAGATCCTCGAGCCACTCATCGACATGGATCGCCCGCCACTGCCACGGCCACAACTCCGTCTCAGCCCGAAATCGCTTGACGAGCTGAGCGCCCCGCTGCTTGGTCTCCTCAGCCAAATGACGCGCTGCCTGCTGGCGCAACCAGCCCGTAAGCGCCGCCTCGAACACCGCCTCGCCCATCCGCAAAGGCCGCACGCCATCCCCGAACACCAACGCCAGCAAAGCCTCCGCGCGGCCATCCCCGACCACCCCGGCCGACCCTCCGAACACCCCCACCTCGCCTTGCATCAGATGAAACCATACTCGCATCAGATGAAAGTTAGGCTGCCAGCCCCAAAACCCCCGCACCCTCCGATAACTTTCACTCCAACCCCGTCCAAACAGCAAGCGCCCAGGGAATGGGCGCCGAAAGAAACCCGCACTACGCGGCTTGCGTCAAATGCAATAACCGCGCTTTCAGGCAGTTGCCGACCGCTCCCGATGAGCGCTGCAGCGCCTTGGCGATGCTCGTCGGCCCGTGCGGGCCGCTGTCGGCGTGCTGCTCCAGGTAGCCCAGCACGAGCGGCTCCAGCCCGCCTGGCTTGAGCTTGCCACTCTCGGGCTCACCCGTTCCCGCTGCGCCGTCGGTCGCTTTCGAGGCCGAGCTCGCGGGCTTCGAGCCCGTATCGTTTGCGGCAGGGTGCTCGCCGGCCAGCGACCAGAGGTCCGGCAGCCGGCGATTGCCGTCTCGCCCGCCCTCGGTGCGGCGAACCTGACGGTCGCTCTCCAGTTGGGCGAGCATCTTGCCCGCCGTCGAGCGACCGACAGCGGTACTCACCGCGATCTGCGCGGCGGTCGCCTGCGGCTCGACCTTCAGCACCTCGAGGATCGCCTGCTTGGTGTTCGGGGTCTTGGTCTTGCTCATCGTTGATTCTCCTTTGTTAGAGCCCTTTCCGGGCCTTTGCGGGTGGACGTGGTAGCTCGACCAGCGGGCAGAGTCAAGTCCTTGCGAACGACCACTGGGAGACCGATCGCCCGGTTCGCTAGCACCCGTGCGGAACACGGCCAACACGAGAATTTGAGGCGGGGCGCGCACCTCGGCGACGAATCGGGTGCCCGTTGCGCCCGGCTCGCCGCAGGCAAGCGAGAGCCGCTCGCGGGGATCTCGCGAGCGGACTTGACTTGTGCTGGCAGGTCGAGCTAGACGTGTGCCTCGATGACCGAAACCGGCCCCACAGAAGACCCCCGCGCGAGGAGCGCCCACGCATCGACTTGCCCTTCGCGGCGGATCGAGCTAGACGTGTTCACCCGACCAACAACCCTGAGCCAAGGAGCATGCGAATGACAGCCGAGGAGCAACAGGCCGAGATCGCTGTCGGCGAAAAGTACGGCGACGAACTTTGGCCCATCAAGGAAGTGGACACCGGCAACGTGCTGCGCGAGGCCATCACCTCCGAACGCGAGTACCTCTGGCTGTTGGACACCTTCAACCACGGCGAGGCATACACCGACGAGCAGCAGGCGCGGCGCGGCGCCGCCGCCTCAGCCGGAGCGTAAGCATGCCCACCACTGTCACGGATATGAGCGCCCCGCGGAGACTGACGGCAGCGCAGGCGTTGCGGCGCGGCCTGAAGGATGCCTTCTGCGAGCGGTGCGGGTTCGAGCCTGCGAATCGCAGTCAGGCGATCGCGCACGCTGCGAGTTGTGGAAGCATCGTGGCGCCGCGCAAGGGCCACGCGGGACTTCGACGCGGCGCTCGGCGAGGGAAGGCGCTAGAGGATGCGCGCCGCTAAGGCAACGCCGGGCACGATCCTGAGCGTGCGCGGAGAACACCAGGGCCGCGTCACGGGTAGCGCCATCGCGAAGGTCGAGGTAATCGCCAACATGGGCGGCGGGTGGCTGCATGTGCGCGTGATCGAGACGCACTTCGGGCGCCCGCTGAGTCTGACCGGGATGGGCTTGCGCTATAACGAAGCGCACCCGGAGGCAGTGGAGCGCGGCGAGTTCAGGGTGCTCTCGCGCTACTGCTGGCCGTGGAGCGAGCACGCGGAGCGGCAGATCGCCGAGCGTACCGGGCAGGTCGCCCACGCGAGGCGCCGCCGCGAGGAGCTGGAAGAGATCGTTAAGGCGATCGGGGTGGGTACGCTCGCGCCGAATGGTCGCGCGTTCTTTGAGTACGAGGAGATGGTCGACCTCGCGGGGCGTCTCGGCTTGCCGCTCACAGCGGCGGGTGATGACTCGTGAGCAGCGTGGTGAGCCTTGCGGCGACCGGCGTGCTGATTGCGCTCGGCGTGTGGCTGCTCGGCGGGTTCGTCTTGCGCACATGCGGCGCGGTGCTCGCTCTCGGCGGCCTGGCAACAGCGGCCCTCACCGGCTCGCCGGGGATGGCCGTCGCGGCGATCTTCGGCAGCCTCGCGTGGCTTGCCGGACAGTGGCTGTTCGGGCTGCGCCACCACGGCTACCGCTCGCCACTCGCTCGCCGTGTCTTTCTCGAATGGCTGCCAGCCCGGTTTGACCCGACCCGCCGCTGGGGTGTACCGAATATCCCGCCAGGGTGCCGGCGATGACCGAACGCCCGACCGTTCCCGGCCGACTCCAGATGACGGTGATGGCCCACGCGGCACACAGGACTTGTAGGGCGGCTGGCACTGCCCGTCGCTCCCGTACCCGCAACCCCGGGCCAGCCGCCGCCCTACAAGCAACCTTCACGGCGTACCCGAAGGTTTAACAAAAAGGTTTCCGAGAAACCCGCCGCACGGACTTGACCTTTACTCGCGGGCGAGCTAGATGTGTGTCACCGCCGCACGACACCCTTCGAGGTAAAGGAGAAAATCCGATGGAATCGCCACAACCACACGACACTGACGCAACCTCAGACGAGCGCAGCTCACCCAAGGGCACAGTATTCGAAGGCGCCGCGCTACGCGAGCTGGCGCGCTCGATCATCGGGCAGCCCGCGATCAAGGACTCCGCAGTCGAGCTGACCCAGCAGGCGCTCACGCAGGCGAACGTACCGCGCACGTCCGATACGTCCCGCGAGCAGGCCACCGAGGCGGTCACGACGCTAACTACCGGCCTGCGCGCGAGTGTGGACGAGGCGCTGGCAGCCCTCACCCCCGACGACTGGGCCTTGATCGCCCGCGAGTTGATGGAAGACGCGCAGATGGTCGCCAACGAGGCAGCCGCCGGCTAAAGCAGCCGGCACCGGATCGTCTCGCAGGGCGACGGGGCACCCCCCACGTTCCGTGCCAACACGCACGGCTCGTCCCGTCGCCCTGCAAGACGCGCCTGCGCCTGCGACCGCCTGGGAGCTAAAGCGATGGACAGTTTTTTCACTGTGAAAATCACCAGCAACGACGACTACGACGTGCCGTCGCTCAGCGCGCAGGATGTGAAGGACGCGCTGTTGGCGAAGGCGGTCGATGAGGACGTGCCGGTCGAAGAGGTCTCGGTAGAGGCGTGGGTAAAGGTGCAAGTATGAGTTACGACGAGATGCCTCGTACACGAGAGTTGTTGTTGACGCGGATCGCGCTCTATGGCTACGCGATCACCCAGGTGTTCCGGGTCGACGAGGCGCGCGACCAAAGCTACACCTACACCATCGGCCTTCCGCGCCACATCGGCCATCCCGAGCTTGCACTGTCAGGGATCGGCCCGCGCACGGCGGTTGAGGTCATACCAGCCGTCGTGGCGCTACTGGAACAGGTCCCCGAGATTGACGGGCGAGTAGTCGGCGCGATGGAGGACCGGAGACCGCTGTGGATCGTGGCGCTGCCCGCGGAGGTGGTCGCGTCCCGTCTCGGCGTCGCTGGCTGGTGGCGGCGAGAGCAACACGACGGAAGGCCGGCCACCGCGAAGCAGATCGTGGTGTGTGACCCGACTGGCCGGTTCCCGTGGGAGTCGGGGTGCGAGGTCGGGTACGGGAGCCTGCAGGCGCTGCTGCTCCCGGAGATCGCGATCCGCCCACCCACTGTCGCGAGCCCTGGAGATGAGCGTGCCAACCGCGATTGATACTCGAACGAGCCCGTGGGGATCGCCGATCCCGACCAGCATCGTCCAAGACTTCATCAAGACCGCCGTCCGCCACGACGCGCTCGCCGACTTCGTCCACGAATACCTCTTCGACGCGCTCGATTCAGACGGCGAGCCGCCCGCCGAGCTGGGCGAGGCTCTGCGAGTCGCATTCATGGAGGTCATCGAAACGGCCACGAACGAGGACTGGGATCAGGTCGGCGGGGCGCTCGCCGCCGATGCCCGCGATTGCCTCGACGCTCCGTCCGTCGTCTGCTCGACCGCAGCGACGCCCGCCCTGCGACCTCCGGTGGCCGCACCGGCGCTGCGG
>JBAQGH010000035.1:0-12784 GCA_049287685.1 Solirubrobacteraceae bacterium | reverse complement strand
CTCGTAGGCCGCTGCGCCGGGGCCCGCTGCGGCGGCCGCGGCGGCGATTGCGCCGGCGCCCATGGCGCTTGAGCCACCCGAGTAGGAGACGCGTCCGGCGCGCGTTGAGTTGCCCGATGCCGCAAACGCCTGCACCGACGCTCCTCCTCCCCCGCCGTTCTGGGCGTCGACGCTGACCTGCACGTTGAAGATCATGCGCGTGAAGTCCACCCATACGCTGTTCATGAGATCGCCGAAGAGGGTGAACGCCTCGTTCTTATAGGCCACCAGCGGGTCGATCTGCGCGAAGCCGCGCAGATGGATGCCCTCACGCAGATAGTCCATGTCGTACAGGTGCTCGCGCCAGCGTTCGTCGATGATCTGCAGGATCAAGAAACGCTCGAGCGCACCAATCAGCTCCTTGCCGAGCTCCTGCTCGCGCGCCTCGTATTGCTTGACCGCGGTCTGGGTGATCTCCTCGGTCAGGTAGCCGCTGTCGACCGTCTCCGGGTCGAGATCGTTCTCGTCGAGCTCGACCGGGAAGAACTGTCCAAGCGCGGTGAGCAGGCCGTCGAGGTCCCAGTCCTCCATGTAATCGCTCGGGGTGTACTGCTCGACTGTGCGATCGATCGTCTTGACCACCTGCTCGCGCGCCTCCTCGCCCATCTCCTTGCCTTCGAGCACCTCGTCACGGTAGGCGTAGATGATGCGCCGCTGCTCGTTCATCACGTCGTCGTACTCGAGCACGCGCTTCCTGATCAGGAAGTTCTGTTCCTCGACCTTCTTCTGGGCCTTCTCGATCTGCTTGGAGAGCATGCCTGCCTCGATCGGCTCCTCGTTGCCTTCCTCGTCCACGCCGCCCAGCCGATCGAGGATCTTGTAGATGCGATCGCCCGCGAACAGGCGCACGAGGTCGTCCTCGGCTGAGAGGAAGAAACGACTCTCTCCGGGGTCTCCTTGGCGGCCCGCACGCCCGCGCAGCTGGTTGTCGATGCGCCGCGACTCGTGGCGCTCGGTGCCACAGATGAACATGCCTCCCGCCGCCACCACGCGTTCACGGTTGACCTGCACCTGCCGCTCTATCTCGGGCAGTAGATCCTTCAGGCGCTGCGCATAAGCCGGGTCCTCGGGATCGATGCTCTGCTTTGCAAGCTGCCGGCTCGCCAGGTGCTCGGCATTGCCTCCAAGCTTGATGTCCACGCCACGGCCGGCCATGTTCGTGGCGATCGTGACGGCACCAGGCTGGCCCGCCTCGGCCACGATCTCCGCCTCGCGGGCCGCGTGCTCGGGCTTGGCGTTGAGCACGGTGTGGGCGATCCCACGCTTCTTCAAACGGTCGCCGAGCAGCTCTGAGACCTCGACTGAGATCGTGCCGACCAGCACCGGCTGGCCGTTCTCATGGCGTGCGGCGATCTCTTTGACGACCGCCTCCCACTTGCCCTCCTTGGTCTTGTAGACCTGATCGTTGCGGTCGTCGCGGACCATCGGCATGTTCGTCGGGATCTGCACCACTGGCAGCTCGTAGATCTTCATGAACTCGGTGGCCTCGGTCAGGGCCGTGCCGGTCATGCCGGAGAGCTTGTCGTAGAGGCGGAAGTAGTTCTGGTAGGTGATCGAGGCGAGCGTCTGGTTCTCCTCCTGGACCTTTACGCCCTCCTTGGCCTCGATCGCCTGGTGCAAGCCTTCCGACCAGCGCCTGCCGTCGAGGATGCGGCCGGTGAACTCGTCGATGATCTTGACCTCGCCGTCGATCACGGCGTAATCGACGTCGCGCTTGTACAGCGACTCGGCCCGCAGCGACTGGATCAGGTGGTTGACGAGATGTCCGTTCTCGGCCCTGTAGAGATGGTCGATGCCAAGGAAACGCTCGGCCTTGGCGACACCGAGCTCTGTGATGGCGACAGTCTTCTGCTTCTCCTCTATCTCGTAGTCGAACTCCGCCAGGAACCCCTTCTTGGTGCGCTGGTCCATGCCTTCAGGCGTCTTGCCGGCGATCATGCGCGGAGCCAGACGGGCGAACTTCACGTAGAAGTCTGCTGCCTGTTCGGGCGCACCGGAAATGATAAGCGGCGTGCGCGCCTCGTCGATCAGGATGTTGTCGACCTCGTCCACGACCGCGAATGGATGGCCGCGCTGCACCTTTTCGGCGAGATCCTTGGCCATGTTGTCGCGCAGGTAGTCGAAGCCAAACTCCGAGTTGGTGCCATAGACCACATCGCATGCATAGGCGAGCTGCTTTTCCTCGTAGGGCTGCTGGTTTTGCAGCACCCCTACGCTGACTTCCAGGGCGTTGTAGATCGGGCTCATCCAGGCGGCGTCGCGGCGGGCAAGGTAGTCGTTGACGGTCACGACGTGTACACCCTTGCGTTCGATCGTCTCAGAACCGGTGGCTCCCTCGCGTGGGGCGAGCGAGTTGAGCACGACCGCGAGCGTCGCCGTCAGCGTCTTGCCCTCGCCGGTCTTCATCTCGGAGATGCAGCCGTCGTGCAGAGCCATCGCCCCGACCATCTGCACGTCGAAGTGGCGCATCCCCATCGTGCGCTTGCCGGCCTCGCGCACGATCGCAAAGCACTCTGGCAGCAGATCCTCGAGCGACTCCCCCTCGCGTGCGCGCTCGCGCAGCTCGTTCATGCGCTCACGCAGCTCGTCGTCGGTCTCGAGCTCCAGCTCGGCCTCATAGGCGCCAATCAGCGCGACACGCTTCTCGTAGACCTTGAACTTCTTGCCCTCGCCGATGTTCAGCGCACGATCCAAAAGCGACATGCGCTCAGGGTACCGACTACGCCGCCGATCCTCGCCACCGATTGACGCAGAGCACGGTTCGTCTCAGACGCGAGTGCGCCGTACGCGCTCGCCGATCTACGGAGGCGACTATTCGACCGCCGGCGAAGGCCGCACCGGCGTCGCAGCGGCCGCGGCTGCCGCATGCGCCTCGCGGCGATGACGGCGCTTGTCGCGATGGCGCTTGACCTGGCGCGCCAGCTCGTCGACGACCAGGTTCAGCGAATGCAGCATCTGCGGCGACGAGTCGCGCGCCCTCAGCGTAACGCCCTTGAGGTAGAGCGTCGCCTCGGCCACGTCGCTATCGGCTACGCGCGGGTTCGGCTCCCTGAATATCTCGAGCTCCAGGCGGGCGAACTCGGAGACTTGGCGGGAAACCTTCTCCAGCCGGCGCTCCAGATGCTCGCGCATGTCGTCGGTGACCGGGACATTGCGGCCCTTGATGTCTATCTGCATCAGGGACTCCCTTCACTCGGAGACGATGTATACCCATCGTACCCCTGTTGGCCGCTCCCATGTGTCGGTTTTGCACGGATGTTCGAGGCGTACGATCCGGCTGAGTCGCAGACATGCTCTCGGGGGGTCTGGATCCGCGGGCCCCGGGCCCCTTATCTGGGCCGCAAGCTCTCGAGGATCCCCGCGTGCCCAGCGATCGCGCCGATCAGGATCGCACCTTGGGCTACCTCGGTTCCGGGAAGCAGGATGCTGTCGCGCAGCTGGGCTCCCTCGCCGACACGGGCGCCGTCGCCCAGGACCAGCGGGCCCGTCAGGCGCACGTTCTCGCCCAGCTCCACGTCGCGACCGATCCAGACGGACCCCTCGATCTCGGCGCTCCGCGGCACGACGCTCTCCCCCGCGACGATCAAGCCCGGGGCAACCTCGCGACCATCGACCTGCAGGCGCAGCTCACCACGCAGCGCGTCGAAGGTGCCTTGCCGCAGCTCCGCGAGTGAGCCGACGTCGTTCCAGTACTCGCGCACCTCGTGGATATAGAACGGGATGTCGTTCTCGAGCAGGGTCGGAAACACATCTTGGGCCCAATCCACGAAGGGGCGATCGGGGAAGTGGTCGAAGATCTCCGGGCTGAAGATGTAGATACCGCAGTTGCCGAGATCCGAGAGCGCTTCCTCGGGGCTAGGCTTCTCCTGGAAGCCGGTGATGCGCCCGTCGCGGTCGTGCAAGACGACGCCGTACTCGCGCGTGTCTGAGACCTTCTTGACGGCAAGCGTCGCGATCCCGCCAGCCTCGAGGTGACGGGCCGCGAACGCGCTCAGATCGATGTCGGTGAGCGCGTCGCCCGAGATCACGACGAACGAGTCGCTGCCGAAGAAGTCGGCACATCCGCGCACCCCTCCGGCGGTGCCGAGCAGCTCCGGCTCGAAGCGGTAGCTCAAGCGCTCGCCGAAGTACTGCTTGATCGACTCGGGAAAATAGTGCAGGTTGGCGATCACATCCTCGAAGCCGTGGCGTTCGAGCAGATCGAGGATGTGCGCCATAACCGGGCGGTCGAGGACCGGCACCATCGGCTTGGTGATCTCGTTCGTAAGGGGTCGCAGGCGGGTTCCGAGACCTGCGGCGAGGACCATTGCTCTCATTGAGGAGCGCAAGCTATAGGAAAACGGCCGCGCTCTATGTGCCGTGTTCCCAGGAGCTGCGGTATACGCGCTGATCCTCACTTAGTTCGTCGATCTGCACGCCGAGCGACTCGAGCTTCAGCCGCGCGACCTCCTCGTCAATCCGATCGGGGACGGGCAGCACACCCGTGGGTAGACTGCCTGCGCTCTTGACCAGGTGCTCGACGCACAAGGCTTGGCCCGCGAACGACATGTCCATGACCGCCGCCGGGTGGCCCTCCCCGGCCGCCAGGTTGACGACACGACCCTGAGCCAGAAGGTTCAAGCGCCGCCCGTCTGTGAGCGTGTGCTCCTCGACGAGCGGCAGCGCCTCACGCCGCCCGCCGACGGCGAGCGCACGGAGATCCTCTAGGCGTATCTCGACGTCGAAGTGTCCGGCGTTGGCCAGCAGCGCACCGTCCTTCATGCGCTCGAAGTGCTCGCGACGCAGCACGTCGCGCCCACCGGTGACCGTCACGAAGACGTCTCCGCGCTCGGCAGCCGCGAGCGCGCCCATCACCTCATAGCCCTCCATGCGAGCCTCCAGCGCACGCAGCGGATCGACCTCGCAGACGACGACCGAGGCACCCGCGCCGCGCGCACGCAGAGCCACGCCACGTCCTGTCCAGCCATAGCCGAGCACCACGACCGTGCGTCCGGCCAGCAGCAGGTTGGTGGCGCGCAGAATGCCGTCAATCGTGGACTGGCCGGTGCCGAAGCGATCGTTGAAGGCGCGCTCGGTACGCGACTCGTTGACCGCCAGCACAGGGCAGGCCAGCGTGCCCTGCTCGGCGAGCGCGCGCACGCGCAAGAGCCCAGCGGTTGTCTCCTCGGTGCCGCCCAGCATCTCTGCCGCGTGGCTCGGATTGCGCTCGTGGATCGCGCCGACCAGATCGGCGCCGTCGTCGATCGTGACTCGCGGTGCGCTTTGAACCAGCTTCTGCACGTGCTCGGCGTACTGCTTGGCGCTCTCGCCGCGCGCGGCAAGTACCGTGGCGCCATGGCGCTCGGTGAGCGCCAGCGCCACGTCGTCTTGCGTGGAGAGCGGATTGGCCGCGCACAATCCCACCTGCGCTCCGCCGGCGATCAGAGCACGCACGAGATTGGCTGTCTCGGCTGTCACGTGCAGGCAGGCGGCGACGCTCACGCCCTCCAGCGGGCGCTCGCGCTGTAGGCGCTCGCGCACCTGCGCAAGCACGGGCATTTGCGAGTCGGCCCAGTCGATACGTGCCTGGCCGCTGTCAGCCTCGGCGACGGAGACGATCAAGCCGTCCCCGCCTTGCTTTGCCCGCCGTCTTCGAACGCTTGCCGAGCAACGCCTGCGGGCCGCACGTCATAGCTCCGTCGCGGGCGCCGACTGCCGGTTCTAGTAGCGGTAATGATCGGCCTTGTAGGGACCACCGACTGGCACGCCGATATAGGCCGCCTGCTCCTCGCTCAGCTTTGTCAGCTTCACTCCGAGCGCGTCCAGGTGCAGGCGCGCGACCTTCTCGTCGAGGTGCTTGGGCAGCACGTATACACGCTTCTCGTACTCGTCGTTCTTCGAATAAAGCTCGATCTGGGCGATCGTCTGGTTGGTGAACGAGTTGCTCATCACAAAGCTCGGATGGCCCGTGGCGTTGCCCAGGTTCAGGAGGCGTCCCTCGGAGAGCATGATGATCGCGTGGCCGTCTGAGAAGACCCACTCGTCGACCTGGGGCTTGATGTTGATGCGCTCGATGCCCGCCGTCTTCGTGAGGCCCGCAATGTCGATCTCGTTGTCGAAGTGACCGATGTTGCCGACGATCGCCTGGTGCTTCATGCGCGCCATGTGGGCCGCGGTGATGATGTCCTTGTTGCCGGTCGTCGTGATGAAGATGTCGCCGCTCTCCACCACATCCTCGAGCGTCTTGACCTCATAGCCCTGCATAGCCGCCTGCAGCGCGCAGATCGGATCGATCTCGGTGATGACCACACGCGCGCCTTGGCCGCGCAGCGATTCGGCGCAGCCCTTGCCGACGTCGCCGAATCCGCACACGACCGCGACCTTGCCGCCGATCATCACGTCGGTGGCGCGGTTGATGCCGTCGATCAGCGAGTGGCGGCAACCGTAGAGGTTGTCGAACTTCGACTTGGTGACGGAGTCGTTGACGTTGATTGCTGGGAACAGCAACTCGCCGCTCTCGACCATCTGGTAGAGGCGGTGCACGCCCGTCGTCGTCTCCTCGGTCACGCCCTTGATGCCCTGGCCGATCTTCGTCCAGCGCTGCGGGTCCTCCTCCAGCGAGCGCGTCAGCAACGAGAGCACCACCTGGAACTCCTCAGACTCAGCGGAGGCCGGGTCCGGTACGGCCCCGGCAGCCTCGTACTCAGTGCCCTTGTGCACGAATAGCGTGGCGTCGCCGCCGTCGTCGAGGATCATGTTGGGCCCGGTGGCGTGGGGCGGGTGGGCGGGATTCGATTCACCAGGCGTTCCGTCCTCGCCGGGCCAACGCAGCGCGCGGTCGGTACACCACCAGTACTCCTCCAAGCTCTCGCCCTTCCAGGCGAACACGGGCACGCCACGTGGGTCCTCTGGCGTGCCGTCTGCGCCCACCGCCACCGCCGCCGCCGCGTGGTCCTGAGTTGAGAAGATGTTGCAGCTGCACCAGCGCACCTCGGCTCCGAGCGAGGTGAGCGTCTCGATCAGGACCGCGGTCTGGATCGTCATGTGCAGCGAGCCGGTGATGCGCGCTCCCGCGAGCGGCTGAGCGGCTGCGTACTCCCGTCGGATCGACATCAAGCCAGGCATCTCGTGCTCGGCGAGCGTGATCTCCTTGCGCCCAAACTCGGCAAGCGAGAGGTCGGCGACCTTGAAGTCGATGTCGGTCAGCGTTGCGGTGGGGGTCATGCGATCTCCATGGTCGTAGTGTGTGGCTTGGCAGCGACAAGCAGTTGTTGATGCTTTTCTTGCTCGAAGCGCAGCCAGTCGGCGGCGCTGACATGCTCCGGACGTGACGGTTCCGCGGTAAGCCACAGGTCGATTGCATCGCGCAGTTGCGGATCACGCTCGAGCCTCAGCGCAAAGCCGACCTCGGCCAGGTCCAGTCTGTGCTCCTCCAACAACTCTCGCAGTGTGCTCAAGCGCTGTAGCTCGGCTGGGCCGTACAGTCGGTATCCGGAACCGGAGCGGCCCGGCTCGACCAGCCCGATGCTCTCGATGTAGCGCAGCATTCGCGCCGACCAACCGGTCGTCTCGGCTGCCTCGTTGATCGTCAGGGCATCTACAGCAGCAGTCTGCATCGAGCAGACCTTATCAAAGCTATGTCAAGGTTGAGACGGCTGTGGGCCAAGCGGGGCAAGGACGTACCCCTTCGGGGCACAAGCAGTTCGCGAAGTGCTGGCCGTTGGAGATCCATCGATCTCCAATCGGTAAATGAGCGACCGAGGACGCAGCACCGCGCCGCGCCCACAGTCGTCTCAACTAATGAGATCGGCCTTGAGCTGCTGGATCAGCTTGACCGGACCCGGGTCGACGCCGCGCAAGGTCGCCAGATAGATCGAGACCAGGTCGCCGAGCAGGACCAAAGAGATGACACGCTCGATCGTCGTCTGACCGCGCGTCTCCAGACGGAAGCTGGCCGTAGCGCTGCCTGCGATCAACTTCTCGGTCAAATCCATGCGCTCCTTCACGCGCGGATGGGCGTCGGAATCGTCGAGGAACACGGCCGAGAAGCGTCCCACGTCCTGGGCCCCCTCCCAGCCCTCGAGCTCGTTGTGATCGAGCTCGGGTAGCTCATGAGCAAAGGCCGGCTGCTTGGAGTTCTCGTTGATCTGAGTCTTCCAGCGGTAGGCGATTGGGACCGTGAGCCCGGCGCCGGCGATCACCGGAGCGGTACCAAGCAGGCCGCGCGCGGTCTGCTTGGCCAAGGAGTCCTCGGGCGCGTCTGGACCCCACTCCGCGACAAGCTGCTCGGTATGAGACGCAGCGACGTCGATCTCGGAGGTGAGCCGTGGGCCGGCACCGCACAGAGCCGCTACCTCTAGCGCGGCAACCGTCATGTAGGCCACTGCCGCCCTGGGCTGGAAGCCTCCAGGGAGCGGGATCACAGGCACACCGTCGGCGCGCGCCAACTCCCCAAGACGCCCGCCCGTCGTGACCACCACGCGCTGGGCGCCAAGCGCCCCCGCCGACTCGTAGCAGGCAAGTGTCTCCTCGGTGTTGCCCGAGTAGCTCGCGCACAGCACGGTCGTCTCCGGCGTGGTCCACGGCGGAAGCCCATATGCGCGTGTCACGAAGATTGGGCGCGAAGCGTGGTCGCCGAGCGCGGCTCGCGCCAACGCGCCACCGATCGCAGAGCCTCCCATCCCTGCCACGACGAGACCCGCTGGGGTGTCCCACTCGGCCATGATCGCCGACTCCACCCGCCACAGCGCGTCGCGCAGATGCTCGGGCAGAGCCAGTATGTCCGCCAGCTGGCTGGAAGCGTCCACGCGGGCGATCGTCTCGCGCGAGAGCACGTCGGTGGTCGGGGTGGCAGCGCCGCCGCCTTGGCTCATTTACTCGTCTCCTGTTGGGGGGTAGCCGTGAGCTCGCGCCAGGATACCTGTCGCGGTGGACCGGACACCTCGCGCTTGCTCCGACACACCCCCCTTGTCCTGGACATATCCTCTACCTCAACACCGCGCAGCGGGCTCACCGCGCGCAGCGGGACTCACCGGCGTAACGAGGCTCACCGCGCGTAAACGGACTCACCGTGCCCACCAGCCAGCACCGCACGGGCGTTTGGGAGCGACCTAGAACTTGATGGCGCCGTCGGGCAGCGTCACGCCGGGGAAGATACGCGCGCCGCCCGCGATCGTGTTGTCCGCTCCGACGGTGACTCCCTCGCCCAGTACGGCGCCCTCTTGGATGTGTGTGCCGTCGCCTATCCGACAGCCGGCGGCGACGATGCAATTGCGCAGCGTGCAGCTCTCGCCGATCTCGCTGCCGGCGAGGATCACCGCGCGCTCGACGGTCGAGCCTGCTCCGATCTTGACATCGCTGCCAAGCACCACGAGGCTGCCGACGTGGGCACCCTCCGCGACATACGCGCCCGCCTCGATCACGGCCGGCGGAATTGCCCGACCGAGTATTTGCGCACCCTCGGCCACCGATAGATAGCTGTCGCCAAGACGCTCGTGCACGGCGGTGCGGACATTGCCCTCGAGGATGTCGAACGTGCCCTGCAGATAGCGCGCAGGCGTTCCGATGTCCAACCAGTAGCTCTGCGAGGGAAAGCCGTACAAGCCCTCCCCGACCAAGCGCGGCCAGACTTCGCGCTCGATCGACACGTTGCGGTCCGGCGGCACGAGCTCGAGGATCGAGCGCTCGAGCACGTAGGCGCCGGCGCTGATCAGGTTCGTGTCGATGCGATCGGAGCTCGGCTTCTCGACGAACTCCCTCACCGCATGGTCGTCCTCCAGGTGAACCAGGCCATAAGCGCTGGGATCCTCGACCGGCACGAGCGCGAGTGTTGCCTTTGCGCCGGTGCGCTCGTGCTGAGCGATCTGCTCGGTGATGTCGATGTCGGTAAGCACGTCTCCGTTGAGCATCAGGAAGCGCTCGTCGAGCAGCGACTCGGCGAACTTCAGCGCGCCGGCCGTGCCACGCGGGTCGGGCTCCTCGACGAAGCGCAGCCTGATCCCGTAGGCCGAGCCGTCGCCGAGCACGTTGCGCACGCTCGTGGCGAGGAAGCCGCAGGACATGATCACGTCGTCGATTCCGTGCACGTGCAGCCACTCGAGCATGAACGAGATGAACGGGCGGTCTACCAGTGGGACGACCGGCTTGGGCACGGTCGAGGTGAGCGGACGCAGACGCGTGCCCTCTCCGCCGACCAGAATCACAGCTTGCATCAGCGCCTACCTATCCCCTCGTAAGTGAGCCCCGCGGCGCGCACAGCCTCGCCGTCGAGCGCATTGCGACCATCGATCACGAGATTGCCGCTCATCGACGCCGCGACCTCGCGCCAGTCGAGCTCCAGGAACTCCGGCCACTCCGTGACAAGCACAACCGCGTCGGCATCTGTAGCTGCATCCATAGCGGATTCGGCGAAGCGAAGCCCGCTTATCAGGCTGCGCGCCTCGCTCTCCGCGACGGGATCATACGCGCTGACAATCGCGCCGTCGGCGTTGAGCCGTGCCGAGAGCACCAGCGAGGACGCCTCGCGCATGTCGTCGGTGTTCGGCTTGAACGCCAACCCCAGCAATGTTATGTGCTTGCCGACGAGACCTCCAAGATGCTTCTGCAGCTTTGAGATCACGCGGCGCTTCTGTAGCTCGTTGACCTCGATCACGGCCGTGAGCAGCTGGAAGTGGTAGCCAGAATTGCCAGCCAGCTGCTTGAGCGCGTCGACGTCCTTGGGGAAGCAGCTACCACCGAAGCCGATGCCGGCCTGCAGGAACTTCGGCCCGATGCGGTCGTCCAAGCCCATGCCGCGAGCGACCTCGACAACGTCGGCGCCGGTCTCCTCGCACACATTGGCGATCTCGTTGATGAAGGAGATCTTGGTGGCGAGGAAGGCGTTGGAGGCGAGCTTGACCATCTCGGCACTGGCGATGTCGGTGCGTACCAGCGGCGCTCCGAGAGGGGCATAGAGCTCGACGACCGCATCGCCTGCCCAGTCGCCGTTGTCGCCGACGACGACGCGATCGGGATGCATGAAGTCCTCGACGGCTGAGCCCTCCTTGAGGAACTCGGGACAGGACACATAGCGCAAGCCGTCCTTGCCGCGCTCGCCGAGGATACGCTGGATCGCAGCGCCCGTGCCACACGGCACCGTCGACTTCATAACCAGCGCGTGGCTGTCGGAGCTGGGGATCGCGTTGACCACGGCGTGTACCGCCGAGAGATCGGCATCGCCCGAATAGGTTGGCGGCGTGCCCACGGCCACGAACAGCAGGCGGCAGTGCTCGAGCGCTTGGCCGAGGTCTGTCGAGAAGTGCAACCGCTCGGAATGCTCGGCCAGCAATCGCTCGAGTCCCGGCTCATAGATCGGAACCTCGCCAGCTCGTAGACGCTCGACCTTGGCGGCGTCGATGTCCACGCACCACACCTCGCTTCCCAAAGCGGCGAAACCGGCGGCCGTGACAAGTCCCACGTAGCCGGTGCCGATCACCCCGATCGGCTCGCGCTCGGCGCTCATGCTTCAGGCCGATACAGCGAGGAACGCCTCGTAGCGCTTGATGTCGCGCAAGGCGCGCGCATGCTCCTCGGAGCCCCCCTCTGTCCGCTCGGCAGACGCGCGAGCGTCGGAGAGCTGCGTCTCGATCGTCGGGCGGTCGAGCGCGTCCGGAGCGATCGCCTCCTCCACGAGCACGAGCGCGCGGTTCTCGGCGAACTGCAGATAGCCCTCGGCCTGCGCGAAGCGCACGATCTCGGACTCCGAGCGATACAACCGCAGCTCGGTCGGCTCCAGACGAGCCAACAGCGGCTCGTGGTTGGCAAGGATGCCGATCGAGCCGACGGTCGTGAAGGTGGAGAGCATTTCCACCTCCTCGGAGAAGACCTCGCCCTCTGGGGTGAGCACTTCAACTGGGAACTTGGTGTGCGCCATAATCTATTTCTTAGCCGCCTCGACGACCTCGTCGATTGTTCCCTTTAGGAAGAACGCACTCTCAGGGACCTCGTCGTGCTTGCCGTCGATGATCTCCTGGAAGCCCCTGATCGTCTCCGCGATCGGCACATAGGCGCCCGGCGTACCGGTGAACTCTTCGGCCACGAAGAACGGCTGAGAGAGGAAGCGCTCGATCCTACGCGCGCGCTGCACTGTCAGCTTGTCCTCGTCGGAGAGCTCGTCGATGCCGAGGATCGCGATGATGTCCTGCAGCTCCTTGTAGCGCTGCAGAATCTCCTTGACGCGGTTGGCGACGCGGAAGTGGTCGTCGCCGAGCACGTCGGCCTTGAGGATCGTCGACGTCGAGTCAAGCGGGTCCACCGCCGGATAGATGCCCTTCTCGGAGATCGCCCTCGAGAGCACCGTCGTGGCGTTGAGATGGGCGAACACCGATGCCGGCGCCGGGTCGGTGAGATCGTCGGCCGGCACGTAGATCGCCTGCACCGATGTCACAGAGCCCTCGCGTGTCGAGGTGATGCGCTCCTGCAGCTGGCCCATCTCGGTCTCCAGCGTCGGCTGGTAGCCGACCTGGGAGGGCATGCGCCCGAGCAATGCCGAGACCTCGGAGCCGGCCTGCACGAAGCGGAAGATGTTGTCGATGAACAACAGCACGTCCTGGCCCTGGTCGCGGAAGTATTCGGCCATCGTCAGACCTGAGAGGGCGACTCTCATGCGCGCTCCGGGGGGCTCATTCATCTGGCCGAACACGAGCATCGTCTTGTCGAGCACGCCCGACTCCTTCATCTCCAGCCACAGGTCGTTGCCCTCGCGCGAGCGCTCGCCCACGCCGCAGAA
>JBAQGH010000034.1:0-48081 GCA_049287685.1 Solirubrobacteraceae bacterium | reverse complement strand
GCGGCCCGGGACAGCGCCGCATGCGGCGCTGTCTACCCAGAAATAATTATTTGGAGGAGTGGTTGTAGGCTTTCGCCGCCTCGCGCAGGCCCTCTCCCCTGGAGGGAAACAGCGTCGCGATGACGTGGCGCCAGTAGCGCTTGGCCGAATGCCCAGGTAGCAGTAGCGCCGCGAGCGCGCGCTCTGCGTAGGAGAGAGCTGTCAGCCAGCGCACCGCGCGCGCGGCCGCTGGCGTGTGGTGCTTGCGCATGTACAGGTCGCGGTTGCGGGACAGCTCGACGATGCGCCGCTCCGGCACCGCGCCGGTCGATAGCTGCTCGTGGTGTATCGCCGCTGCGCTTGGCACATACAGGCTGTGCCAGCCGGCGTCGCGCAGGCGTCGCGCGAAGTCGACCTCGTCGGAGTAGACGAAGAAGTCCGGATCGAGGTAATCGACCTGCGCGGCCGCCTCCTGGCGCACAAGCAGTGCCGAGGACTGGCACCAGTCCACCTCGCGCGTGCGGCCCCCCTTGCTCTGCACGGTGTAGACGCGTTGCAGGAAGAGGGCGCCGGCGAGCGCGGTCAAGGGTGTGGGAAAACGCCACGCGCAGGCTTGTTCGAGCCCAGCCGTCTGCGTACTGGACTCGGTGCTCTGAGAGGCGTGCTCCCCGGTCGCGATGCCGGCCGTACGAGGACGCAACAGTTTGGCTCCTGCACAGGCAGCGTCAGGACTGCGCTCGAGCGCCTTGTGCAACGCCAATGTCGCGCCAGGCTGCAGCTCGGAGTCCTCGTTGAGCAACAGTGCGTAGCGTCCACGTGCACGCCGCAGCAGCTCGGAATCGTTGAGCGCCTTGCCGCGTCGCTCCTCGAGGGCGAGCACTTCGTCCACCGCCGGATGTTCACGTGCGGCCTGTGCCGAGCCATCGCGTGAGCCGTTGTCGAGTACCAGCACCTCGCTTGCGAACGGGAGTGTCGCGCGCTCGCGCGCGAGCGCGTCCAGCCCGCGCAGCATCAACTCGCGCTGGGATGTGTTGACTATGCAGTAGGTCAGCTCGATCTGGCTCACGGAGGGGCTCACGGAGGGTGACCTTA
This sequence comes from Solirubrobacteraceae bacterium, assembly GCA_049287685.1. GTDB lineage: Bacteria > Actinomycetota > Thermoleophilia > Solirubrobacterales > Solirubrobacteraceae > Palsa-744. The sequence continues at coordinate 47,010 of JBAQGH010000034.1, read as the reverse complement.
GGGCACATCCCTCACGAGACAGGCCGAGGGTTGGCGTTGAGAATGCACAACTTCCTGTAGCCTGAGTGGTTGAACTTCGTAGGCCAACATGCACTAGAATTGTCCAGGTACCCTGCCTTTCCGTTATGTGGACTAGGCTTTGGGTTTGGGGGGGCGTACGAGGAGAGGGGTCTGTTCTAATGGGACGCGACATCAACAGCCATATGGAGGGAACGATGGGGAATCATTCTTCGCGCAGGCGCAAGTCCGCGCGAGCACGTATCTCAACCGCCGCGCTTGCGCTCGGCGCTGCCGCGACAGCCGCGGCTTTCGGCACGGCCGGTGCGGGCGCCGCGGGGCCGCACGCGACAGCCGCGCGCACGCTCGACTTGAACGACAGCGCCAGCCTGCATCTGGAAAACAAACACGGGCTCGTGCTCAAAGAGGGCGGCACCGCCAAAGGCTCGCTCGGCGGCTCGCTCTACCTGCAGCTCGACGTTACCTCGACTCGCAGCGTGACCGCCCAGGTTCAGGTCTATCCCAAAGGCGGCTCAATCAGCGGCGCGGCCAAAGCCAGCTATCACGTGGCCGGCTCTACCGCTTCGTTCTCGGGCACGATGACGATCACCAAAGGCAGTGGCACCTACTCGAAAGCGAAAGCCTCGGCACTCAAGTTCAGCGGCACCATCCAGCGCTCAAACGACGCCGTCACGGTGCACGTGAGCGGCCCCATGTCGTACTAGCGAGCGGAGGCATCTTGTCCAGAGCGCGGATACACAGGGCTCGCGCCCTCGTGCTTGAGCTGCTGGCCCTCAGCTGCCTGCTTGTGTTCTGCGGGGTGTCCGCATCGGCGCAGGCAGCTGAGACGGTCGCCTTGCAGACGTCGTTCACGCCCGACAGGTTGGGCGCATCGACCACGATCGGGTTCGGCTTCACGATTGGCAGCACCACCGGGGGCTTGCCCTCGTCGCTGACGCACGTAAGCCTGCGTATGCCGAAGGGCATGAACTACGTCACGACCACACTGGGGCTGTCGATCTGCAACCCCGAAGCGCTCGTTGCCAAAGGTCTGGCCGGCTGTTCGCCCAACTCTCGACTGGGCTACGGCAGCGCGTTCGTCGAAGTACCGTTCGGCGATGGCGCAGGTCGCGAGATTCCCGAAATAAATGCCCTGATGGGGCCACCGCACGAAGGCAACATCGTGGTGCTGTTCTATGCCAATGGGCTTGCCCCGGTGTATGCGCAGATCGTCTTCTCCGGCGAACTGCTGCCAGGGGAAGGCGCGTTTGGTGGCGACCTCGATACCACGATCCCGGAAATAAAAAGCGTGACGAACGGGCCGCCGGTCTCGATCATCAACGTCAAATCGACGATCGGTCCCGAACATCTCACCTACTACAAGCACGTCCACGGAAAACTGGTGGCCTACAAACCGCAGGGCATCTCGCTTCCGACGAAGTGCCCAAAGGGTGGCTTCCCGTTCTCCGCGCAGTTCACGTTCCTAGACGGCAGCCAGGTGGTGGCGACACACAACGTCCCCTGCCCGCCTCCGCTGCTGCGCCACAAGAAGAAATAGTCTCGGCGCGTCTCCAGGGCTGGGCTTCGCGGCTCAGTCCTGGAGCGCCAGACTGGCCTGCACCTTGGCGGCGAACCAGCCGGGGATAGCGACCATCAGGACGGCCGAGGCGGTGACGAGCGCGAGGCTCGAAAGCGCCACTATCACTCCCACGGAGCTGACCACCGGGTAGTTGATGACGATATTCAAGGCACGGTCGAGCAGTTGCTGGCCGAAGAGGCCGAAGACCGCGCCGCTGAAGCAGCCGACGCCGAGCAGCATCAGGCTCTCGAGCACGATCGTGTACCAAAGTTCGCGGTGGGGAAAGCCCTCGAGCTTGAGCTTGGCAAGGCGCGGACGGCGCTGCCAGATCATCGCGCCCATCGCTGCCGCCATTGCCATCACGGCCGCCACCAAGATCAAGGTGGCGATCTGCGAGAGCCGTTCAAGGCCCTGGCGGGTGATCGAACGCAATGTGTTGGCGTGCTGTTCAGCGGTCTGTACGGCAAGCGCCGTTCCGCCGCCAAGTGCCGCCCGGATCTCGTGCACGCCCTGCTCGGGTGAGACGCCGGGCGCCATCAGTACGTTGTAGGCGCTTGCGTCGCTGCTGCTCCAGGCATTTGCGTAATCGTTGGCGCTCATCACGATCGCACCGGGTGCCCAGCCGATGTTGGTGCTGATCGCGGCGACTCGATACGTGCTCGGATTGGGCGTCGGCAGCGTGAAGGACTGGCCGATTTTCAGTTTGTGTTCTTCGGCGAGCGCGAGCGAGACGACCGCCCAGCCGCCTTCGCGCACGCGCGCGTCAGCCTGAGCGACGTTGCCTTCCACCAGCTGGGTTGGCGGCACCAGCGGTGATGCTTCGCTGGGCGGCGCGATCACCCAGATGCGCCGGTCGTTGTAGTCGAGCAGGCCCCCGCGGTAGATGCGCACCGAGCGCACCCCAGGCAGTGCGGCCAACTTGGCCTGCTGGGCAGGAGCAAAGGGGGATGTCATCAACAGGTTGGAGTTGCCGGCCGCCGATACCCACACATCAGTCGAAGCGTTGACGTCGCTTGCCGCGTTGTACAACCCGTTCAGCAGGTCGCTGTGGGCCCCTTGGATCGAGACGCTGCCGAACACGGCGATCGCGCCGGTGGCGGCGATCGCGATCGCGCGCGAGCGCCCGGCACGCAACTCCATCACGGCGATGTGCGGCACGGCGCTGACGATGCTTGGCGCGATTCGTCTGACCAGTCCGAGCATGCCGGCGAGCGGTATCGCAAGCAGGGCGAGCAGCGCCGCGATCAGCGTGACCATCCCGACGATTGCCTCCTGAGGGGCGGCAAGCAGGATCGCGAGCGTAGCCGCAAGGCACAGGAGTCCGAAAAGAGTCAGCAGCGGCGAGGTGCTTCCACCTGTGCCCTCCTTGGTTTCGATTGCCGCGAGTGGGTTGCGCGAGACGATGTCCTTGAACGGGCTCAACACGGCCACGCTCGCGGCGCCCATGCCGCCGAGCACGGATATGAGGATGCTCTGCAAGTTCACGACGCGCTCGGAGCCGACCGCAAAGGCGGAGGACAGGTAGCCGGGATTTGAATGGAACAGGTGGATCGAGAGCTCATCGCCGAGCACAAGCCCGATCGCGCAGGCGATCGTGCCGAGGACTACGGCGTCGAACATCAACACGGCGATTACGGCCTTCGGCGTGTAACCGTCGCGGCGCAAGTCGGCAATCAGGCGCCGGCGCTGGGGCACGGTGAGCAGCATTGCGTTGAAGGCGAATAGGAAGCCGACAAGCGCGCTGATGACCGCGAACAGCTGTGTCGACTGGTTGGTTGCGGCTGCCGCCTTGGCAAACAGCTGTTCGTCGTAGCTAGAGGACTCCACGCCGTAGCGTCCCTGGGCGATGCGTTCCAAGCCGGCCTGCACGGCGGCACTCTGGCCCGGCTTCGGCTCGACCAGAATGCGGCTGACGCGTCCTTCAAGGCCGCTCGCTTTCTGCACGTATTCGAGCGTGCTGATGGCGATCGGGCTGGAGATCAGAGCGCCGATCTGCTTTTCGCCGAGCCGCGAATAAAGCGCTGCTTCGCTTGTATGACCGAGCGCCTGGAACTTGATCGATTCGCCGAATTTCTTGACCCCAAGCGTGTCGGCGACGGGCACGGGCAGCACGACCGCTTCAACGCCGGCGAATGGGGTGAGCGCCACTTTGCGCACGAGCGCGCCCTTGAGCTCGGCCAGCGTGCTGTCCGCGCCGACAAGCTCCACCGAGTCGCTGCCCTTCGGCCCGACCGCGTTGGCGCTCACTTCGAGCAGCGGAGCGGCGATCCGCACACCGCTCAGTCGGCGAGTTTCGCCGACGAGCTTTTCCGGCATACCCTGTGCCTCACGCGCGGTCAGCTGCAATGTCGCGGCGCCGACGATGCCGCTGTTGAGCTGCCCAACCGAGCTGGACAGGCTGGAGCTGGCGATCTGGGAGGCAAACAGCAGTCCGACGCCCGCGGCGATGCCGATCAGGGCGAAGCACTCTTGCAAGGCCCGCGCACGCAGACGCACGCGGTAAAGGTGAAGCACGTTCGCGAACCTCATCGCCTGCCCCCTGGGATCGTTACGCTCACGCCGCGCTGTCGTCCTGCGCGCCGCGCGCAGAGCTGGTGGGCGCGAGACCCTGATCTGGGTCGTAGTCGACCAGCTTGCCGTCGCGCAGCGCCAGCACGCGGTCGGCGTAGGCCGCAGCCTGCGGGTCGTGGCTGACGAGCACGATTGCCACGCCCCGTTCACGGCACAGCTCGGTTAGCAGTTCGAGCACCTCGCGCCCGCGTTGCGTGTCGAGGCTGCCGGTCGGCTCGTCGGCAAGCAGCAGCTTCGGCTCGGTCGACAGCGCCCTCGCGATCATCACACGCTGGCGCTCGCCCATCGAGAGCGTCTCCGAGCGATGCGTCAGGCGTCCACCGAGCCCCAGGCGCTCCAGCAGCGGCTGCACGCTTTTATGAGCGTCCTTCCACGGCGTGTTCTTGAGCAGCTTCAGCACCGTGTTGTCGATTGCCGTCACACCAGGCAGCAGGTCGAAGTTCTGACGCACGAAGCCCATTTCCTGAAGACGGAAGTGCGAGGCCTCGCGCTCGGACAGGGAGGAGATGTCGCGGCCGTTGACCAGGACTTTGCCGCTGGTCGGCGCCAGCAGCGCGGCAACCATCAAGAGCAGCGTCGTCTTACCAGAGCCGCTCGGCCCATACAGGGCAACCATCTCGCCTTGGGCGACCGATAGTGACACGCCGTCTACGGCGCGTACTGTCTCCTCTCCGGCTGTGTGGTAGTGCTTGACGAGATCTCGCAGCTCCAGCATGCGTGTCCCTCTCCCTTGTGACCGGCCGGCAGCTGACCATGCTACCGACCCCCCTCCTGCTTGACCTGTGGAGAAACCCTATCTGAAAATGTCCATGTTGGGAGTTGACTGACTCTGCACGTCGTCGGCTGTATGGCCAAGCCGGCCCCGTATTAGCGTGGGCAGGCGGCGCAGCTCGAACACGAGCATCGTCGGGCGCCGAAGGGCGTCAACCGTGGCGAGCACGTTGTCGCCGATCGGTTTCAGCTCGGCACTGTGGGCTTCGGGCGTGGCCAGATAGTTGCCGATCATCGCTGCCAAGATCACGATGTGTCGACGACTGTGTGGCAGCTCGCCGGCCTGCTTCAGGGCCTGCTCGGCGATCCACCTCATCCGCTGTGCGGCTTGCTCGGGCCCGTAGTACTCGATCAGGCTGCGGTGGCCCGCCGCCTCGTCCTCGTGTTTGTCGATCAGGTTGTCAAGCAGCGAGTGCAAGCCGCCGATCCAAGGAAAGTAGGCGTGCGTCAGTGCGCTGACTTCCCCCGCGTCGAGCTGTGGCCCGGCGGCGGCGGCGATCAGCACGTGCACGCCAAGCGAGGAGCCGGCGGCGGCAGCGGTCTCCCACCACTGCAAGCCGGTTCCCGGTGGTGTGGCCGTGCGCGCCCACTGCTCCAGGCCGGTGTGCTCGCCTTGGGACTTGCTCAGGTTCAGGCTCTGAAAGGCGACGATGCGAGCGGCTGCGGCCTGCGCCGAGGGCGCTGCCAGTAGGTGGGAGGGCAGTGCCGCGAACGCGTCACGGCATTCCTCTATCAGCGTGTCCAGGTAACCGCCGTCATTGCGTTGCGGATGATGCGCATACCAGTCGAGCGCGCGAGCGCCCCCCGTCGTACACAGATCGGTGCCGGAGGAGTCCGTGTCGAGGGCGCCCACTTCGCTGCCGAGCGGCGCTGTGGTTCCTCTCGGCGCGACCGCATAGACCAGCGCTTCGTGCAGCCGTTGCCCGTCGAGCACCGGATCGGGGCTCGGCTGCTCGCCGAGCATGTCGAGCAGGTTGTAGGCCGCTTGGAAGGCACTCGTCGCCCTCGTCACGTTGGCTCGCCGAGCCAACGGCACGAACGCGGCGAAAGCCGCGGCGCCCTCGATGTTGCCGCGCTTGTCGAGCGCGTCGAGGGCTAACTGGCGCAGGACGGGATCGGGTATCCGCCGCGCGCGACGCCGCCAGCGGGCGATGTAAAAGCAGACGCGCGGGAATACGCTCGTCCAGTAGCTGAACGCGGCGTGAGCGAACGTGACGAGCAGCGCCACACGGTTGCGCGGCGCTGTCCGTATTGTCTTTCCCCGGTGCGCGTTCACGTCGTCGACCCCTCCTCCTACACACCACCCTACGACCATGCGCTGTGCGATGCGCTGTCGCTAGCAGACACGGCGGTGGAGTTGTTCACCAGCCGCTTCCCCTACGGGCCCGTCGCGCAACCCAATGGGTATGTGCGCCACGAGCTCTTCTATCGAGCCGCGCTGGGCGCACCGGGTGGACGTGTGCGCACGCTCAGCAAGCTGGCCCAGCACGTGCCGGACATGTTGCGCTACCGTCGCGCGGCTCAGTCGGCTGACGTCGTGCACTTCCAGTGGCTGCCGGTGCAACATCTCGACGGCTATCTGCTGCCGGCCAGACGTGCCAGGGACGGGCGGCGCCGTCCGCTCGTGCTGACCGCCCACGACGTGCTTCCGCGCGAGCCCCGGCCTGGCCAGCTGTCCGCGCAGAAGCGTCTGTATGACCGTTTCGACGCGATAGTCGTGCACTCGGAACATGGTCGCGCGCGCCTGATCGACGAGCTGGGCGCCGACGGCGAGCGCGTCCACGTGATCCCACACGGCGTGTTCACGCATCTTGCGCCGGCGATCTCTGAGGGACCACAGGCAGCATCTGGTGGGATGGACGCGGAGGCTGGGGTATCCGAAAAGGGCGATGCCCCCCGCGCGCGCGGGGGGCATCCCCTTTTTGAAAGCGCTCACGCAAAGGGCGAGCACGCAAAGGGCGAGCGACCCACGCCCAACGAACTCGCTCCTGACGACGCTACGAGCGCCCACACCAGGGCCAAGCGCCCCGTCGTGCTCATGTTCGGGCTGATGCGCCCCTACAAGGGCATCGACGTATTGCTGGACGCCTGGCGTGGGGCAGAGGGCGAGGAGCCGATCGAGAACGCCGAGCTTTTGATCGCGGGCATGCCGCGCATGGACATCTCAGAGCTACGGGCAGTTGCGCCGCCAAACGTGAGCTTCGACCCGCATTTCGTGACTGACGAGGAGCTGCCTGCCTACTTCGAACGCGCCGACCTGGTGGTGCTGCCCTACCTGCAGGCCGACCAGTCGGGCGTCCTGTTCACGGCGCTCGCGTTCGGCAAGCCGCTACTGCTCAGCGATGTCGGCGGTTTCCCCGAGATGCGGAGCACGGGCGCCGCAAGGATCGTGGAGGCCGGGGACCCCCGTGCGCTCGGACGGGCGCTGCGAGAGCTGCTGGCCGATAGGGCCACCCTGACCGAAATGTGCGTGAGGGCCAGGGCAGCCGCCAATGGACGTTACTCCTGGATGGCAATCGCGGCGGCGCACGTCGAGCTGTATGAGCACCTGCTCGAAGCAGGGGAGCGGCGCTAGCGTCTGCGCTCGGACAGAATGCGGTCCATGCGCACAGCGCTCGAGATCGTGTTCTGGGCCTCGGCCATCCTGATCGCGTGGACACAGGTGGGCTACGCGTGCGCCGTAGGTGCGCTGGCCCGCTTGTTCGCGCCAGCGCCAAAAGCCGCGGTGGCGGTGCAGGCACGAACCAATCCCCCAAATCAAAGCGTGTCGTTGATCGTCGCCGCGCATGACGAGCAGGCGGTGATCGGTGCGAAGGTCGCCAATGCGCTCGCGCTGCACTATCCACGCGAGCTGCTCCAAGTGATCGTGGCCTGCGACGGCTGCACGGACGCCACTGCCAAGCATGCGAGCGACGCAGGCGCCGACCTCGTGCTCGAGCTCCCGCGCGGTGGCAAGATCGTCGCTCAGGACACGGCCGTAGAGCGATCAAGCGGGGAGATCGTGGCCTTCTCTGACGCCAACGCCCTGTGGGAGCCGGACGCCCTACACCAGCTTGTGGCCGTGTTCGCCGATCCACACGTGGGCTATGCGTGCGGACAGGTCCGCTTCGTGCAGGGCGTACCCTCTGGGGCACACCCTGAGGGGCGCACCCTGAAGGGCACAAGCAGGCAGGCAGACGGCGCGGGGGGCGGGCCGGAGGGAGGGCCCATCATTCCGGGGGGCAGGCACGCCACCAACCAGGAGGGCGTGTACTGGCGCTACGAGATGGCGCTGCGCGCATGCGAGTCACGGCTGTCATCGATTACGGCGGGCAATGGTGCGATCTACGCCACACGGCGCGAGTCCTACATCGTGGTCGACCCGATCATGGGCCACGACCTGTCGTTCCCGTTCAACATGGTCAAGCGCGGCTGGCGGGCTGTTTATGTGCCGAGCGCACGCGCGACCGAGAAGATGGTGCCCTCGATCGAGGGAGAGCTTGCGCGCAAGCGGCGCATGATGAGCCACACCTGGCCGATCGTGCTGCGCGGCGGCATGCTCTCCCCCCGCGGTTACGGCCCCGGCTACGCGCTGATGATCCTCTCCCACCGCCTGCTGCGCTACGGCACGCCGTTCCTACACGCGCTCGCGCTTGCCGCCAACGTTGCATTGGTGGCTGGCGGCGCGTCGAATCTCTACACGCTCACGCTTGCTTTGCAGATCGCGCTGCTGGCTGCCGCCGCGCTCGGCGGCGTGCTGCGCGTGCGGGTGTTGCTGATCGCGCGCTACTACGTGCTCACCACGGCGAGCCCGGCCGCCGGGCTGTGGGACTGGCTGCGCCACGGCACCGTCGCATCGTGGCAAGCGGCTGAGGGGACTCGCTGAGTAGATGCTGCGTCCACCGATCACGCAAATCGTCGGCAAGTGTCGATGCTGTGCGCCACCCAAAAGCCCAGAGAGCGCTTTTGCGACGAATCGCATCGATATGCGAGAGGCTCAGCTTTCGTGACCCGTCGCGCTATCGACATCGTGGGCGGCCTGCTCGCGCTGATACTGGCAGCGCCTGTGATCGCGGTATCGATTGTGGCGATCAGGCTAGAGTCGCGTGGGCATCCGATCTATCGTCAGCGCCGTGTCGGCAAGGATGGCAGGGAGTTCGACCTGCTCAAGCTACGCACGATGGTCGACGGCGCTGAGCACGTGGGCGCTGGCTTGGCGATCAACGAGAACGACCCCCGAGTCACGCGAGTGGGGACCTTCTTGCGCCGGACTTCGCTGGACGAGCTGCCCAACCTGTTGGGCGTGGTGCGCGGCGAGCTGTCGTTCATTGGTCCGCGCCCAACGATCCCAGTGCAGGTGGCCCAGTACACAGAGCGCCAGCGCGGCCGGCTTGCGATCAGGCCTGGCATCACCGGCTGGGCCCAGGTCAACGGCCGCGCCTCGCTGCCCTGGAGCGAGCGCATCGAGCTCGACCTCTACTACATCGAGCACCGCTCGCTGGCGCTCGACGCACGTATCCTGTGGCGCACCGTAGCGATCGTGCTCGGCGGCTCGGGCCTCTACAAGGGCCAGACGGGAGGATGGGAATGACCCCGAGCATCATGCTCACGGGCGTCGGCAAGCGCTACGACATCGTGTCCTGCTTCGCAGCGCTCACGACAGTGGTAGCGGTTGACCCAAACCCCCTAGCCCCTGCTCAGTACGCGGCGCAGGTGCGTGCCAGCCCACCGCCGATCACAGACCCAGGCTATGTGCTCGAGCTGGCACGCCTATGCGCAGAGCACGGGGTGGGAGCGGTACTGCCGCTGACAGACCTCGACATCGAGACGCTTGCACTTGCGCGCGAGCTTGGCCAGCTTGCGGCGCTTGTCCCCTCCTCACAGGTGGCGCGTGCCACCTACGACAAGTACGAGGCGCATTTGCTGCTCGAGCGCCTCGACCTGCCCTCGCCTCCGACGGTGCTGCCCAACGACGACCTCGATGTCCTCCACTATCCGGTGATGGTCAAGCCACGGAAGGGCTCCGGCGCGCGCTCCATCCATCTCGCCCACGGCCCAGAGCAGGCCCACTTCTTTGCGGGCTACGTGGATGAGCCCACGATGGTGCAGCAGGCAATGGGAGGCCCGGAGCTGTCGATCGACTGTCTCGGCGATCTCGATGGCCGTTGCCTGAACGCGATCCCGCGCACGATGCTCGAGTCGCGCGGCGGCGAGTCGATCAAGGGCACCGTGATCGACGATCCCGAGCTCGTCGAGTTGGGGTGCACCGTCATGGAGGCGCTCGCGGTGCGTGGCCCCGCCACGATCCAGGTGTTTCGCGACCCGGAGCTGGGCGTGCGCATCACCGATGTCAACACACGCTTCGGCGGAGCTTTCCCCGCGCCGGCGTTGGCAGCCCTGCCCGGCCGCTCCTACCCCGAGCTGATCGTGCGCATGGCCTCCGGAGAGCATGTGTCTCCTCACGTCGGCGAGTATCGCCGTGATGTCACCTTCACGCGCTACTACTGGCAGCTGGAGCTGGACGGGCGGATGGAGCCGACGGGGAAAGAGATCCTTCGTACTGAATGAGCCGCCGCTTCCCGAAGCTGTAGGTGTCAGAATGGGTGCCAGTGAGTGAGTGCTCGAAATGCGGGTTGCCGATGCAGGAGGGCCAGGACTGGTGTCTGCAGTGCGGCACAGCCAAGCCGCGCCTTTTTGGCGGCGGCCCAGGCTGGCGCACGGGCATCGCGATCCTTGCCTCGACGGCTGTGCTCGTCTGTGGCGCTGCCGTGGCGGCGTATGCCGCGCTGAACAAGACCAAGCCGAAGTCCTCGGCCGTGGCACTGGTAGTAAAAACTCCGGCGGTGGGCGTGCCCGCTACGACCACGCCCACTACTCCGGGCGCCGCCTCGACTTCTGGCACCACCCCAGTTCCGGGAACGCCCACGACGGTCAAAGCCACGCCGCCGAAGATCCCGCTGCAAACACCTACGCCCAAATCCACGAGCGGCGCGAACGCCGAAGCCAACAACGCGCTGTTCCCGCCCGAAACGAAATCCACCGCGACGACGAAAACAACTCCCACCAAAACCACGAGTGAACCGACGAAAAGCACGAGCGAAAGCAAAGAAACGAGCAGCTCTGAAACGAAAACAAACGCCGAATCCGAAGCACCGAGCCCAATCCTGCTTGACACGAACGCGGCCAGCGTCTACAACCCCTACAACTACCCGACATCGTTGTTCGGCGATCCCAGCCTCGCGATCGACGGCGAAGTGAGCACCGCCTGGACGGCTCAGGTACAGGCCGAAAACGCCCCCAAGATGGCGGAGGGCCTGCTGCTCGACCTGAAGGCTCCGCAGAAGCTGGGAAGCACCGTCGTCAAGACGACCACCACGGGAATCACCGTGGAAGTCTATGGAACAAACGGCAGCACGCCACCGACATCGATCTCCGATCCCGCGTGGGCCCGCATCGTAGGGCTGAAAGTCTTGAAGAAGAAAAGCACCACGCTCACGTTGAAGACCAAAGGCAAGGGCTACCGCTACATCCTGCTGTGGCTGGCCAAGGGCCCGGTCACCTCGACGCCCGCGAACCCGGGCAGCGTCTCCATCAACGAATTTGAACTCTTCCCGCCGAAGTCAGGCCCCTGAGGTCGGGGGGCGGCGCCATACTGCGTCCTCCCTCACTTGTGTGCTAAAGCACACGGCGGTCGGTGCGTCCTTGTCTGGCTTGCCCCCCGACATCAGGGCGGCTGGTCAGGGTGAGGTGGCTTGTTTTGTTCGCGTGGCCCGCGTGGCCCGCGTCGACTTGGCGCGGCGCGGCTTTGTCGCCCACACCTCGTCGAGGAAGCCGGCGATCTCGTCGGTGAGCCGTTCCGGGTGGACGCGCAGCTCGATCAGCGAGTCGGCCTCGATCAAACGCGCGTCGGGCAGCTCTTCGGCCAGCATCCCCGCGTCTGAGAACGGATGGACCGGATCGCGCCGGTGCCCGAGCACGAGCGCCGGCGTCTTGAAAGTGCGCCGTTCGTTGCGATGCGGTGCGATGCGCCCGAAGAAGAGACCTTGCAGTAGCGCGCCGCCTGGGCCTGGGTCCTGGCGCACCAGGTCGAGTATCACGTTGCCGTAGTAGGGCAGCAGTCGGCGCGGCACGGCACGAGTGCCGCGCGCAACAAGCTTCATCAGCGGCTCACCGAAAGTGAGCGCCACCAGGATTGGAGTGAAGGTCAAGGCGCTGGAGAGCAGCCCGTTGTCGAGCACGGGCATCTCGATGACCATGCCGCGCAGTCGCTCCGGCGCGTTTGCGGCGACTTGAAGCGCCGCGTTTGCGCCGAGCGAGGTGCCCATCACGACTGCCTCTCCGATCTCCAGATGGTCCATCAAGGCCACGAGCTGCTCGGCGAAGGAGTGCATCGAATAACGCCACATGTCGCGGGGACGATCGGATTCGCCGTGGCCGAGCAGGTCAACCGTGATCACACGATTGCCGCGGGCTGCCAGCTCTTTGGCAAGGGGACGGTGCATCTTCTGCGAGAGCAGCAGTCCGTGCACGAGGATCACCGGGCGCTTGGCGGCCTTGGCGCGTGGCGGTGTCTTGCCACGTGTGCCGTCGCTCTTCAAGGCAACGGGCCCGCCCCCGAACTCCGTGTAGGCGATGCGCTGGTGATGAAAGAGAAACGACGCCATATCGAGAGCATACGCGGACCCGGACGAAGCCGTGGATCGTCCGGGTCCGGCCCCCCTCCGGGACCATCCACAGGCCTGATGGGATGGTCTGCACATAGAACCCCGTAGCGCCTCGGAAGATGCGGTGTTTGCGTTTGCGCGCTAGCTTTGGCTGCGCAACCAATTTTTCAGGAGGAGACAGCATGGCCAAGCAGCCCCGCATCCTCGCCGGGCAGACCGCGGCGATCACCGGCGCGGCGCGCGGGATCGGCAAGGCGACCGCGCAGGCACTCCTGCGCCAGGGAATGAAGGTGGCGATCGGCGACGTCGACCTCGCCTCTGCCCAGCAGGCCGCGAAAGAGCTCGGGCCCAGCACTGTGGCGCTGGCGCTTGACGTAACCGATCGCGCTTCGTTCACCGCGTTCCTCGACAAGGCTGAAGAGCAGCTGGGTCCGGTCGACGTGCTCGTCAACAACGCCGGCATCATGCCGATCGGGCGCTTCATCGACGAGGACGACATCACCGCGCAACGGATGGTCGACATCAACCTGCATGGGGTGATCCTGGGGACGAAGCTTGCCATGGAGCGGATGGTCCCGCGCGACCGCGGTCACATCGTCAACATCTCCTCCCAGGCCGGCAAGTTTGGGGCTCCTGGCGGTGCCACCTACTCGGCGACCAAGCACGCGGTCGTCGGCCTCAGCGAGGCGGTGCGCGGCGAGCTGCGCTTGATGAAGGCCAATGTCGACATGAGCTACGTGATGCCGTTCGTCGTCAACACGGAACTGGGTGGCGGCCTCGGCGAGGCGCACGGGATGAAGGTGCTGCAACCTACCGAAGTGGCGGACGCGATCGTGGAGGCGTTGCAAACGGGTCGCGTGGAAGTGTGGGTGCCGAAGTCGGCCAAGCGCACCAGCACGCTCGGGGTGCTGCTGCCGCGATGGCTCTCGGAGGGGATGGCACGCGCGCTGAAGGCGGATCAGGTGCTGGCCGGCGCCGACGCGAGCGCCCGTCGCGGCTATGAACTACGCGCTTCGAAGTCCGAGCCGGCGCTCGCGCTTGCGTCGGAGAAGCCGCAGCTCACCGATGGTTCAGCCGGTGGTTAGCCACTCCGCGATCTGACGACCGATCTCTGGCCCCGCGTCCTCCTGCAGGAAGTGCGAGGCGTTCTCGACTACACGCGGCTTCTCACGGCCGATTGCCGCGGCGAAGCGCTCGCCGGTGGCGAGCGGTAGCACGGGGTCCGAGTCGGCCCACAGCATCAGCGTCGGACGCTTGTCGTCCTTGAGCGCGTCGAGCACGCGCTGGCCCGCCTCGGCGCCGGGCGCGTCGGGCTCGCGCGGGATCATCAGCGGGAAGGCTCGCGCGCCAGCCTTCGAGGCGACGCTCGGATACGGCGCTTCATAGGCTGCGATCACCTCGTCGCCCGGGTCGTTCTTGCACGCGCCGCGCACGAGCATCCCGACCGGCAGGTCCTCGGTGCGCTCCACGAAGTCCTTGAAGGCCGTCCACGCGTCGGTCATCTTCTGGTGACCGGTGAACAGTCCGGTGTCGAGGATCACCAGCCGCTCGAAGCGCTCGGGATGCTCGACCGCGAGGCGCAGCCCGATCGGGCCGCCCCAGTCGTGCACCACCATGGTGGCTTTGCGCACGTTCAGCTCCTCGAGCAGGGGAGCGACCGCCGCGACGTGACGGTCGTAGGAGTACCAGTCGATGTCGATCGGCTTGTCCGAGCGCCCGAAGCCGGGCAGGTCAGGCGCGATGCACCTGAAGCCGGCGTCTCTGACCGGCGCGAGCACCTTACGCCACAAGAACGACCAGGTTGGCTCACCGTGCATGAACAGCACGGGATCGCCTTCGCCCTCGTCCAGATGGGCGAGGCGCAGCCCGTCGTGCTCGCGGTAGTGCGCTTGAAAGGGAAAGTCAGGGAGACCTTCCAGCAGCTCCTCCGGGGTACGCACCGCGTCGGTCATCTGGCGAGGGAGCATACCCACCGGAGGATCGGTTAGGCTCGCAGGCGGGATGTTCGCAGCAATAGCACACTTCGGGCCTGTGCTTGCAGCCGAGAAGAGCAAGGTGCCGTACTACATCGCGGGCGGCCTGCTCGTTGCCTGGGCGCTGTTCGTATCGGTTGTCTTGGGGCGGCGCAACCCGAGCTTCCCGGGCTCGCTCGGAGGGCAGCGAGCCGTGATGGCGATATCGGCTGTGCTCGTGCTGGCCACTGTCTCCATGGCGGTCGCTACGTCCGGCGGCTCGAGTGCCAAGGCGACGATCGCGCCGATCACCCAGACGGGCCGCGAAGCCGCCTCCGGCTCCGGCACTTCTTCGCTGACCGAGGAAGCCGACCCCGAAGGCCAGCTGCGCTACACCACCAAGAACCTCTCGGCCAAGGCCGGCAAGGTAACGATCGACTTCAAGAACATGTCTCCGTTGATGCACAACATGACGATCGCTCAGGGAACCACTGTGCTGGCGGCCACACCCACATTCGCGGGGGGCGCGAAGACGCTCACGCTGAATTTGAAGCCTGGCACCTACGTCTTCTACTGCTCCGTTCCCGGTCATCGACAGGCAGGCATGGAAGGCAAGCTCACCGTCGAATAGGCGGCGGCGGTGTCGCCCGACGCGCCCGCCATACTTCGTCGTATCGGGAGTGCCTGCCTGCTGTGCCCTGTGGGTGCTCCCAGCCCATACGAACCAGAAGGAGCCGCGGGATGGATGTGATTGCCAGGATCGACCAGGCCAGGCGCGAATGCGACGTGCTCGAGCACCCGTTCTACCAGCGCTGGAGCGCCGGTGAGCTGAGCGCCGAGGAGTTGGCTTTCTATGCCGGCGAGTATCGCCACGCCGTCGTCGCGCTGGCGCAGGCCTCAGACAGCGTCGCCGTCAAGGCCGATCCGGACCGTCGCGCCGCTCTTGAGCGCCACGCGGCCGAGGAGCACAGCCACGTCGCTTTGTGGGATGCGTTCGCGGACGCTGCAGCCGGTGAAGGTGTCCGCGAGCGTAGCCCGCTGAGCGAGACGGATGCTTGCACCTGGACGTGGACCGCGGGTGCCGACGCCCTGGAGCATCTCGCCGTGCTGTACGCGATCGAGGCAAGCCAGCCGGCGATCGCCCAGACCAAGCTCGAAGGGCTCGTCGAGCGCTACGGCTACAAGGCCGAAGGCCCGGCGGTCGAGTACTTCGAGCTGCACGCCAAGCTCGACGTCGAGCACGCACGCCAAGCGCGGGAGCTGATCGCCGAGCTGATGAGCGAGGACGAGGTGCAGGCGCGAGCCCAGGCCGACCGCATGGTCGAGCGCGCAACCGCCGCATTGCGAGGCAACTGGGAGTTGCTCGACGGTGTGGACGCTCACTTCGCACAAGTCATCTGAACGCGGATCGCCGACTCCGCGCGCGGAAAGACGCCTGTCGCGCGCGGAGTTTGAGGCGTCCCACAATCTGAGGTTCTGATCCAGGCGCAGCGCTTGAGCGAATGCTCTGTATGGGCCTATCTAAATCTCCCGCGAGGATCGTGCCACTCCCATGAGGGTTGCGATCGTCGGCGCCGGGGTCTCTGGCATGGTCGCGGCACACCTGCTCTATCCGCGGCACGAGATCGTGGTGTTCGAGGCCGGCGAGCATGCCGGCGGCCACGCCAACACGGTCCGCGTCGACACACCCGAGCAGACCCACAGCGTGGACACCGGCTTCATGGTGTTCAACGACCGCAACTATCCAAACTTCGAGCGTTTGCTGCGCCAGCTTGGAGTGGCCTGGCAACGCTCGGACATGAGCTTCGGGGTGAGCGACGGGTGCGGCGACTTCGAGTACAACAGCGCCTCGCCGAACGGCCTGTTCGCAAAGCGCGCGCATCTGCTGACGCCCTGGTTTTACCGCATGATCGCCGACCTCGTGCGCTTCAACCGCACAGCCCGCGAGCTCTTGAGTGGCTCCAGCGGCGATATCTCGCTGGGGCAATGGCTGTCCGAGCAGCATTTCTCAGAAGCCTTCCTGCAACGGCTGATCGTCCCGCAGGTGTCGGCCGTCTGGTCCGCGGACCCTGGCCAGATGAGCAGCTTTCCAGCACGCTTCCTTGCCGAGTTCTTCGACAACCACGGGATGCTGGGGCTGACGGGGCGACCGCGCTGGCGCACGATCACGGGTGGCTCTGAGAGCTATGTGCGCGCGCTCGTCGAACCCTGGCGCCACTGCCTGCGGCTCGGCACGCGGGTGCAGGCGATTGAACGCCGAGACGACGCGGTCATGGTCAAGCCGCACGGTGGCGAGGCCGAGCGCTTCGACGAGGTGGTGATCGCAACCCACTCAGATCAGGCGCTAGCGATGCTCGCCGATGCCGACTTGCGCGAGCACGAGATCCTCGGGGCGATGCCCTATCGGGCCAACGAGGCAGTGCTCCACACGGACACGCGCCTGCTCCCCCGTCGTCGTCGCGCCTGGGCGAGCTGGAACTACCACCTGCTGGAGACTCCAACTGAGCGCGCCACCGTCACCTACCACATGAATCGTCTGCAGTCGCTGAAAGCCGATCGTGAGCTGTGCGTGACGCTCAACCGGACGGCGGCGATCGATCGCCAGCAGGTGATCCGCACGATCCCCTACGCCCACCCGGTCTACACGCCCGGGGGCGTACGGGCGCAGGCGCGCCGCGCGGAGATCAGCGGGCGCAACCGCACGCACTATTGCGGCGCCTACTGGGGTTGGGGCTTTCATGAGGACGGCGTGTGCAGCGCGCTTGCTGTAGGCGAGCATTTTGGGGTAGGGCTATGAGCGTGAGCGCTATCTATAGCGGGAGTGTCCGTCATCGACGCTTCGACGTGCGCGCCCACGAGTTCCGCTATCGGCTCGCACTCGCCTACATCGATCTCGACGAGCTGCCCACGCTGCTGGGCGGGCGCCTGCTTGCGTCTCGGCCCGGGCCTGCGCGCTTCCGTCGTCGCCACTACCTCGGCGACGAGCATGTGCCGCTGGCCGATGCGGTGCGCAATGTCGTGGCCGACCATGTTGGCGTGCGGCCATCCGGGCCAGTCCGCGTGCTCTGCAACCTGAGCAGCTTTGGGCACTGCTTCAATCCCGTCAGCTTCTACTACTGCATGGACGAGGCCGCCGAGTTGGTGGAGGCGGTGGTCGCCGAGGTGACGAACACGCCCTGGGGAGAGCGCCACGCCTACGTGCTCGCACGCGGCAGCGAGGATTGCTCACCCGCCCAAACCGCCGGCGTGGTTCTCGCCGGCAATTCGACCAAGGCGTTGCACGTGTCGCCGTTCATGGGCATGGACCAGCGCTATGAGTGGCGCGTGAGCGTGCCGGGCGAGACATTGTCGGTGCACATCGCGAGCTCTCGCAAAGGAGACCTGGCGTTCGACGCCACGCTCTCGCTGCGTCGAGGAGAGCTCACGAAGGCGACGCTTGCGCGCATGAGCGCGCGCTATCCGGCGAGCGCGCTGCGGATGCTCGCGCTGATCTACGCCCAGGCTCTGCGTCTGAAGTTGATGGGCGTGCCGGTGCACCCCCATCCCAAGGAGGGTCTGGCATGAGGAGGCGCCTCACATCACCGTTCTCGGGAGGCTCGGCATGATCACGCGGATCGCGCGCACGATCGCGTACGCGCTGTTGAGGCGTATCCATTCCGGCAGCCTCACCGTGCTCGAGGACGGTCGTGCACAGGTGACGTTCGGCAGCGGTGCGCCGCACGCGACCGTGCACGTGCGCTCGCCGCAGGCTTGGCGCAAGCTCTTGCGCGGCAGCAACGGGCTCGCCGAAGCGTATGCCCAAGAGCTGTGGGGCTCTTCAGACCCGACCGCCGTCGTGCGCGTCGCCGCCCGCAACGCGGACGCGCTCGATCGCGTGCGCGCCGTGCTCGCGCCGCTGCTGGCTCCAGAGCAACGCGCGCGCACGCTGCTCAACGCCAATACGCGCCGACGTCGTCGCCGCGACATCGCCGCTCACTACGATCTCGGCAACGAGCTGTTCGAGCTGTTGCTCGACCCGACCATGACCTACTCCTGCGCCCTGTTCGAGCGACCCGGGATGAGCCTGCACGAGGCGGCGCTCGCCAAGCTCGAGCGCGTCTGCGAGAAGCTCGACCTGCAGCCCGATGACCATGTGCTCGAGATCGGCAGCGGCTGGGGCGCGTTTGCGCTGTATGCAGCTCGCACGCGCGGCTGCCGCGTCACCACGACCACGATCTCGCGCGAGCAGTATCACCATGCCGTCGCGCAGATCGGCCGCGCGGGTCTGCGGGACCGTGTCGAGGTTCTGCTCGAGGACTACCGCGACCTGCGCGGACGCTATGACAAGCTTGTCTCGATCGAGATGATCGAGGCTGTCGGCTGGCGGCACTTCGGCACGTTCTTCGATTGTTGCTCGCGCCTGCTCGATCCCGACGGCGCGATGCTGCTGCAGGCGATCACGATCGACGATCGCGCCTACGAGGTCGAGAAGGCCTCGCGCAGCTTCATGAACACCTACATCTTCCCGAACGGCTGTCTGCCTTCGATGCGCGTGATCGAGCTTGCCGTCAAGCAGCGCACGGACATGCACGTCGCGGGGTTGCAGGACATCACCTTCCACTACGTGCAGACGCTGCGCCACTGGCGCGCCAACTTCGAGGCCAATTTGGGCAGGCTCGCCGAGCTCGGCTACGACGAGCGTTTCCAGCGTATCTGGCGGCTCTATCTGTCCTACTGCGAGGCGGGCTTTGCCGAGCGGCGCATTGGCGACGTGCAGGTGTTGTTGGCCAAGCCGGGCTGGCGCGCCGCGCGGGCCGGGCAGTCGACGGCCGCGCATGCGCTCAGTAGCACCGCCTGAAGTCGTGGCGGTATCCGCCCTCGCCGATCGCCCGCGCGGCGCTTTCTAGCTCAGGCTTGGCTACGTGGTCCTCGGCTGAACAAGCGGGCGGTCACCGCGTCGAGCACGAACGCCGGTCCCTGCGCCGCGAGCATCGCCAAGCGGGAGCGACCGCCAGGACCGAGCATGCGTCGGTCGGCTTCGATCGCGCCCACGACCTTGGCCGTCCACTCCTCGGGTGGGATGCGGTCCCAGCCGGAGGTGTCCATGTGCCGCCCGTACACCTCATCGGTGGCTTTCAGCATGTCGGTCGCGACGCCTGGGGTGACCAGGTGCATGGCGTGCACGCCGGTGCCGCGCAGCTCGCGACGCAGGGATTCGGTGAAGCCGACGATGCCGGCCTTCGAGGCGGCATATGTGCTCGCCGCGGGGAAGTGGGCATAGCCGCTGATCGAAGCATTGTTGGCGATTGTCCCCTTCCGCCGCGCGAGCATCCCAGGAAGTACCCGCTGCGTGAGATGTGTAACGCTCACTAGATTGACTTGGAACATCGCATACACCTCGTCGATCGCCTGCTCCTCGAGCAATCCTCCGGTCATCAGCCCGGCGTTGTTGACGAGCACGTCGATCTGAGTGAGCTGTGCGCCCAGCTCCGAGCAGCACTGCTCGATGCTCGCTTGCGAGGACAGGTCGATGCGCACGGCCCGCACCTCTCGGGCACCGCCGGACGGTAGGTTCACCGCCTCGAAGCTCTCGACGTTGCGTACTCCCGCCAGTACCGATCGCAGCGGCGACTGGGCAAGCCGCTCGACAAGCGCGCGGCCGATGCCGCGGTTGGCCCCTGTGACCAGGGCCGTCTTGCCGGTCAGGTCCATCGCCTCAGCCTAGGACGATTCTCTCCCGGCTTGCGAAGATGGACAGGTGAGCGTCGCCTCAGAGGAGCGCAGTCCCCGGCTGACCGCCGTCATGCGCGAAGGCGAGCGTGTCACGCCGCTGGAGCTGTTCTTCGACCTGGTGTTCGTGCTTGCGCTCACGCAGTGCACGACGCTGATGGCGCGCACGCCCACCTGGATCGGGCTGCTCAAAGGCGTGCTTGTGCTTGGCATGCTGTGGTGGGCTTGGACCGGCTACGCGTGGCTGACGAGCGTCGTAGACCCCGAGGAGGGCAGCGTGCGGCTCGTGATCTTCACGGCGATGGCGGCCATGCTCGTCGCGGCGCTGTGTGTGCCTGGTGCGTTCGGCAGCGAGGCGTTGTTGTTCGCCTGCGCTTACGCGGTCGTGCGTGGTGCCCACATCGCGCTGTTCACGATCGCCAGTCGCGAGGATCCGGCGCTCAGACATTCCGTCGCCGGTCTCGCCTACAGCACCGCGATCGGGGCTGGGCTGCTGTTCGTCGCGGCCACTACGAGCGGGGCGTTGCAGCTCGGCCTGTGGGGGCTTGCACTGATGCTCGATGCCGGCGGGCCATTCCTCTTTGGCGCCGATGGCTGGAAGCTCGTGCCCGGGCATTTCGCCGAGCGACACGGCCTGATCGTGCTGATTGCCCTCGGCGAGTCGATCGTCGCGCTGGGAGTTGGGGCGCGAACCTCGATCGACGCAGGTGCTGTGGTCGCGGCCGTGCTCGGCGTGATCGTGGCGGCAACGCTGTGGTGGGTGTACTTCGACGTGACCGCGCTCGTTGCCGAGCGACGTCTGTCGAATACCAAAGAGGGGCGCGAGCGCAATGAGCTGGCGCGCGACTCCTACTCCTACCTGCACTTCCCGATGGTCGCCGGTATAGCACTGCTCGCGGTCGGCTTGAAGGTAACGATCGAGCACGACGGCGATTCGCTCAAGCTCGTGCCCACCGCGGCGCTACTGGGCGGCACCGCCGCCTATCTGCTGGCGCACGTCGCCTTCCGTCTGCGCAACGTCCAGTCGCTCAGCGGCCGGCGGCTCGTGTGCTCGCTCGTGCTGCTTGCACTGGTGCCGGTCACGTTGGCGCTGAAAATCTCATCGCTGGCGACGCTCGCGATCCTTGCCGCCGTGCTGAGTCTGCTGATCGTCTATGAGGTCACCCGCTACGCCGAGATGCGCGACCGCGTGCGCCATCAGGGATCGCCTGCGCCAGGACCAACGCCCTGAGTGCCGTGGCCCCGGCGCAAGTTCCTCCTAGAAGAAATACTGCTTGGCAATCAACCCCGCCAACACCCCATAACCCAAATCCGTCGGGTGTATGTCTTCCGGTTCATTGCACATGTTCGTCAACAGGCAGATCGTCGGTTCTTCCAGCTTCCCCGGCGGGTTGAACACCGGCAGCGGATCGGCAAAGCGTGCGCCCACCGCTTCGGCGACTTTGTCCATGACTTCGTTGAGCTGGGCTGTCAACGCATTGCCGCCCGGCAGCTTTTCACCGAACGGGTTGTACAAGCCGAGCACGATGATCGTTGCGTGCGGGTCCGCTCCTCGCAGGTCGGTGAGGATCAAGCCCAGGTTCGCCGCTATGTGCGCGAACAGAGCCGGGGCTTCTTTGATTACGCATTCGACTTTCCTTTCACACGTGTGCTCGATCACGCCGAGCGCGTCGTTGGCGCCGATGTCCAGCGTGATCGGGTTGGTGGTGGGGTTGGCTTGCAGGTAGGCCAGTGCGTCGGAGAGCTGCGAGCTTGTTGGGCCGCCGACATAAGGGTGGTGCAGCGGATAGGCCAACTGGTATTCGCACGGTCCCTTGATGAAGGATTCGGTCGTCTCGCCTGGGCAGCCGTCGTTGATTACCTGAAGTCTGGGGTTGCCGAACTTCAGGAGGCGGGCGAAGTCGTCCACATAGCCCGTGTTGTAGGCGCTTGGCGGCTCGGTCGGTAAGAGGCTTTCGAACTTGGCCAGTGAGTAGCCGAAGGCAAGCGAGTCGCCCAGCGCCAGATAGCTGGCCTGTGGGAAGCCGTGTCCTGGTCCTTTCTGGCCGGGAGGAGGACCACCGTGCCCTGGCTGTTTCTGGCCATGGGGAGGACTACCGTGGCCGGGCGCCTGATGGCCGATCTGCGGTCCACCATGTTTCGAGTGTGCGTGTCTCGAGTGGTCGCGCTGTCCTGAGAACGCGCCGGCGGACGAGGCCAGCCACATCGTTGTGAGGATCGCTGCGAGCACCGCGAAACACGCGTGCGAGCGGACGTGAAACCGAAGCCGACCGAACATCTCTGCCTCCCTGCGGCGAATGGCTTTGCTGGGCAAGCATCCCCTGCGCCTCGCCCGAACCGATCTAACGGTGATACCCGTGCGGGCGCACGCTCAAACGAGCGTGGGTCTTGCTGTCAAGTCCTTAGAGAGTGGCTCAATGCGTAGGTGCCTCGCGCGTCGCGTAGGGAATCACATGACGCGGAGCGATGGGATGTGCACGGTAGTTGTTTTGCGGTGATCGCAAATATAAACTAGAGGTTATATTTAGTCCTGAATACAACCTGGAAGCTATATTCTGGATCCTTCATTTTAGGCGCCCGACGCTATCCAGCATGGCCGTGCGGCGTCAGGCGGGCACGGGGACCTTCTCTCCGAGGGCTGGATCTGACCTCGGGCTCGCGTGAGGCCGCGCGCGCAGCACGACTTCGCAACCGCGCGACGGGCTGATCGTGATCGAGCGCCGGCGCGCGCGCTCCGGACGATCGCCGACGGGCAGCACGAGGTTGCGCTCGATCACCTGCTGCAGCACGATCTTCATCTCCAGCATCGCGAAGCTCGCGCCGAGACAGCGGCGGCGGCCGCCGCCGAACGGCAGCCACGTGTAGGTGCCCGGGGCCTTGCCGCCCTCGTTCTCCAGGAAGCGCTCGGGGCGGAACGCATACGGCCGCGGGTAGATGTCTGGGTCGTGGTGGACGAGGTAGGCGCTTGCGATCAAGACGACACCCGGAGGGTAGCTGACGCCGCCGATCTCCACCTGCTGCTTCACAAGTCGTGGCTCGGCATTCATGAGTACCGGGCGGCGGCGCATGATCTCGTGGATCGTGGCGGTCAGGTAGGGCGAGTCAGGGTCTGCGTTCAGCTCCGAGGAGAGGCGCTGTGTGACGCGGGGATTGCGCGCCAGCAGCTCAAAGCCCCACGCCAGCTGCGAAGCCGTCGTCTCGTGGCCGGCGACCAGCGCCGTAACCAGCTCGTCGCGCAGCTCGGCCGGGCTCATCGGTGAGCCGTCCTCGTGTTCGGCGCCCAGCAGCATCGTGAGCACGTCCGGGCCGTGGGCGTCTTCGCGACGACGCTCGTCGATCAGCTCGAAGATCAGCCGGTCGGTCTGCTCGCGGAGGCGTTCCAGGCGGCCCATCGGGCCGCGACCGGCCAGTGCGCGCTGCGCGAATGGGAGCAGCGAGATCGGGTTCTCGGCGAACTCCAGCAGCTGCGTCAGCAAGTCGCGCAAACGGTCGAGCTGGGCGCCCTGCTCCAGCCCGAAGACCGCTCGCAGCACGATCTCGAGCGTCAGCTGTTGCAGACGCGGGTGCAGCGCGACCGGCTGATCCCGCGGCCATGTGGCGATCTCGCGCTCGGTCAGCTCGCTCATCAGCTCGGCGAGGCTCTGCATCGCGTCGCCGTGGAAGGCCGGCAGCATCAGCTTGCGCTGGCTCAAGTGCGGCTTCTCGTCGAGCAGGATCACCGAATTCGGGCCGACGACCGGCTCGAGGATGCGCGCGCCCTCGCCTGGGTGCAACACCTCCGGGGGCGCTTGGAAAACTTCCTTGATCTCATCGGGGTCTGAGAGGACCACGAACGGCAGCTGACCGAGCAGCCGCACGGAGAAGCGCTTGCCGTAGCGCTCGCGGGCGCGTACCACGACGCTCGTTGGCCGCAGCCACGAGCCTGCCATCTGCACGCTGGCCGGCACTTTCGGCCCTGGGGGAAGTTGCTGCATGATGCGACGGTTCTCCAGGATGCTGTTCACGGTGGGGCTCCGTTCCTGTTTCGCTCGCTGGGGGCTTCTTGTGGGGGCCTTGAGCGTAGCGCGATGAACAAGAATTGGCTAGGTGGCCAGTTCTGCTGGAGGTGCTGTTCGCGCGGTGTTTATTTGGGCTCAACGGCTTGACACTGCGCATGCCCTCAGGAGCGGATCTAGCTTGATCCGTTGTGCGGCCGCTTGATGGCCGCGGCGTGGAAGTTCGGCTTGTGCCAACGGCGCGGCGCTCAGGCCCCGGTCAACGCGTCTGGCTGGGCCTCTGGCGGCGCGTCGCGCTTCTGGAAGAACTCGGCGCCCTCGATGTTCAGGTGCGGCGTGACGCGGTCCAGCCAGCCTGGCATGTACCAGTTGAACTTGCCCATCAGGATCATCAAGGCCGGCACCAGCAGACAGCGCACGACCGTCGAGTCGAGGATCACCGCTACGGCCAGGCCGACGCCGAACTGCTTGATCGTGGGGGAGCCGTTGAGCACAAAGCTGCCGAACACGAACACCATGATCATCGCCGCCGCCGTGATCACACGTGCGCTTGTGACCAAGCCGGAGATCACCGAGCCGCGGTTGTCCTCGCCGGCGTGTACGTGCTCCTCGATCTGGCTGACGAGGAACACCTCGTAATCCATCGAGAGACCGAACAGGATCGCGAACATGAACAGCGGCACATAGGAGACGATCGGCACCGGCCCGCTGAGACCGATCAGGCTGCTGAGCCAGCCGTATTGGAAGACGGCCGTCAGCACGCCGTAGGAGGCGCCGATCGAAAGCAGGTTCATGAGCGCCGCCTGCGGCGGGATTATCACGGTGCGGAAAGCGAGGATCAGCAGCACGAAGCTGAGTGCGATCACGACCAGGATCTGTAGCGGCAGCTTGTTCGATATCTGCGTTGCCAGGTCGATGTTGCCTGCCGTGCTGCCGCCGATGTCGGCGTGCATATTCGTGCCTTTTTCGGCACCTGGGATGACGCTTGAGCGCAGCCGTTCGACCAGTTCCTGAGTCGTTTTTTCGGCCGGTCCGGTGGTGGCGATCGCGTTGAAATAGGCGGCGGTGCCTGCCTTGTCGATCTGGATCGGCGTGATAGCGGCGACACCCTTGGTAGAGGAGACGTCTTTCTGCAGCGTCGCCAGGCGCGGGTCGGCGGCGCGCGGGTCGCTCGGGGCGGCAGAGGAAGAGCCTGAGGAGGAGCCGGAGGTAGTCGACCCGCCTGTTGTGGAGCCCGAATGACTCTGTGATCCCGACGAGGGAGGCGCTTGCGCCGGCGTGGCCAGCGTGACGGCAACGATCAGCGGGCCGTTCACTCCTGGCCCGAAGTTCGCGGATATCAGGTCATATGCGCGTCGCGCCGTGGTCGAAGTTGACAGCGCCGCGACGTCTTCTTGCCCGAGGCTCAGCGACAGCAGCGGGATTGTCAGCGGCAGCAGGATTGCCAGTGCTGCCAAGCCGGCGATCGCCGGGTGCTTGGCGATGTCGGCGGCCCACTTGGCCCACGCGCCCTGCTTGGATTGAGCGACCGAGGGTGGCGTGCGCACACGCAGCGAGTTGATGTGTGGGCCTGCGGTCGCGACCAGCGCCGGCATCAGCGTGAGCGCTGCGAGCACGGCGACCACCACCGCGATGCCTGCCATCAGGCCCATCGTCGTGACCAGCGGAATTTTGGCCACCGCCAGCGATACGAGCGCGATCGTCACGGTGCAGCCGGCGAAGAACACGGCTCCGCCGGAGGTCGCCGCGGCGCGCGCGATCGACTCGTGAACGTCGTGCCCTTCACCCAATCCGCGCAGGTGACGCGTGACGATGAACAGCGCGTAGTCGATGCCCACGCCCAGTCCGATCATCGTCGCGAGCGTAGGGGCCACGGTCGGCACGCTGATCACGTGTCCGAGCAGGCGGATGATCGCGAGCGTCGAGAGCAGTGCGAGCACGGCATTAAGAATCGGTAGCAGCATCGAGACGACCGTGCCGAACGTGAACGTCAGGATCACCATCGCCGCGACGATCCCGATCAGCTCGCTGGACTCGGTCGAGGTTTTGGAGACCTTCTGGCCGAGCTGCCCGCCGGTCTCCACCTCCAGTCCGGCCGCCTTGGCCGGGTTGGCCGCGTCGATGATCGTCTGCACTTCTGAGACGGACAGCTCACCCGGTGAGACGGCCAGGGTCACCGACAGGTAGCCGGTCGACTTGTCCTTGCTCAAGGCTCCGGCCCCCTCGGGGGTTAGCGGGTTGACCACCGACGCTACGTGCGGGGCCTTTGCCACGTCTGCTGCCGCTTCGTCGACGGCGGTCGCGTACTTGGATTCGGTCAGCTTGCCTTTGGAGGCGTGCAGCACGATCGGGCTCGTGCCGTTGGCCTGGTCAGGGAACGAGTGAGCCAGTGTGTCGGTCGCGTGCTGGCTGTCGGTTCCCGGCAACGACAAGTTGTCGTTGGTGTTTTCGCCCAACCTGTGTGAGACGCCGACGAGCACGATCGTCACCAGCAGCCACACGGCGATCGTTACGAAGCGATGCCGAACGCAAAATTTCGCCAGCCCGTACAGCGCGCCGGTCACGGCTCAGTGCTCCTGGCTCGCGGTGGCAACGCGCGAATCTTCGTCGCTTGAGGCGGGCGTGTCAAGCGTGGTTTCCAAGTCGCCGCGTAGTCGCAGAGCGACGCAGGGGAAGACGAGCGTCGAGAGCACCGCGGCCCGAGCACGATTCCGAGCAGCAGCTCGGTGATGACAACCGGCACGACCAAGCCCCGACCGACCGCGACTGTGGCGATCGAGGCCGCTACGGCCGAGGCGGCGATGATCGCAAAGAACGTGCCCGGCGCTATGTGAACGACGCCGAGCATCTCTCAGCCGTCTTTCGCGATCGCCTCCATGGCTTCTGCCGCGGCGCTTGCTCCACCGGCCGCGGTGTAAGCGCGACTCACACGTTGCGCGCCCTCGCGACACTCCATCGCGCTGTGCACGGCGCCGAGCAGCCGCTCGGGGGCGAGGCGCCGTGGCGAAAGACGCACACCGGCCTCGGCGAGCTCGACCCGTCTGGACGTCTCCGCTTGGTCGCGTCCAAAGGGCACAACTACGACCGGGACCTCGGCCGCAAGCGCCTTTTGTGTGATGCCAAGGCCGCCGTGGCAGACCACGCACGCAGCGCGCCCGAGGACGGCATCGTGGGAAACGAAGCGCACAATCTTGCTCCCGGGTGCAGTGGCGAAATTGACGGGATCGTGGGCCGCTGTCGTGCCGAGTACCGACATGCCGGCCCCTGGCAGTGCTTCCATGGCAACGTGCAGCAAGCGCTTGTCACGTTGAAGCTCGGTCGAGCAGGTGACCAGCACCAGTGGGTCGGCCAGCTCGTCCAGCCACGTCGGTGTCTCTGCCGTCGGACTCCAATTCATCGGACCGACCAGCTTCACATTCTCCGGCCAGTCGCTACGCGGGTACTCAAAGCCCTCGGCGGTCAGCGACAGCAGCAGGTTGGGTGCCGCCAGCAGGTCGTCGAAGCGCGCGAGTGCATGTAGGCCGTGCTCGGAGCGCAGCGCGTTGATCCACGGCATCGTGCTTTGAAAGGAGATGCGCTCGCTGACGCGGTTGACGATCGTGTCGCGCACGGCCCCGAACGGTCCGCCCATCGGACGCAGCCCAGGGCCGTAAGCTGGAGCGTCTTTGGATGGCAAGGGCAGTAGGTAAGGCGAATACATGGCCCACGGACGACCGCTTGCCTCGGCCACGGTCGCGGCGCCCCAGCAGTTGATGTCGATCAGCAGCACATCCGGGTCGTGCTTGGCAATCGCTTGTTCAAGGTCCGGGCTCTCGCTCGCTGAGCGCTTCAAGAATGCTCTGAATACCGAGCGGATCGCGCCGAGCCGCGAGCGCTCGCGGTAGTCCTCGATCTCGATGCGTTCGATCGCGGGGTCGATCGCCGCGCCTTCGATGCCAAGCGGCGCCAGCTGTCCGAGCTCGCCGGCGAGCGAGTACAGCGTCGCGCTGTGACCGCGCCGCGCGAGCTCCGCCATGATCGGCACGGCCGGGTAAAGGTGGCCGCGCGCGGGCGAGGTGTAGGCGAGCAGCTTCATCGTGGCTCCCTGTGTGCCTGTATGAGTGGCTTCATGGCTGCCCCCACGTTTTGCGGGTGGGTGGCTTCATCGCCGGTGTGGGTATGGCGCCGGCGACGAGGGAGTGCGTGACATGCCTCACTTCTCCTCCAGTGCGCGTTCGATCTGGTCGGTCAAGATCGCGTGGACCTCTCGGCGCGGCAGGCCGAGGTCGTTGGCGAGGATCCACCACGTCTGCACGTCGCACAGCACGATCAAAATTGCCTGACGGCGAGCGCGGGTCTCCTCGTCGAGGAGCTCCAACCACTGCGCGAACGCGTGCTCGACCCAGTCATAGTGAATCTGGCGTGCGGCGTTCGCGAAGAGTGCGAGCACGGTCGGGCCGCGCTGCCAGGCGCCGATGCGTACCGAGCGCTCGCCCCACTCTTCGTAGTGGTCGATCACGTTCTCCACCGCGCCTGAGATGTCGGTCGTGGGCGTGCTCCAACGCTGGTCGCGCACCTGTGAGGCGCCGCGCATCAGCGACTGCATCAACAGACCGTCCTTGGAGCCGAAGTGGCGCAACAAGGTTTGCCTGGTGACGCCGGCCTTGCGCGAGAGCGAGTCGAGCGATGTTTTCAGCCAATTACCCTCGAAGAACTCGTCGGTTGCCGCCTCGATCAACGCTTCGCGCGTGCGCTCCTGTGCCTTGGCGCGCTCGACCTGTTTGTACTCGCGCGTGCGCTCCAGCGCCTTGGCGCGCTCGATCTGCTTGCCCTTACCTGTGGGCTTTTGTGCCTTGGCGCGCTGGGTCTGATCGTGCTCGCGCTTGTTTGCCTTGGCCATCGGCGTGTCAGTCTTGTAGAGCGAGCGCGGGCGGTACCGAGGCGGCGATATAGCCTGGGATTGCGATGATCGCAAGTGCCGTGGCGATCACCAGCG
The DNA here is from genome assembly GCA_049287685.1 of Solirubrobacteraceae bacterium. Classification (GTDB taxonomy): domain Bacteria; phylum Actinomycetota; class Thermoleophilia; order Solirubrobacterales; family Solirubrobacteraceae; genus Palsa-744. The sequence continues at coordinate 17,818 of JBAQGH010000034.1, read as the reverse complement.
CCAAGCTCTGCAGCGCAGGCACAGCCGTGACGGAATAGACGACGGGGAAGTTGATCACGTGCGCAAGCGCACGGTCGGCCAGTTGCTGGCCATACAGGCCAAAGACGGCCCCTGTCAGACAGCCGGCGCCGAGCAGCAGCAGGCTCTCCAGCAGGATCGTGCCCCACAGTTCCACGCGCGGCAGTCCCTCCAGCTTGAGCTTGGCCAGGCGCGGACGGCGCTGCCACACCATCGCGCCCATCGCCGCTGCCATCGCAAGCACCGCCGCGAGCGGGATCAGCGTGGCGATCTGCGTGAGTCGTTCGAGCGCTTCGCGGCCAAGCGCGACCTGCTGGGCGGCGTGGCCTGCGGCGGTCTGTACCGCAAGTCCCGTGCCAGGCCCGAGCGCATGCCTTATCTCGGTGGCGGTGAGTGTGGGCGAGACGCCGGGGTTCAGCAGCACGCTGTAGGCGCTCACGTCCTGACTTGCCCACGCGCGCGCGTAGTCGGTCGCATTGATGAGGACCGACCCAGGTGCCCAACCAAGGTTGGTCGACAGCGCCGCTACGCGAAAGCTCCGCGGATCGGGTGTCGGCGGGGTGAAGACCTGTCCGATGTGCAAATGCTGTTCTTCGGCGAGCCCTTGCGAGATAACCGCCCAGCCGCCCTGGCGTACGCGTGTTTCAGCCAGTCGCGCGTTACCTTGCAACAGTTGGCCGGCAGGTATCAGCGGCGTTGCTTCGCGCGCGGGCGCGACCACGAGCACGCGGCGGGAGCCGTAGTCGAGCAGACCGCTGCGGTATAGCTGCACCGCTCGCACCCCGGCCAGTCGGGCAAGTCGTGCGCGGGCGGTCGGGGCGAAGGGGGTGGTGTGCAGCAGGTTGTAAGAGCCGCCAGGGGATACCCAAACGTCGGTAGCGGCGTTTGTATCGCGTGCCGCGCCTTCGAGTCCTCTCAGCAGGTCGCCGTGCGCACCTTGGATCGCAACGCTGCCGAACACGGCTACTGCTCCTGTCGCGGCGATCGCCACGGCTCGCGCACGGGCTGCCCCTAGCTCCATCGCGGCAACGTGCGGGATGGGGCTCACGATCAGCGAGCCGATCAGCTTGACGAGTACGAGTGTGGCGCTGAGCACTATCGGCAGCTCCAGCAGCAGCGCGCCGAGCAATAGCACCATGCCGGGGATGGCGGCGTCGGGTGCCGCCAGCAGCAGCGCCGTGGCAGCGGCGAGACAGGCAAGCCCGGCGAGCGCTCGGCGCTGTCCAGTGCCGGCGCCGCTGCTGTCTTCACGCGGACTGATCGCGGCCAGCGGGTCGCGCGAGAGGATGTCGCGCAGCGGGCTTAGCACGGCCACGGACGCGGCCAGCATTCCCCCTCCCGCGGCTATCGCGACGCTCTGCCAGCTGACGACACGTTGGGAGCCGACAGCAAAGGCCAGGGAGAGGAAGGTCGGGTTTGAGTGAAACAGGTGAATCGAGAGCTCCTCGCCCAGCGCCAGACCGAGTACGCAGCCGACCAGCCCGAGTGCCAAGGCATCGAGCAACAGCACGGCGATCACCGTCGGCGGCGTATACCCGTCGCGACGCAAATCGGCGACCAGTCGCCGCCGTTGCGGCACGGTCAGCAACATTGCGTTGAAGGCAAACAGGAAGCCGACGAGCGCGCTGATGACCGAGAACAGCGCTGTGGACTGGTTGCTGGCGGTGGCCGCCTTCGCGAACAGCGTCTCGTCGTAGCTGGTGCTCTCGACGTTCAGGCGGCCTGCGGCAAGTTCCGTGAGCGCGGCACGCACATTGGCTTGCGAGCCGGCGGCGCTCTGTACGAGGATGCGGCTTACGCGACCGCTCATGCCTGCTATTTCCTGGGCATAGGACAGCGGCGCGATCGCGAGCGGTGTGGCGACGAGCGCGCCGATCTGGCGTTCGTGCAGTTGTTCATACAGTGGCGCGTTAACCGTACGCCCGGCAATCTGCAAGCTGACTTCCTGTCCGAATTTGGTGACACCGATCGCCTTCGCCAAGGGAGCGGGAAGTGCGACGGCGCCGATATTGCCGAACGGCGAGAGGTTGGCGTGAGCGAGCAAGGTGCCTCGGAGCGCGGACAGAGCGGGATCCGCTCCTACGAGCTCGATTGACTCGCGGGCGTGGAGCCCAACAGCATTCGCGTTTGCTTCCAATACAGGTGCCGCCACCTGCACGCCGGGGATATTTCGCACTCTTGCAAGCATGCTTTCGGGAAAGCCGTGCGGGTCGCGCGCCACGAGCTGCAGATTGGCTTTTCCGACGACTGCACGCGATAGCTGAGCGACCGAGCCCTGCAAGGACGAGCTCGACACTTGTGAGGCGAACAACAGCGCGACGCCGGCGGCGATGCCGAGCACGGCGAAGCACTCCTGCAGAAAGCGCGCGCGCAGACGCACTCGGTAGAGGCGCAGCGCGTTTGACAGCTTCACCTTTACCCCTTGTTTGCGACCAGTGAAGCGGCGGCTTGCGGGCCTTGCTCGTGCTGGTAGGCGGATAGCTGCCCGTCGCGCAGCGCCAGTACGCGGTCGGCGTATTCGGCGGCCATCGGGTCGTGGCTTACGAGCACCACGGCCACACCGCGCTCGCGGCACAACCCGCGCAGCAGTTCGAGCACTTCGCGCCCGCGCTGCGTGTCGAGGCTGCCGGTAGGCTCGTCGGCGAGCAGCATGCTCGGTTCTGTGGAGAGAGCGCGCGCGATCATCACGCGCTGACGCTCGCCCATCGAGAGCGTCTCGGCGCGATGGTGCAAACGCTCGCCCATGCCCAAACGCTCGAGCAGGGGTGTGACATGGCGCTGAGCATCGCGCCAGCGCATCGCCTTCAACAGCTTCAGCACTGTGTTGTCGATCGCGCTGACGCCGGGCAGGAGGTCGAAGTTCTGGCGGATGAAGCCGAGCTCGGTCAGCCTGAAGTTGGACGCTTCGCGCTCGGATAGTGAGGATATGTCGCGTCCGCCGATCAACACCGATCCGCCCGTCGGTGCTAGCAATGTGGCGACCATCAACAGCAGAGTCGTCTTGCCGGATCCGCTGGGCCCGTACAGGGCGACCATCTCGCCGCCCTGCACCTCGAGAGAGACGCCGTCCACGGCGCGTACAGTCTCACCGCCGACGGAGGGATAGTGCTTGACCAGATCGCGCAGCTCGAGCATTCCGATCGCCTCCTCTTGGTGTCGGTTCTAGTCGGAGGCCGTGCCGCTTACGTGCACGGCGATTGCGTCGTTGGAGCGTTTGATCGTGCCGCTGAAGCTCAACCCAGACCCGTGTGCTTTAGCGTAGCTGCCGGTGCCGCGATCGATTGACAGCGCACCGGCAAAGTTGGCGGTGGAGCCCTCGCGTTTGTAGCCGGCGCTGCCCGAGCAGGTAATCGAGCCGCCGTGTGGGTAGAGGCTGATTTCGGCGGTGACGCGCGTGCTGGAGACGATCTTCAGGTGCACGTAGAGCGTGCCGCTGACCGTTCCGGAAGCGGGCCCCTCCTCGTTCAGGGTGAAACCTTGCTTGCTGGTCAAGTGGAGGTCGCCGTTCTCGTTGAGTGAAAACGTTTTCGCGGCAAGCGAGGTTGGTGCGGCGAGCAACGCTAGGGCGGTGCAGGCGACCGTCGAGGCGAGCAGCCGCGGGCGGGGCGAGGAGCTGTTGCGAGCGATCGAAGACGCAAGTGTCCGGTGCCGTCGCGACGAGCGATTGTGCGAACGCGTGGACACAAAAAACCCTCGCAGGTTCCGCGATGGACGATTTTGCTTAGGCATCTTGGCTACCTGCTTTCTCTCGTTACTCATGGACAGGCGGCGCCGGCAAGAGCGCTGCTGGTGGAGCCGTCTGCATAGGTGAATTCGGCGGCGAAGGGGAAGCCGCCCGTGGGACAGCTGGGAGGGACGATGACAGTGTTGACGGTAATCGGGTGGCGAGGTTTGGCAGTGCCGACCGTCAGTGACATGTTGACGATCGAGGCGTCGGGCTCCAGCGGCAGCGTCGGAATCGGCGGAATCGAGAGCACCAGGTCTTCCCCGTAGGGAGGATTGTCCGGACGCACGGTGCCGGTCAGCACGACGCTCTCGTCGAACGGCGTGTAGCCCCGGCCGAGGATCTCGAAAGTGGGTTGCAAGTTGTGAAAGGGCCCGACGAATAGGGTGAGGTCGATGCCCTCGCTGACGATCTGCGAGCCGGCCTGCGCCTCGGCGATCGCGTGGCCGTGGCCGAGCAGCGATTGTGGCGGGCAAGCTTTGGGCCCTTGTGCGCGCAGGCGTGTGGGTGAGCAGCTGCGCAGATGAGGTATTTCCACACCCAGCCCAGCCGGAAAGCGCAACACCGTGCCACTGACCGGTAGCGGCACGACCGATTCATTGCTCGAGTAATTGATCGTCAGTTGCAAAGCGCCCTCGGCGCCAAGCCGGTCGGGCGAGAGTGTAGGTGCGATGGTTGCGGTCGTGCTCGATTGGGTTGCCAAGGCAGGGGTAGCCCATAGGGCGAGTGCCGTCAGGGCAGCAAAGAGACTCTTGCGGCCTAGCGTGGGCATGGGATGGTTGGGTTGACGGTGAGCGTGCTGCCGTCGGCAAAATCGATCGTTCCCTCGGTGGGAAAGCCTCCGCGCGGGCATGTCTTGGGCACGACGACGCCCTTCAGGTGTACGAGGGTACGTTTGCCGTGGACGGTCTTGTAGTAGGCGACGTTGGGCGAGCCAAATGTCGCAAAGGCGCTTTCCACGGAGGCAAGCGTTGCCCCTGGGATCGTAGATATGGGTGGTATTTCGACGCTGAAGCCGAGCCCGTAGGGCTTGGGAGCAGGGACTTCCTTGGCGATCACGGTGATTTCCACGGCCACGGGCGCGACGGCACTGGCATAGGCAAGCAGGGCCAGGTGTCCGTGTTCACGTGGAGCAAAGAAGAAGTCGATCGTGAAGCGCTCGCGGATTATCTGTTTGGGAAGTTCGATCAAGCCGACGCCGCCGCCGAAGCCGACGCGCGAGTTTGCCGGACATGCTTGGGGCCCGTGCAGCCGCAGCGCTGTTTCGCTGCAGGTACCGGTTCCACGCGCGTCAACCCCCAGCCCGGCGGGCGCATACAGGGTGAGCTTGGTGATCGGCGAGGGCGGTCCCCCGGTAGTGGAAGCGAACTGCGCCGTGATCGAAAGGTTCGTAGGCGCCCCAAGCTTGTCTGGGGTAAAGACCTCGGTGACCGTCAGTGTGTTGGTGGCCCAAGCGACCGCAGCCACCAACAGGCACGCACAGGTGAGGAGCCCCCCAAACAGGAGCCTGACTTTGCGCGTCATCGTTTTACCCCACCTCCTGGCATCGGCCGGCGCGCGCGACACCGGCCGAGCGTGACCCGTATTTGGCGAACCTCTCCTACAAATTCACTTTACAGACGGTAACATGAATCTGGGAGGATGTCAACCGTAGTTTGCGGAACTTGCTTATCTTTTTTGACAATGAGCCAGGATCTTTGGACCGCAGTTGATGGTTACATCGCTGAGCACTTGCTCGCGCCAGCCCCGTCTCTGGACGCTGCCGTCGCTGCCAGCGAGGCCGCCGGCTTGCCGCCGATCGCGATCACGCCCAACCAGGGCAAGCTGCTCGAACTGCTCGCGCGCATCCACCACGCGCAGAGCATCCTCGAGTTGGGGACTCTCGGCGGCTACAGCACGATCTGGCTTGCCCGTGCGCTACCGCAGGGCGGACGCCTCGTCACGCTCGAGCGCGAGCCTCGCTACGCCGAGATTGCGCTCGCGAACATAGCCAACGCGGGCTTGGCGGACACGGTGCAGCTACGGGTCGGTCCGGCACTGGAAACGCTGCCCGCGATGCACAGCGAAGGGGCGGGCCCATTCGACCTGATTTTCATCGACGCTGACAAGCAGAGCTACCCGGGTTATCTGGAGTGGTCGCTGAAGCTCTCGCGCGTTGGCACGCTGATCATCGGCGACAATGTCGTGCGCGGCGGTGCGATCCTCGACCCGGAGGGTTCCGAGGACGGTGGAGTCGCCGCCGGTGTGCGGGGCTTCTACGAGATGCTTGCCGTGGAGCCTCGTGTGAGCGCGACGGCGATCCAGACGGTTGGCGCCAAGGGGCATGATGGTTTTGCGCTTGGGCTGGTGACGTCACTCGCCGCGTGAGACTCGCGAATCGCCGGTCGCCGCCGAGACCGTACGCTGCACGGGTGCTGATCGAAACCGAGCGGTTGGTGTTGCGTCGGCTTGCGATGGGCGACCTTGACGAGTTCGTCGTGCTGCATCGCGACCCCGAGGTCGTTCGCTTCGTAGGGGCGCTCGATCGTACGCAGGCCAAGGAGCGGCTGCAGGCCAGCGAGCGGGAATGGGGAGCGCGTGGTCATGGTTTGTTGGCGGTTCTCGACCGGTCAAGCGGTCGGTTGCTCGGTCGGGTCGGTTTGAGGTACTGGCCACAGTTCCGGGAGATCGAGGCGGGATGGTTGCTGCGCCGTGAGGCATGGGGACACGGGTACGCGACAGAGGCCGTCCGGGCCTGCGTGGACTGGGGGTTCGCGACGCTGCCCGTCCCCTACATCACCGCCATGATCCACCCGGAGAACACACGCTCGACACGGGTGGCGCAGCGGCTTGGCTTCGAGCCCGTCCGCGAGGACGTGCTGCTCGGCGATCCCGTCATCGTCCATACCCTCGAGCGCGAGAGCTGGGCCAGTCTGGATCCCACTGCGGGAACTCGACCATGCAGCCTGCGAGTCCAGCTGCCTACAGGGCAGTGGCTGCGTCTGCTTGAGGAGTCCGACGCGCAGGAGCTGTACTCAGTCATCGAGGCCAACCGCGATCGCCTGGCGCGCTGGATGCCGTGGGCGGCGGGGCAGACGCTTGACGACACTCTGGTCTTCATTCGAGACACGCGTGAGCAGCTGGCGAGGAACGACGGCTTTCAAACAGCGGTTATCGATGACGGCCGGATCGTGGGGGTGGTCGGTTTCCACGGCATCTCCTGGCAGCACCGTTCGACCAGTATCGGCTACTGGTTGGCCGACTCGGCGCAAGGCCACGGCACCATGACCCAGGCCGTTCGAGCACTCGTCGATCATGCGTTTGGTACGTGGCGACTTCACCGGGTCGAGATTCGCGCAGGCGTCGATAACATGCGGAGCCGAGCGATCGCAGAGCGCCTCGGGTTCACCCAAGAGGGCGTAGCGCACGAGGCCGAGCGGGTAGGCGGCCGCTACGTAGACCAGGTCGTTTACGCGATCCGCGACGAGCCGGCAGTTGGTAATGGCTCACGCGAGTAGGCGCTCAAGTGTCAGCTGTAGGATTTCGCTGCGGCTGTGTGCGCCATGGTCGGCGGCTATGAAATGGTTGCCGACGAAGAGGGAGAAGGCCAGCAGGCAGCGTACCTCCACCTCCTCGGCGTCTGGGCAGAGATCTCCGAACAGCTTGCGCATGTATTCCATGCGCCGGTTGTCCACGTGCGCAAGGCGCGCGGCCACCGTTTGATCGCGGCGCGCCCAGTCTCGGATCGCCAGCTCGATTTCCATCGGACGGGGCGCGTCTGGGTTGTTGGCGTTCCCGCGCCGGCTGCGATCTGTCGCGAGCGCGAACAGCCGGCGCAGCTTGGCCCGCGCGTCGCCGCCGGGCTCGTCCTCCACGCGCTCGATCACTTCGTCGATCATCACTCGTTCCCATTGATCGAGCATCTCTTCGAGCAGGGCGGGTCTGCCGTCGAAGTGCCAGTAGAAGCCGCCCTTGCTGACTCCGAGCGCTTGCGCGAGCGGCTCGATTCGCACAGCGTCGGGACCGGCGGCGGCCAGCGCGCGCAGCCCTGCGCTGATCCAGCCAATGCGGGGCGTTCGTGTTGCGACCATCGTGCTCTTTTAGTAGTCCAGGCTTGTCGAAGCTGATTCTATACGCTACCGTATGTATACGTAATCGTATGGATGGGAGGCTTTGAGATGAAGAGGCTGCCTGACAGCGCGCACACCTCGCACCCTTGGCGCATCCACGAACTGACCCGCGACTTTCGCCTGGAGGACGTGTGGCAGATACGAGCGCCAGGACGCCCCGACGATCGGGAGACCGCTGAGGAATTGCTCGTCTCGCTCGACCCGGCGCACAGCTCTTCACTCGCCGTGCGCGCGTTGTTCGCGATGCGCTGGAAGATCGGCGGTGTGCTCGGCTGGGATGAGTCCGGCAGCGGGCTCGGCTCCCGTGTCCCCACGCTCCTCGATCGGCTGCCCGCGGACCTCCGTGACACGGCGCCTCCGCAATTGCAGGCGCTCCCTTTCACCTCGCTGTACTTCACCGACGACGAGTTCGCCGCCGAGATCGCCAATCGCACGATGCACGGGATCCTGCACATAGGATTCGTCACCGACGGGGCGGGGGGTCACAGTGGCCAGATGGCCGTCCTCGTGAAGCCGAACGGGCTCTTCGGCGCCGCCTACATGGCGGCGATCAAGCCGTTCCGATACCTGTTCGTCTACCCGGCCATGCTCCGAGAGTTCGAGCTGTCATGGCAGGCGCACGCCGATCGTGCCGCGGCTCGCGCCTAGCGTACAGTCGGAACAACGCAAGACTGTGGGGGTGGCTCCGGGATCCGACAAGCAGCAGACCTGGACGGTTCTCTACGACGCCGAATGCGGCTTCTGCGCGTGGGTTCTGTCGGGCCTCCTGGCGTGGGATCGCGCTCACCGCCTAGGACCGACGCCGCTGCAGCACTCCGAGGCAAGACATCTCCTGGCCGGTGTCCCATCCGCCGAGCGTATGGCCTCATGGCATTTGATTTCCCCCGCCGGCGCGCGGTATTCGGGTGGCGCCGCGGTCGAGCAGGTGCTCCAGCTGCTGCCCGGCGGTCGGATGCCGGCCGCAGCCTTCACCCATTTCCCGAGACTCACCGAGAAGGCGTACCGGTGGGTCGCCGATCATCGCTCGCAGCTCTCGCGACTCATACCCACGACAGCCAAGCGCAATGCGCGCAGACGCGTCCAGGAGCATGTTGACGGGTCGGGCTGATGCGCAAACCCAGCTTGGCCTTGGTCATGCTCCGATTGTCGCTGGACACCACTCGTTCTCGGCGGCGGTTCGACCACCGTAAAGGATGCCGTCCACGAACCGCTGCAAATCGGAAACGATGGGAATACGCGGAAGTAAATCGAACCAGATGGCCGAGGTACTTCGAGCCCTGTCGAGCCTCGAGAATCATAACCTCTTGGCCAAGCTGGCTGAGCAGCTTGCTCGGGTGCGAGAGCGTGGGGCTCCTGTTCGGAGGGTCCAGACGCCGAGACTGCGGAAGCGTCGACCGGGCTGGGTCGTTGAAGCCGCAGCCGAGGTGCTCGCGGATGCTGGCGGCGAGCCACTGCGCCCCTGTCAGGTCCGAGCTTTGATCGAGCAACGGATCGGGGAACCCGTGTCGTGGGCCTCAGTCAAGTCCGCTTTGGCTTCCCACACTTCGGGTCCGGCGGCTCGATTCGTCCGAGTGGCTAGGGGCCGGTATGTACTGGCGCAACCCTAGCCACCGTTGCGCTTAGCCACATGCCATGTCGCACAAGCGGGGGATTCAGCGACTCGCTGTTGCTTGAAGCTCGTACAAGGGGACCGTAGTCCGCGCGTCGGTCGTCTGCTGTACCGTTGGTTAGTCGATATTCGCTCTATACGAACAATACGTGGCTGCTCGAAAGACAAGCAAGGAGTCTCTACTCAGCGGTAAGTCGCCTGTACCCGCTGCTGTGCTGGCTGCTGTGATCGAGAAACCGGGCCACGGTTGGGACGTTGCCAGCCGTGCGAGGCGTCGTATGGGCTCGTCGTGGCGGATCGACCGCAAACACATCTACTCCTACTTGGAACGGCTTGAGCGCGACGGTTTGATCCGCTCGCAGAATGAGCCTGCCGGGCAGAAGGACGAACTGCTCGATGTCTATTACCCGACTGAGAAGGGTGAAGAAGCCCGGCGGGAGTGGCGCACGATGCCGCTCAAACAGGGCGTCATCCCGACCGACTTGGACGTGCGGCTGCTGTTCTCGACCGAGGAGGACATCCCCGATCTGCTGAAGCGGTTCGCCGAACGCGAAGAGCGAATCCTCGAAGAAATCGAGGACGCCGAAAAAGCAGAGACCCGACCTGTTTCCTACTTGGGGAGAGTCATCAACATGCAGCGCTCCTCGGTCGAGCGGCGTTTGCGCGCCGAGCTGGAATGGCTTGAGGACGCGCGCCGGGAACTCGAATTGGAGCGCGATCGGCTGAGTCGATGAGCCTTCTGGCATTTCGAGGGGTCAGCAAGCGCTTCCTTGACGGGGGCGAGCAGATTGCGGTCTTGGATCGCATCTCGTTCGAGATTGAGGCAGGCGAGACCGTTGGTCTGATGGCCTCGCGCCGAGGCGGCAAGACCACGCTGCTGAAGGTGGCCGCTGGCCTGATGCCGCCCGACGACGGCAGCGTCTTATGGGGCGAAACGGAGCTGGCAACCATGAGCCGCGATGAGGTGGCGGTGGCTCGCCGCGAGAACGGCATCGCCTATGCCCGTGGCGATTGGCATCCCAGTCGGTCGATGACGGTCATGGAGTTCATTACCGTCTCGCTATTCGGTGGCTCAGCCACTGGGAGAGAAGCCGAACAGCGGGCCGAAAAGACGCTTGCCTTGTTGGGCGCTCCGCACCTGGCGCGACAACGCACGACGGAGCTAGGCATGAGCGAGCGTCCGATTGTGGAGCTGGCGCGCGCGATAGCCCACAAACCGCGCCTGCTGCTGATGGACGAGCCAGCGGTGCTCAATAACCCCGACCAGGCCAGAGAGTTCTACGAGCTGCTGCGGTCGCTGCCGGCGAAGATTGGCTGTGCGCTCTTGGTTGCCTCCGAAGAAATTGCGCCGCTCAACGGCTGCAAGCCGATGATGCGGCTGTCGGATGGCAAGCTGACCGTGCCGACGAATCGGCGCAAGGTCATCGAGTTCCCGACCCGCGGCGAGACCAGCCGGGCGTCGTGAACACCCTGGAGTTGCGGAACGTTGTCAAGCGTTATGCAGGTGTTGGCGAGACGGTTCACGCGGTCGATGGTGTTTCGCTGACCGTCGAGCCGGGGGAGTTCGTGGCGCTGTACGGGCCAAGCGGCTCGGGCAAGACCACGCTGCTCATGCTGGCGGCGACGATCAAGCTGCCGGACGCTGGGTCGATCTTGTTCGACGGGCAGGAGCTCACGAGCCTGAGCGGCGACGAGCGCGCCGAATTCCGGCGTGAGAAGGCCGGCATCGTCTTTCAGTCGTTTCATCTCTCACGCGGCGCGACAGTGCTCGAGAACGCCTGCATGAAGCTCTTTGCCACAGACGCGACGCTGCGCCAAGCCGAAGACATGGTGCGGCCGTGGCTACAGCGGCTCGGGCTCGGCGATCGTCTGGAGTACCGGCCACAGGAATTGTCTATGGGCGAACGCCAGCGCGTCGCCATCGCGCGGGCACTGGCGAACAAACCGCGTATGTTGCTGGCCGACGAGCCGACCGGCAATCTCGATACGCGCCGCAGTCAAGAAGTCTTGGAACTGCTCAGGGAGATATGCGTCGAGGAGCGCATCCCGGTCGTGCTGGTCACGCACGATCCGCAGGCCACGGCCTTTGTCAATCGCGTGCATACGCTGCGTGACGGCAAGCTCACGGACGGCCTCGACCTGGATCTCCACGTCCCGATGTTGGGATGAGGCGCGCCCCGCGCGTCCCGACACGGCCCCGCATCCTGGGGATGACACCGGCCGGTCTATATGCGCTCTATCGGGTGCATTGGCACAACAATCGCGGCTCGGAGCTGATGGCCGGCGCTGGCATCGCCATTGGCGTGTCGTTGGTGTTTGGCGTCTTGGTGGCCAACAGCAGCATCCTGGGATCGACCCGCGAAGCGGTCAACGCCGTCAACGGCTCGGCGTCCCTTGCCCTCGTGGCTCGCTCGCCGAGTGGATTCAATCAGCGGCTCGCGCAGCGGGCGATTGAGCTGCCTGGTGTCCAGGTGGCGGCGCCGATTTTGCGTCAGAGCGCCGTCGTCGAGGGTCCGAAGGGGCATGTACTGACGCAGCTGGTCGGGGTCAGTCCGCTGATCGTGGCGCTGCGGGGCGCGGCGACAAGCGACCTTGGCGCAGGCGCGCGGCTGTTGGAAAGCGGTGTCGGCTTGCCGTCGAGCGTGGCGGAAGCCATCGGCGTCCAAACCGAAGGCAACGCGCGGCTGTTGGTCAACGGCCAGCCGCACAACGTCCCGGTCAGGGCGGTGCTCAACTCGGGCTCGATCGGCTCGCTGGCGTCGAGCCGGATTGCGGTGATGCTGCTCAGCAGCGCGCAGGCGGTCGCCGGTATGCCAGAGCGCGTCACTGAGGTGCTCGTCAAAACCTATCCGGGCCGCACCAAGCAGGTTGAAGCCGGACTGAAACGCTTGGCGGCCGGGCGGCTAAACATCGAGCCGGCGAATCACGAAATTGCGCTGGCCGAAACCGCTCTGAAACCGACGAATCAGTCAACGAGCTTGTTTGCGGCGATCTCGCTGATGGTCGGCTTTCTGCTGGCCTTCAACGCCATGTTGCTAACGATGCCCGACCGCCGTTGGCACGTCGCGGAACTGCGCGAACAGACCTATACGTCACGTCAAATCGTTGCCGTCCTTGGCTCTCAGGCACTCGTGTTGGGGATTGTGGCCTCGGTCGTCGGTGTCCTTGTCGGTTATGTCCTGGCGCGCAGCCTGTTTGGGGCGGTGCCGAGCTATCTCGCGACGACGTTCCCGATCACCGGGCGGCAGTTAGTCAGCCTGATGCCGGTTGTTGTCGCTCTTGGCTGCGGTGTGTTGGCGGCCTTCCTGGCGGCCATGTCGCCGATCTTCGACTTGCGCAAGTACCGGGACGCCGACGCCCTCATGAGCGAGCTTGGCGAGCCGGGCCAAAGCATCAGCGACGGGGTTGTGCGCAGGGCGGCGCTGTTGGGCGTGGCGATCGTCGTCGCCGCGACGCTCATGGTGCTGCTGGACTCGGACCTGACCATCCTCGGTGGAGTGGCGCTGGCCGTGGCTGCGCCTTGCTTCATCCCGTTGCTTTTCCGGGCCGTGACTGGCGTGCTCGGCCATATCGCTCACCGCTACCACGGGAAAATGGTGGCGATGGCGAACATCGAATTGAAAGCGACCGCCACCCGCTCGGTGGCGCTGGCCTGCATTACGGCACTGGCGATCTACGGCTCCATCGCGGTCGGTGGGGCGCGTAGCGATCTGATCGACGGCCTCCAGCAAGGCATATCGCAGCAATGGCACTCGGCGGCGATCTGGATCACGCCGAACGAAAACATCCACGACACGGACAGCTTTGACGTGGGCGGCGTGGCGCAGGCGGTTTCCCGCACGGCTGGCGTTGCGGCAGTCAGCGCGCGACAGGGCTCCTTCTTGGACGTGGGCGCAAAGCGTCTCTGGATACGCGCCGCGCCGCCGGGTAGCTCGGCCATGATCCTTTCCAGTCAGCTAGAAACCGGAGCGCTGGCGCGCGCCGATGCCCTCATGCGCCGGCCCGGTTGGGCGACCGTCTCCAGCGGCTTTGCCTCAGAACACCATTTGCAAGTTGGCAGTTCGTTCACGCTGCCGACGCCATCCGGCACCGTGCCGTTTCGCGTGGCGGCGATCACCACGAACATCGGATGGCCGCCCGGCACGATCACGCTCAACACCAACGACTACAGCCGTTATTGGCAAAACTCCAACCCGACTACCTTGGCCGTCGACGTGAAGCCGGGGACGACGCCGGCAGCCGATGCGCAGGCCATTCGCCACGCGCTCGGCCCCGCGACCGGGCTGCGGGTACAGACGGCGGACGAACGCATCGCCGAGGTGGAGGCAACAGCGCGTCAGGGTCTCAGCATTCTCAACGACGTGTCGAATCTGCTGCTGCTGATTTCGGCGCTGGCGCTGGCGGCGGCCCTGACGGCCACGATCTACCAGCGGCGTGGTCGCCTCGCCTCGCTCAAGGCGCAAGGCTACGTGCGCTGGCAGCTATGGCGCGGCGTGCTGCTCGAGAGCGCCGTCGTGCTCGGAATCGGCTGTTTGGATGGCGCGATCCTCGGCCTCTACGGACACGCGCTCGCGGACCACTACCTGCGCACCACCACGGGCTTTCCGGCGCCGTTCAGCGTCGGTCTGGCGCAGATTGCGCTGACGCTGGTAATCGTCGCCGGGGCCTCACTGGTGGTTATCTCGATACCGGGCTACTCGGCCGCTGGCGTTGCACCAGAGTTGAGCTTTCAGGAATGAGTATCCGGGCCATGCGGTGGCGGGCAGATACCCGCCACGCTGTCCTAAGTGAGCCCATCGACTACACGCAGCGTCGTCGCCTTTGTCTCAGCCGCCCGGCGTTACTGGCTCGGCGTTTTTCCGGTCGTCCAGCACGAGATTCGCCGGCTGCACGCGCTCGCGCGGGGTATCCCCGATCCAGCGCTGCGCGCCCTGGCGTTCGATGCGCAGCAGCGTAAGTGGGCAAGCCTTGAGGGCGCGGCGGCGTTCGCCGTTTTCACGCCCCGCTTAGGCCGCTTTTCCGTCGCTCGCCTGCTCGTGGACCTCCAAGGTGTTTTCGACTACGCCGACACCCTCATGGAGCAGCCGAGTCGCGTGCCAGCCGCCAATGCCTGCGGGCTCCACAACGCTTTTGTCGCGGCGCTCCAACCGGATCTGCCGCACACCGACTACTACCAGCACCACGCGCAGCGAGAAGACGGCGGCTACTTGGTCGGGCTGATCGAAGGCTGTCGGCAAGCGGTCTGTGCTTTGCCGTCCTACGCCGTGGTGGCCGATGCGGTGCTACGCCACGCCTGGCGCGTGGTCTTTTACCAGAGTCGGATCAATCTGGCGACCACTGGCGATCACCCGGCGCTGGCTCGTTGGGCCAGCAAACAACCAGCCGGCTTGCAGCTCAAGTGGTGGGAGATCGGCGCGGCGTGTGGCTCCTCGCTGGCGATCTTCGCGCACCTGGCCGCCGCGTCCGACCCGAACCTGACGCGGAGCGAAGTCGAGGCTATTGAGGCGTTGTACTGGCCTTGGGCTGAGGCGCTGCACATTCTGCTGGACAGCCTGATCGACCGCGCCGAAGATCGAGCAACCGATCAACGCAACCTGCTCGACTACTACGCCTCACAGGATGAAATGACTGAACGGCTTGGCCTGCTCGCCACCGAGATGATCAAGCGAGCGGAAGCGGTACCGCCGCACCACCAGCTGATCTTGGCGGCGATGGTGGCGCTGTACCTTTCCGACGAGCAAGCATGGACTCCCTCGGCCCGCCCAGCGACCGAACGCATCTTGGAAGCCACCGGCACGTTTGCAAGGCCGGCGCTCTTGCTCCTGCGTCTGCGCCGGATGACGGTCAAGGTCGCATAGCCGCGTCGAGACTAGGGGCGGCGTAGCCTTTCCAAAGATTGAGATTCCATCGATCATGCGGCAATGACGATGGATAGCGATGGCGGCAAACCGCCGATCAGGTCCGGCCTGTTAGCGCTGGCACAGTTCCGTGATGGGGACGCCGAGCTTGACGTGACTGCCATCGAACGGCTGACGGGGATGTCCTGCTCCACAGCGCGGGACTGCCTGGTTGACCTGTCGCGCCTCGGCTACATCGTTAGCCAGCAGGAGGGGAGATACCGGCTGGCGGGGGATTGCGCGGGTGTCCTGGTTAACCGCGCAGGAGAGGGCGGCTCGACTCACGCATCGGCGTGAGTCGAGCACCTTCTTACAGCGGCAGCGGTGGCGAGCGTCAACCGGCTCATTCGATGCAGCTACGACAACCGCAGCCATCGAAGTCATTGCAGGCAACGATGGCAATTCCGCTGCTGTTAGCCCAGCCAAGTCGAGCGCGCGCCGCAGCGGAAATGGCCGATCTCATCCACCTCAGACCAAGCCACATCTTCACGCGGCTTGGTCAGCCGCATCCATCCATGAGCAATGTGTTGGCGACGCGCTCAGCCGAATCCGACATCTCGTTGACCGCTTCGCTGCGGCGGACAGAGCCCGTCCGAGCAGTCCTTGAGGAACTGTTCGAGGAGACCGGCTACACCGTCTGCATCGGCACGTTCCACCACCGGAGTGTTGCCTACCTGCACCGCCTGTACGGACAGAGACGCGCGCAGCATTTCATCAACCAGGAAATACGCTTTGGCTCGCGCGCACCGCTCTACTGCACGGCACTCGGGAAGGCCCTCCTGGCAAGCCTGTCTGAGTCGTGGCGGCTGCGTCTACTGTCGCAGGTCGATTTCATTCCACGGGGGCCGCGCTCGTACGTCATGCGAATCGAGCTGCTGGACGAGCTGGAGAGCCTGGATTACCGGGAGCCGATCGTCAGCGACGAAGAGTACATCGGCGGCGCGCGCTCAATCGCGGTCTGTGTACGACAACCGCATGACCAGCAGCCAATCGCAATTGACGTGACTGTGCCCACCGACGACTTCACGGTGCAGGAGCTAATCGAGCAGATCGGCCCAAGCGTGCGGTATGCCGCGAACCGTATTGCTCGACTGAAGACGAGTTGAGCTACGCACGGACTAGCCGCGGCGAAACTAGCGTCGGCGTAGCCTTTTCACCAGTCGGCCACTGAGGCAGGATCAGGCGCATGGCCCAGCGGGAGAAAGCACCCAAAACGATTGAGGCGCTTGCGGCGACGGTGCTCTGCGCCCGCCGTTCAGTGATTGCCGCCAAGCGCCGGCGGCGCAAACTCGCCAAACCGTTCTACGTCAACTGTGGTGCCGCGTGGAGTAACGGGATTGGAGCTTTGGCTTACGCCAGTGACTCGCTCGGCAAACGCAGCGCCATTGTCGCCTGCGCCGGCCCGATTGAGGCTGAGTATCTAGCCCTGCTGATGGCAATGATGGATATTGAAGAGTGTGAGCTACCGGGGCCGATTGAGTTTCGCCTCGCTCGCCCGGCGGTGGCTGACCTCGATGCAGCGACATCGCCCGAGATGTCCGATCTGCGTCGTCGGGTGGTCGATCGTCTCGCGCGTAACCTTGGATGGGAGCTGGAACTTGTCGGCCAACGGCACAACTGGATCGCCGACGCCCCAGCCCGGCGTGTGCTGAGCCGCTGGCTCTTAGGCTCGTCTTGAACGCATCGCGGGAAAGCAAGGGGCCATTGGGAAGCGAACGTCGCACAAGCGGCATTCAACGCACGTCACGCCATAGCAACGAGCAAGGCAATCACCATCACGCTGACCATGACGACAAGCGCAACGACGGCGCAGCCGCTACCAACTGTGACCTTTCCTAGAGTCACCTTTGACATGTCAATCGGCGGTGTGCTTGCGTCACCAAAGCCTTGTGAAGTTGCTGAACCGCATCCTCGGTTCGTTCCTCGAAGTATGCCTTGAGGATCTCATCTGCCGCGTTTTGGGCGCGGTTGTGGGCGGCATTTGACAGGGCACCGGACTCGCCCGCAGCCTCCACCGTCGCCGTTAGATCGACGAAGCGCTGAAAAATCTCGTCAAAGGCATCGAGCCTCGCAGGCGCATCCCCGGGCACTGATCGGAGATAGGCGAGAAACCCTGGGACGGGACTTCCTCCGGCAACCGTGTTGGAGCCTGAACCATGAGGTATTGAGTTTCCTTCCGCGAACGGGACGAGGCCTTCATCTATGATTTCAGTTGCGGTGATCGCCGCGTACGAATACGCCTCTTTCTCACTCGCCTCCAAGCCGGCAGCGTCAAAGCATTGCTTCATCCAAGCAATAAGTAGATCCCGCTTAGTGTCCGGTGGTGAGCTCATAGTGGAGTGGACCCGGTTTGACGGACGTCTGATTGCTTTCGTGGTTTAGATGCGAAAGGATGGTGTCTATGTCAGGATCTGTGCGTCGGTATCCGGAGGAGTTCAAGCGTGAGGCGGTGGGCCTGGTT